>CACAXS010000004.1 GCA_902536545.1 uncultured Prochlorococcus sp. | reverse complement strand
CTACTCCTGGACCACCACCTCCATGTGGAATGCAAAAAGTTTTATGTAAATTCAAATGACAAACATCGACACCATAATTACCCGGTTTACATAATCCAACCTGAGCGTTCAAATTTGCTCCATCTAAATAAACAAATCCTCCAACACAATGAATTAAATCACATATCTTTCTGATTTGTAATTCAAAAACTCCATGAGTAGAGGGATAAGTCAACATAAGAGCCCCTATTTGTTTATCAAATTTCTTAACCTTAATTGACAAATCTTGAAAATCAATATTTCCTTCGTCATCACATTCAACAGTTAAAACATCGAACCCTGCCATAACTGCACTAGCAGGATTTGTTCCATGAGCACTTTTTGGAATTAAACATTTTTTTCTTGAAAATTCGCCTTTTGATTCAAAATAAGAATTTATTGCCAATAAACCTGCAAACTCACCTTGAGAGCCTGCATTTGGTTGGAAAGAAACTGATTTTAAACCGACAATATCACTTATCCATTTTTCTAGATCAGAAATTATTTTTGAATAGCCTTTAGTTTGATCTAGTGGAGAAAAAGGATGAATGGCAGATAAATTAGCCCAAGAGACTGGATTTAATTCTGCTGCAGAATTTAACTTCATGGTGCAGCTTCCCAATGGCATCATTCCATCTACCAAAGAAAAATCTTTTTCAGCAAGTCGGAATATATATCTCAATAATTCAGTTTCACTTTGGTAATTTGTGAATATATCTTGCTGCATCCATTCACTGGATCTCAAGGCTAAACCTTCAAGATGAAATCCTTTATCAAATTTTATATGCTCTAAATCTTCTTTTTTTTCTATAACGTTTGCTATGAAGGTCACAATATCTTTTATTTCTTTTTCATTACTAAGCTCATCTAAAGAAATCCCAAAGCCAGTTGAATTTTCAATGGTTGATCCCAATGGCAAAATTCGTAGGTTATACCCATTTTTTAAAGCTTCATTATGGATCCTCTGGGAGTACCTAGAATAAACATCAACACTATCAAATCTAACCCCATCAGCGATATCAAAACCTAAATCAGCCAAACACGATTCTAAATTTATTCTCAACTCCACTAATCTCTTGGCAATTTGCGTTAATCCAGAAGGTCCATGATAAATGGCGTAAAATGATGAAATTATGGCTAACAAAGATTGAGCAGTACAAATGTTGCTAGTGGCCTTTTCCCTCCTAATATGTTGCTCTCTTGTTTGCAATGCTAATCTTAGAGACTTTTCTCCATTTTTAGAGAGAGTTTGCCCAACAATTCTTCCAGGTATAAGCCTTTTATATTTTTCGCTACAGGCAAAATATGCTGCATGGGGTCCACCAAAACCCATTGGAACTCCAAATCTTTGCATACTACCCACTGCTACATCAACACCAAATTCAGAAATTGGTTTAATTAAAACTTGTGCTAGTGGATCAATACATGCTGTTACAATAATTCCTGATCTATGTGCTTGGGATATTAAAAATGTGGGATCAAATAATTGTCCATTTTTACCGGGTAATTGCAACAACATTCCAAAAACATCATCAAGATTAAGTAGGTTGCTTTGAGTAAAGCGTTTTAAGGATATTCCCAAAGGTTTTGCTCTGGTTTGTAGAACATTAAAAGTATGATCAAAAACATTTGATTCTACTAAGTACACTTTTGAAGATTTATTTTTTCTTGCGGCAAAACTCATGGCCATAGCTTCTGCTGAAGCAGTACCCTCATCTAACAAAGAGGCATTGGCGACAGGAAATCCTGTAAGTTCACAAACAATAGTCTGAAAATTAAATAGAGCTTCTAATCTTCCTTGTGCAATTTCTGCTTGATATGGAGTATAAGAAGTGTACCACCTAGGATTTTCAAGAACATGTCTTTGGATTACTTTAGGCATATGATTGTCATAATAACCAAGGCCTATTAGTGATCTCATCTTGGTATTTTTCTTCGCAATCTCTTCTAATTGATTTAAAGCCTCAATTTCTGAGCAACCTTGGGGTAATATTTCTGAAGGTTTATGTTTAAGCTGAATATCTTCAGGAATAACTTGATTTATAAATTGATCAATATTATTAAAACCAAGTTTATTTAGCATAATTCTCTCATCATTATCTCCTAACCCTAGATGCCTATCTATAAACAGATCAGACTCAAATTTAGATGTCATATTAAAATATTTTTCTTTAAAATAGCTCCTTTTTAAAAATTTGCCTTATTTTGGTACAACCTTTGATTGATATTCCTCAGAAGTCATCAAATCAGCAATTGATACTTCTGATTCTGGTTTCAAAATGACTAACCAACCTTCTCCAATCGGATCATTCTGCAAAAGCTCAGGGTTGTCAATAACAGTTTCATTTATAGAAACTATTTTCCCAGAAAAAGGTAGGTAGACTTCCTCAACAGCCTTAACAGATTCTATTGTTCCAAAAGTCTCACCTTTCTCTAAAGTCGTCCCTTGATCAGCTAACTCAACAAAAACAATGTCTCCTAATTGATCTACAGCAAATTCACTTACTCCAATTTTTAACAATCCATTTTGTTCCAAGACATACTCATGTGTATCAGCATAATTAAGGTTGTTTGGAAACTGGTAAGACATTATTAAGTTTATAAATGAAAAAGAGAATCCTTTGAAATTAATTTTTCCTCTAATAATTCAAATAATAATCGAATTAATGCAATTTTGATGTGAGCTATGTGAGAACCACCTTGAACAAAAATATTGTAAGGATCTCTTAGAGGAGCATCAGCAGAAAATTCGCTTGTACTACCTTCAATAAATGTACCTCCTGCCATTAACAATTTTGAATCATATCCATCCATTGATGATGGAACAACATTAAGAAAAGAATCTACTGGTGAAGAATTTTGAAAAGATTGACAAACTTTTTGTACCATATCAGGATTTTTCAATCTTATTGACTGAATAAGATCAGATCTATAAGTTGCTGGCTCTGGTAAAACCTTAAATCCTAAATTTTTAAAAACTGCCGCAACCATATCAGCACCTTTTAGTGATTCGTGAACAGTTTGTGGTGCTAAAAACAAACCCTGCAGAATTAATCTTCCTAGTCCAAAATTTATTCCTGCAGATGAACCAATACCTGGTGAAGTTAATCTCGAACATGCCATCTCAACCAACTCAGCATCTCCTGCAACGTACCCACCAGTAGGAACGATTGTTCCTCCCAAATTTTTAATTAATGATCCAGCAATTATATTTGCCCCTTTAGAAATTGGTTCACTATCTTCAACAAGCTCTCCATAACAGTTATCAACAAAACATATACAGTTAGGATCAATAGAGTGAATAAGACTACAAATTTTCTCTATCTGATGATTCGTAAGAGATTTTCTCCAACTATATCCACAACTTTTTTGTATAAATACTAATTTGCATGAATTTTCTTTAAAGGAATGAATAATTTTTTCTTCAAAAAAATCAAAATTCTCGCAGATATTTATTTGCTTATATTCAATCTCAAAATTTTTAAGTGAGCCTTTACCTCCCCCCCTTATTCCTATTACCTCTTCTAACGTGTCATATGGTTGTCCTGTAAGAGATAACATTACATCTCCAGGTCTAAGAATTCCAAATAAAACAGAACTTATTGCGTGCGTTCCACTTACAAATTGCATCCTCACAGCTGCCTTTTCAGCAAGAAACAGTCTTGCAAAAACCGCATCAATTTTTTCTCTAGATATATCATCATGACCACTACCAGAAGATTGATTGAAATGACTAGTAGAAACTTTTTCTTCCTTAAAAATTGTCAAAATGTTTTCTAATTTGTGAAAAACCTGATTAGACCTTTCTTGGAAAACTTTACTTAGACTCTCTTCTATACATAGAACTGCGTTTTCAGCCAGTTTTAAGTTATTATTTAGTGTCATTTATTATGAAAAATCATATTAATTTTCAGAAGCTAAATTTCTTAATAATACGAGGAAAGCATTAGGTCCTCTACCCTGGAAATAAGAGAGTTTTTTTGAAGCCTCATATAAGTCAAGTAGTTCTCCATCTAATTCTTCTGCCGTATAATCTCTGATTCCTGCTATTACCTCAGCAAAACGTTCTCTACGGGCAGATTTATTAACAGCATAGGCTTCCATTACCTTAATTTTACATGACCTCCAAGCCTTATTCTGACAAAAATGCACTGAAAGAGCATCACTTAAAGCAGAAGCTTCTTGATCTTCTATGTACCAGTCAAAAGATGAAGGTAAAGATTTTAATCCTGAAAATATCTCGAATAACTCGCCGGCCGACAACGGATTGCCAGAATCATTTTTTAGGGGTAACGCAGACTCTTCTAGAGATTTCCATAACTCTGGATAATCACTTTCAAAACGATCCCTGATTTTTTCTATACCTTGATCAAGAATCGTATTAACTTGAGCTAATGCAAGAAAAACCTCGGGACCTGGCGAAGATAACTTTCCATTCCTAAGATTAGAAATTTGCGAATTATGAACTTTACCTAAATCAAGAACTTCAGAAAGTAATGGTAAAACTTTATGTGACCATCCATTTCTCTCATGCCAAAGGTGTATCAAATGAGCCATAGCCCTTCGACCTCTGGATAATTTATCGCGATATCCGAGACTCACAGATAATTAAACTTATCAATAGTATAGTATGATAATATTACATATCGGTAATTTTGAAAATAGTATTTCAATATCATGAATTCAGTAATTTTCCAAGAAACAGCAAAATTAAAAAAACCTGTTCCAGCTGAAAAAGTTGTAGAACTCTCAGAAAAATTACTGGAACCTTCCAGCCATTCAAAAAAATATCCCCCAAGACTACATAAAACTTGGGGAACGATAATATTCATGTTGGCAATTCATATTCTTTCCC
The DNA here is from genome assembly GCA_902536545.1 of uncultured Prochlorococcus sp. Lineage (GTDB taxonomy): Bacteria > Cyanobacteriota > Cyanobacteriia > PCC-6307 > Cyanobiaceae > Prochlorococcus_A. Next base: position 64,789 of record CACAXS010000004.1, on the reverse strand, counting down.
TTTTAGCTTTACAACCAAGGTTTTGGAGTCTCCCGTCAGTCACATCATTATTATTTTTTTACTGGGTAACTGCTTGTTTAGGAGTAACTCTTGGATATCACAGATTGTTATCACATAGATCGTTCATTGTTCCAAGATGGTTAGAAAGATTTTTTGCTACCTGTGGAGCTATAAGCTGCCAGCATGGACCTATTGATTGGGTGGGTTTGCATAGGCATCATCATTCCTTTTCAGATACAGAAGTAGATCATCACAGCAGTAAAAAAGGTTTTTGGTGGAGTCATATGGGTTGGATGTTTAAAGACGTTGAAGCATTAAAAGCTGTTCCAAAACTAAGTGCGGATTTAATTAAAGATCCATATTATAGATTTCTAAATAAATATTTTTTATTTTTACAAATTCCTATTGGACTTTCTTTGTACGCAATAGGTCAAAAATTAGGAGTTGGTGGTTGGGCTTTGGTGCTATGGGGAATTCCATTGAGACTTGTAGTGGTTTATCACATAACCTGGCTAGTAAATTCAGCTACTCATTGTTGGGGTAGGGCGCCATTTGAAAGTGGTGATTCATCAAAAAATAATGCGTGGGTTGCTGCATTAACATTTGGAGAAGGTTGGCACAATAATCATCATGCATTTCCCAATTCGGCTAAACAAGGATTATTCAGAGGTCAAATCGACATAACTTGGGAACATATTAAGATTCTTGCGAAATTTGGTCTTGCAAAAAAAGTAAAGTTACCCTCTAGGTCTTATTATTAAATATATTGTTCAATATTTTTTATGGCTAAAAGAGTACAAGTCGCTTTAACTGAATCAATCGCATCACTAGGTAAAGAAGGAGATCTAGTTGAAGTAGCACCAGGATATGCACGAAATTTTCTACTACCTTATGGCAAGGCAATGAATGTAACGCCAGCAGTCCTTAAACAAATTGAGAGAAAAAAAGAAAAAGAAAAAATTGCTGCTGATAAATTAAAGCAAGAAGCTTTAGATTTCCAAACTGCATTATCTACAATAGGTAGATTCACTATCAAAAAACAGGTAGGAGAAGATGGTGTCCTTTTTGGAACAGTGACCAATGGGGATGTCGCCGAAGCAATAGAAGCAGCAACTAAAAAAGAAATTGACAGAAGAAACATCACAGTTCCTGATATTCATAATTTAGGTTCATTTATTACAAAAATAAAATTACATCCAGAAGTTAATGCAGAAGTAAATATTGAAGTAACAAGTTAATCAATTTGTTGCATTATTTTAAAAAGTAGCCAGAGTATATATCTAAGCAATAAAAGATATGGTTTCAGTACCTTTTCCAAATAATGGGCAAAATAAAAATTTTAAAAAAGATTTTAATAGTGAAAATGCTGGATTAGTCCCTCCTCAAAACGTTCAAGCAGAAGAAGCAGTTCTTGGTGGCATACTTCTTGATCCGGACGCGATCGGAAGAATTGCAGACTTAATTAAACCTGAAGCTTTTTATATAAATGCTCATCAAGAGATTTATAGAACAGCATTAATGTTGCATACCCAGGGTAAACCAACTGATTTAACATCAATGAGTGCTTGGTTAGCAGATAATGGATCACTAGAAAAAATTGGAGGTAACAGCAAACTAGTAGAACTAGTTGAAAATGTATCCTCTACAGCTTCCATAGAACAAGTTGCTAATTTAATTAATGACAAATTCATGAGAAGGCAGCTTATCAGATCAGGAAATGAGGTGGTTCAATTAGGTTTTGATCAGACTCAAGATACTAATGAAGTTCTAGATAAAGCGGAGCAAAAAATATTTGAAATCAGTCAAGAAAAACCTTCAAAAGGTCTGACTCAAGCGGCTGAAATCCTTACAAGTACTTTTAATGAAATAGAGTCGAGATCATTAGGTACTTCAGTAGCTGGAATTCCTGTAAATTTTTATGACCTTGATGCGATGACTCAGGGTTTTCAAAGAAGTGATTTAATAATTGTTGCTGGAAGACCTTCAATGGGGAAAACTTCAATCGTTCTTAACCTAGCCAAGAATGTTGCACAATCTCAAGATTTACCTGTATGCGTATTTAGCCTTGAAATGAGTAAGGAACAGTTAACATATAGATTACTTTCTATGGAAGTTGGAATCGAGAGTGGCAGGCTAAGAACAGGAAGATTACAGCAAGATGAATGGCCTTTACTTGGAGAAGGTATCAATTCACTAGGCCAATTACCAATATTTATAGATGACAAACCTAACTTAAGTGTTTTAGAGATGAGATCTCTTTGCAGAAGATTAATAGCTGAACAAAAAAAAGAACTTGGATTAATTGTGATTGATTACCTTCAGTTGATGGAAGGATCAACCCCTGATAATAGAGTCCAAGAACTTTCACGAATAACAAGAGGTCTTAAAAGCATGGCCAGAGAATTAAAAGTACCAGTAGTCGCTTTATCTCAGCTTAGTAGAGGAGTAGAGTCTAGAACAAATAAGAGACCAATGTTAAGCGATCTAAGAGAATCAGGATCTATTGAACAAGACGCGGATTTAGTATTAATGATTTATAGAGATGAATACTATAATCCAGAGACTGAAGATAGAGGAATTACAGAAATCATTGTCACTAAACATAGAAATGGACCCGTAGGAACTGTTAAATTATTATTTGAACCTCAATTTACAAGATTTAGGAATTTAGCTAATTAAATCGATCCTAAAATGCAAAATCATCACTCAACAAATGAATCTTTTGACATTATCGTTATTGGAGGAGGACATGCAGGATGCGAAGCAGCTATAACAACAGCAAAATTAGGATTTTCTACAGCCTTATTTACAATCAATTTAGATAGGATTGCCTGGCAACCGTGTAATCCTGCAGTTGGGGGGCCAGCAAAAAGTCAGTTGGTACATGAAGTTGATGCATTAGGAGGAATTATTGGTAAATTAGCTGATGAGACGGCCATACAAAAAAGAATATTAAATGCAAGCAGAGGCCCAGCTGTATGGGCATTAAGAGCTCAAACAGATAAAAGAGAATACTCAAAAAAGATGATTGAGATACTACAAAATACAGATAATTTATCTTTAAAAGAGGCAATGATTACTGAACTAGATATTTCGAAAACTGAAGAAATTGGATTGAACTCAAAAAAAATCTTAAAAAAAAGAATAAAGGGTGTAAAAACATTTTTTGGTAGTTATTATTCAGCTAAATCAGTTATTATAACAGCTGGAACTTTTTTAGAAGGTAAAATATGGATAGGAAATAAATCAATGTCAGCTGGTAGATCAGGCGAACAAGCAGCACAAGGTCTTACTCAAAACTTGCACGAAATTGGTATTAAAACAGAACGTTTAAAAACAGGTACACCAGCAAGAGTTGACAAAAAGAGTATCATTTTTGATGAATTAGATATTCAACCTAGTACTGCAGCTGATAAATATTTTTCGTTTGATCCAGATATCAAAAATAATATGCCTCAAGTTAGTTGTCATATCACAAGAACAACTTCTAAAACACATCAACTCATTCGAGACAATTTACATTTAACTCCCATATACGGCGGTTTTATTGATAGTAAAGGGCCAAGATATTGTCCATCAATTGAAGATAAAATAGTTAAATTTGCTGATAAAGAATCGCATCAAATTTTCTTAGAACCAGAAGGAATTAATACACCTGAAATATATGTGCAAGGATTTTCTACAGGTTTACCCGAAAATATTCAATTAGAACTTTTAAGAACCTTACCTGGATTAAGTGAATGTAAAATGTTGCGACCAGCATATGCTGTCGAGTATGACTATATACCTGCAACACAGCTACAAACATCACTCGAAACAAAAGAAATTGAATATTTATTTAGCGCTGGACAAATTAATGGAACTACTGGTTATGAAGAAGCAGCAGCACAAGGATTAGTTGCAGGAGTCAATGCGACAAGAAAACTAAACAAGAAAGACCCAATAATCTTCAGTAGAGAAAGCAGCTATATAGGGACAATGATAAATGATTTAGTTACCAAAGATCTCAAAGAACCATACAGAGTTCTCACTAGTAGGAGTGAATATAGGTTAACTCTTAGAGGAGATAATGCAGATAGGAGATTAACCCCATTAGGTTATCAAATAGGGCTAATTAATGATAAAAGATGGTCGGCCTATCAAGAAAAAATTAAACTCCTCAAGCAAGAGAAATTAAGATTAAATAACACCCGTTTAAAAAATACCGATGAAATATCAAAAAAAATAGAATTAGACACTAGATCCAAAATCAAAGGTTCAACAACTTTGAAAGAACTCTTAAAAAGACCAAACTTTCATTATTCAGATCTAATTAAATATAATTTGACTGAAAAAAATCTAGGTTTCTCAATACAGGAAGGTGTAGAAATAGATATTAAATACGAGGGTTACCTCAAAAGACAAAAAAACAACATTGAACAAATAAATCGGCAAAGCTGTAAATCTCTGCCTCAAGAAATAAATTATGAAAAGATAGATACATTATCTTTAGAAGCTAGAGAAAAATTGAATAAGATAAAGCCAAAAAATTTTGGTGATGCTTCAAAAATACCTGGAGTAAGCAAAGCTGATTTAACTGCATTACTTGTTTGGCTAAAAATAAGAGAAATAAAGAAAGAAAAGGCAAATATTTTTGTCGAAAAAAAGTTATCATCTTAAAAGCAATCCGTAATAGCACTGAATAATAAACTTTTTAACTCACCAAAAATTTTATGGGAAGAAAAAGCCTCTACTTTTTTAGTAAAAAATTCATTACCAAAAATATCTGGTCCATGGAAATTAATGCTGCTTGGGGATGGAAGTCCAACTAGACATTTACAGCTTTTAACTAATCAAGAAACGAAAATTAAATTAATTTCCATGAAAGAAGATCCTTTATTCATTAAAGAGGGACCTAAAGAATTAAATCAATTAAATGGCCCTTTAATTAGAAGACAGGTATGGATTAAAAACAATAATAAAAACCTAGCATGGGCTGAAAGTTGGTGGAATGCAGAACAAGTGAATGAAAATTTAAAAGCCAAAGAAGAACCAATTTGGAAGAATTTGACACAAGACAGATCAGAGTTGTTTAGAGAAGTTGATCGAATTTCACTTGTAAATTCAAATTGGTTAGAGGATCGATTTTGTTTTAAAGGTCCATTCTGGTCAAGAAATTATAGATTTTTTCGAAACAAAAAACCCCTAACAATTATTAGAGAAGTATTCAATCCACAATTAGAAAGTTTATTAGGCTATTCAGGAATTAAAGAATTTACGAAACTATACTCTTCTTCTTCTTGATTTGGGAAGATTTCTTGATTTTGATTGACCTTGTTGGTCTGATTGATCTCTCGAAGTATTATTCTCTTTTTCTGAAGCTCTTTGCCATCTTTCAACTTTGAAATCCATTTCATCTGGCCAATCTTCCTTCTTACTCTCTTGCACATAAGGTAATTTTTTTTGCTCAGTTATCTGTAAATTTTTTGATTGCCTTAAAGATATTGCTTCTAAAGGTCTTTTTGAATGCACTTTAGCAGATTCATAAGAATTTGATTCTCTGGAAAATGTCTTAATATTTTTATTATCATCATCATAATTCGCATCATTCCAATCATCATTATCTTCATCAAAAAATAAATCCACTTTTTCAGATACCCATCTTCCTACTTTTTTAACACTCTTACTTGTTATTCCTTGAAAATCTGAGTTCCTTCTTTTACCTGGCCTAGCACCGGATACTCCATCAACGAATTGTCTTCCAGTTTCGATAATTTTATCAACCTGGTTATCAACAATATTTTTATCAAAACTATTTCTAAGATTTCTAATTCTCCTTGAATCCATAAATTATTATGCTTTTTAGAATATAAATTACATTAAAAAAATAAATAATTCCAAATATAGAAACAAAAACACATCTTATATTTTTAATCAAACAAAATTAAACACTTTTTATTCCATGATCCATTAAAGAAATTTACACAACATTTTTTACAGGCAATATTCTTTATCCTTTTCCTGTAGAGAAATTTCTCACCACAATTTTGGCAAGTTCCTATATGTTTTAATTCTCTCCTTTCAATAGGAAATGAGTGCCTCACAGAAATTTGAAAATTTTTCTCTTTCTCATTAATTGCATTCATCTTTTCTAAAAAATTTGGACCATGTATCTCATTTTTTTTTAATATCCTATCTACCCATGCATGAATCATTTCATGACATAAAGTACTGTTTATTTCACTAGTAGATAATTTACTCAAAATGGGCTTCGATAAGATAATTTCAGAATCTACAAGACCATTAATTCGTTTTCTTTTATAAAAACCGGCAGTAGTTTTTAATCTATTATCACTCCATCTAACTTTTACTAAAGGTTGATTATTAACCGCTAGAGAATTTTCAAAATATTGAACATTAAACTTATGAAATAAAGGTAAGAGAGGAATAACAGGCATTATGAATTAAAATTAGTATTATTTTGACAAAAAAAGCCATCAAAAACGATTTCTTTTCTTAAAGTAATAAAAAACTCAAATCAACATGGATGCAACACTAGTTAAAGATATCGGAATTAAAGCATTATTAGTTGGCGGAGCTGTACTAGTTTCTTTTTGGACTTTTAATGCAGTCAAATTAGTTATAAGCGCCAGAGGAATTAATCCATTAGTAAGAAAGTTTTTTGATCAAATAGCTGCTGGCAGAATTGATGCAGCTTATGGTTTGACTACAAAAACTTATAAAACTCATGTGAAGCGGCAAGACTTCCTTAAATTTTTAGCTAGTTTAAACCTCAATAAATACAGAAATTTAAAATCAGGAAGACCTAGAGTACAAGAGGATCAAATAATAATAACTTTGAATTTAAAATCAGAAGATAAACAAGATGAGCTTCCATTAGATTTTACTTTCGCAAAAACTGACAATGATTGGAAAATAGACAGAATAGCAAAAGCGAATTAATAATTTTTTGTGAGGCAAAAAAAATTGTTTAAAGAAGAGATAATACATCAATTAGAATTACATCCAAGTAGATTAGTTAAAGAAAAAATCATCCTAGAAGCAATGGAACAAGGTCTAGATGATTTTTTTGAGGGAATCCGTATGGCACTTGATCCATTGGTAACTTTTGGTGTAAAAATTATTCCTGAAAAAGAGAATGAAAAAAGTCAAAATTTTTTATGGAAAGATTTTAAAGAATTAACAAATAAGCTTATTCAAAGAGAACTTACTGGTCACGCTGCTCGCGATGCAATTATTACGGCTATGGAATCTGCTACAAAAGAAGAGTGGAATGGATTTTATAGACGAGTTTTAATTAAAGATCTAAGATGTGGTGTATCTGAAAAAACAATCAACAAGATAGCCAAAAATTTTCCCAAATATGCGATTCCTATTTTTTCTTGTCCTTTAGCTCATGACAGTGCAAATCATGAAAAAAAAATGATTGGAAAAAAGCAAATTGAAATCAAATTAGATGGTGTGCGCGTCATAACTATTATTAGACAAAATAAAGTAGAAATGTTTTCTCGTAATGGGAAACAATTCCATAATTTTGGTCATATTATCTCAGAAATAGAAAACGTTTTAAAAGAAGATCCTTCAACTCATGATTTAGTCCTAGATGGTGAAGTAATGAGCGCTAACTTTCAGGATTTAATGAAACAGGTTCATAGAAAAGATGGCAAACAAACAAAAGACGCAGTTCTACACTTATTTGACTTATGTCCCCTTGAAAACTTCCAAAAAGGGAGATGGAACACTAGTCAGACATCAAGAAGTTTATTAGTAAAAGAATGGGTAGCAAAACATTCTGTGCTTCTAAGACATATAAAAACACTTGAATGGGAAAATGTAAATCTCGATACCGTTGAGGGACAAAAAAGATTTGTAGAGCTTAATAAATCTGCTGTGGAAGGTGGGTATGAAGGAGTAATGATTAAAGATCCTGATGCTATGTATGAATGTAAAAGAACACACAGTTGGTTAAAAGCAAAACCTTTCATTGAAGTCACTTTAAAGGTTGTATCGGTTGAGGAAGGTACAGGTCGCAATAAGGGTAGACTAGGAGCTGTCCTAGTAGAAGGGGAGGATGATGGGCATGAATACAGTCTTAGTTGTGGAAGCGGATTTAGTGATATCCAACGTGAACAATATTGGTCAAAACGGAATCAACTTATTGGTCAACTTGTAGAAATCAGAGCTGATGCTAAAACTAAATCTAAGGATGCGTTGGCTTTTAGTCTTAGGTTTCCTAGATTCAAATGCTTTAGAGGATTTAAAGCTGGAGAAAAAATTTAAATTTAAAAAATAATATCTAACAAAGTAGTCAATGAAAAATGTGGTTTTTAAATAAAAAAATAAAATCTTGGCTATAAATGTAATAATAGTTATCAGGATTTTTTGAGAGACTCATGTCGAAGAAAATTGTTTTCAACTTCATAAAAACAACTTGTGGACAGGCAAAATATATCGAATTAGAAGCAAACAAAACTTTACTAGGTAAATTTAGACTTTTATGGTTTATTTTAATTGCGTCTATTAGAGATTGGAATATTAAAGAGTAAATTCTTAAGAGTTTTCAAAATATTCTCTGGAGTATTTAGCTGAGAAATATACAACTAAAAAAGTTGAAACAATTCCAACAATAGTAATATATAAATTATTTGGTGATTGCACATTTTTCAACTCTTGGATACTTTTTGCCAAGCTACCTATTGAACAATAAAGAAAAGTTCCTGGAATTATTCCAAGAAGACCAAGAGCGAAATCTCTAAATTTAACATTATTCAAACCATAAAAATAATTAAGAATACTGAAGGGAAATATCGGGGATAATCTCGCTAAAATAATTAACTTAAGTCCGCCTTTTTCTAGTACTTTTTCAATAACACTTAATTTTGGATAACGGCTAAAAAGATTTTTTAGCTTTTTTGAAAAAAAACTTTTTGATACAAAAAAAGCAACTGATGCTCCTATGGAAGCGGAAATGAAAACGATAATTGATCCTAAATATGAGCCATATAAAAAACCTGATAACAAAGATAACCAAGAAGCTGGAAGTATCAATAAAACAATTAAAATATAAATGAAAACAAACGAAAAGATACCAATTCCAGTATTAAAAAAAAAAGACAAATTATAAATATTTTCAAGAAATATATTCATTCTTAATTCAAAAGTTCAAGTTTTTTATTAATTCTTTCCATTTTTACCGAACCCTCATTTAATTTAAATCTACATTCGTCAACAATATCTTTTGGAGCCTTATCTACGAAATTTTTATTAGATAATCTCTTTTTTAAATTATCTAATTCAGTAGTCACCTTTTTTAAATCCTTGTTTAACCTATCCTTTAATGCATTAATATTTACAAAATCCTGAAAAGGTAAGTAAACTTCTAAATCACTAATTATCCCAGAAAAAGATTTAGCAAACTCTTTTTTATCAACGGCATTAGGTTTAAAAATAAATACTTCAGAAGATTTAGTTAAGGTTTGAATATCATCAACTAAAATTTTTAGAAATTCAATCAATTCATCATTATCTGAAATTAAGTAAACAGGAACTTTTTCTGATGGCTTGAGGCCTAATTCAGCTCTCAAATTTCTAATCAATCTAATAATTTCAAAGAGTTGCTGAAAGGAATTATCAAGCTCATTATCAATAAATTTATTCTCTTGGGTTGGCCATTTTTGAAGAGATAATAATTCTTTATCTGGTTTAATTTGAAGTACATGCCAAAGTTCTTCAGTAATGTGCGGCATAAAAGGATGAATCATCACCAAAATATCATTGAGCACTTTTATTAAAACCTTTTCAGATATTTGTCTATTATTAGTATCTTTGTTATTAAACCTTTGTTTAGCAAATTCTACATACCAGTCACAAAAATCATTCCAGGTAAATTCATATAATAGTTTCGCAGATTCTCCCAATTTATATTCTTTCAACAAAGCAGTGATCTTTTTGTTTACTTTATTAAGTTTAGATAAAATCCACTTATCACATAACTCTAAAGAAGTTTCATCAATGTCATTAAGCGAATAATTATTGTTAGAAGTTTTATTAATTAATACAAATTTAGTTGCATTCCATAATTTATTCGCAAAATTTCTTGAAGCTTCAACAGTTGAAGATGTATCTTTTTTTCGATCAAAATCAAGCCGAATATCTTGTCCAGCGCCTGCAACTTCTCGAATCAAAGCAAATCGCAAAGCATCAGAACCATATTTATCAATTAATAGTATTGGATCAATGCCATTACCTGAACTTTTACTCATTTTTTTATTATTTTCATCTCGAACTAGACCATGAATATAAACATCCTTAAAAGGAATTTTATTCGTAAAAGTATTCCCCATCATTGTCATTCTGGCCACCCAGAAGAAAATAATATCGAAACCCGTTACAAGAACACTATTTGGATACCATTTTTTAAAATCGGGGTCATTTGTATTTGGCCAACCAAGGGTTGAGAAAGGCCATAAACCACTTGAAAACCAAGTATCCAAAACATCTTTATCACGAACCAATTTAATATTTAATCCAAATTGTTTATTAGCTTTGATTAAGGCATCCTCTTCATTTCTTGCAACGACATATGGAGTATTTTGTTCTATCGTGTCTTGAGATTCATCTAAAACGTACCATGCTGGTATTTGATGCCCCCACCATAATTGCCTACTGATACACCAATCATTAATGTTATCTAACCAATCCTTATAAACTTTCTCCCAGCGTGGGGGGATAAACGATGGTTTTTTAGAATCAATTTCATTAAGACATCCTTGAGATATTTCATCCATTTTTAAAAACCATTGTGTTGACAATAAAGGTTCAATTGGCACCTTACCTCTATCAGAAAAAGGAACAGTATGTTTGTAATCCTCTATCTTTGTCAAAAGTCCTAAGTTATCCAATTCTTTAATAATTTTCTTTCTAGCCTCATATCTATCTAAATTTTGAAATTTACCTGCATTAATATTTAAAGTTCCATCCTTGTTCATTACATTAATCTGTTTTAAATTATGCCTTTTTCCTATGGCAAAATCGTTTGGATCGTGGGCTGGAGTAACCTTGACACATCCCGTACCAAAATCTTTATCAACATGTGAATCAGCGATAATAGGTATTTCTCTATCAACGAAAGGGACTTTTACTTTGACACCAATAAATTTTTTATATCTGTTATCTTCAGGATTAACTGCCACAGCAGTGTCGCCCAAAAGAGTTTCTGGCCGTGTTGTTGCAACCTCTAAGTACTTACCTAACTTTTCCCCACTTTTAGAAATTAAAGGGTATTTAAAATGCCATAAATGACCATTTACTTCTTGCATTTCGACTTCAAGATCACTTACAGCAGATTGAGATTCAGGACACCAGTTAACTAAATATTCACCTCTATAAATTAAATTCTTTTTATAAAGAATATTAAAAGCCTCAACAACTGCCTCATTTAATTTTTGATCCAGAGTAAATCTTTCTCGAGTCCAGTCAACTGAATATCCTATCCTCTTTAATTGAGAAACTATTCTGCCGCCACTTTGTTCTTTCCAGTTCCATGCTCTTTTTAGAAATTCATCTCTTCCAATATCCTCGCTTGTTTTACCCTCGCTTTTTAATTGTTTTTCGAGAATTGTTTGAACAGCTATTGAAGCATGATCAGTTCCTGGTAAACACAAAACATTCTTCCCTAAGAGTCTTTGAAAACGAACTACAACATCTATCAAAGCCGTATTAAATGCGTGTCCCATATGCAAAGATCCAGTTACATTTGGTGGTGGTATAACAATACAAAAAGGTTCTCCTTGATCCTCAGGGTTAGGACTAAAAGCCTTTAAACTTTCCCATTTTTCTTGCCACTTTTTCTCTACTTCAAAAGGTGAATAATTCTCTAAAGTTAATTGATCATTCATCTCTGTCATATGCAAATTTTATTTCAATAAACCTTTTTTGTTTATTTTATCTTGATAGCAGCCAATTAATGAAAATAATATTAGTTTGCAAAAAAGGCACATTTATTCTACAAAAGTTTGAAGCCAGAACCGCAGGAACAACGTTTTGCATTTTTTGGAGTTGAAATAAGGAATCCACCACCGCTTAAATCACCGTAATAATCCAATTTTAAATCTTTAAGTAAATTAAACTTTTTTACATCCGCATATAAAGTAACTCCTTCAGTTCTTGAGATAGGGGATCCATTACATGTGCCTGGCCTTAATTTAATATGCATCCATCCTTCAGAACAATTTTTATCCTCAACCAAATCAATTGACATTTCTCCAGGAGAACCTCCAAAAGAAGCTTGCCTAGTTAGTTCTGAAGCAGCGCTTTGACTGATTGAAAGGTTGACGATATCAGTCATTTGAAAAATAATCAATGGGCGATCCAGGGTTCGAACCAGGGACATCCTGCTTGTAAGGCAGGCGCTCTACCGCTGAGCTAATCGCCCTTATACTAAATCATTCTAGTAGATGAAGTTGAAATATTTATAATAGGTATTTAAATATTTCATGATTGAGGCAAAATTAAATTAATAAAATATAACCTATGTCCTCAAACGATAGATATAACTTACAAAAAAATTCCGATTTAGAGACTTTAGAAAGTTTTAAAGTTTTAATATACAATATCAAATCATTAAAAGATAAAACTTGGGGATGTCCTTGGCAGAAAATACAGTCTCATAAATCGCTGATCCCATTTTTACATGAAGAAAGTAGTGAATTTATAGATGCGATATATGAAAAAAAGACGGATAACATATGTGAAGAGTTAGGAGATCTTTTATTACAAGTAATGCTTCATGCTGAAATCGGTTACGAAAAAAAAGAATTTGGACTAAATGATATTATAAAAAATTTAAACAAGAAAATTATTAATAGACATCCTTATATTTTTAAAAAAAAAGAAAAAGTATCTCTAGAAAAATCGCAACAGATTTGGGAAAATATTAAAAATTCAGGGAAAGAAGCAACTCATATTGAATCATCAATAAGTAAAAATTTAAATTTGAAAATCAAAAATTTACCGCCAACTCTTGGAACAGATAAAATCACAAATGTTGTTAAAGAATATGGTTTTAAATGGGAGAGTGCCGATCAGATTTTTGAAAAGTTAGAAGAAGAGATTAATGAATTAAAGGCAGCAATAAAAAGTAAAAATGATTCAGACATAAAAAATGAATTTGGGGATATTTACTTTACCCTTCTGAATCTCTCAAACTTTTTAAAAATAAATCCCGAATCATCTCTGCAAAAAACTAATAAAAAATTTTTAGACAGATTTTCAATCGTTGAACAGTATGCAGGAGATAATATTAAAAAACAAACCCCTAAAGATTTTAAACGGCTTTGGCAAATAGCCAAGCAAAAACTAAATAGAAACAATTCTTAAAAAGCAAATGACTCATATTTCAACATGGTTAGATGAATATCATAAAGGTTCAAGATTTGGCCTAAATGGAGAAATATTAATTAAACAAAACTCTAAATATCAAGAAATTATTGTTATTGAAAATGAATATTATGGCAGAGCTTTAATGCTAGATGGTTGTTGGATGACATCATTTAAAGACGATAAATATTATCATGAGTGTCTTGTGCATCCAGCATTAAGTAGTATTGACGAAAAATCTAATGTACTAATTATTGGTGGAGGAGACGGTGGTACTGCAAGAGAATGCGTTAAATACTCTCAAATATCAAAAATTGATCTAGTAGAGATTGATGAGGAAGTAATCAAAATATCTAAAAAATTTTTAAAAGAAATTGGTGGCGAAGCATGGAATGACAAAAGATTAAAGATTCATATTGATGATGGTTTTCAATGGGTAAAAAAAACTAGAGATAATTTTTACGACGTCATATTTATAGATTGTTCAGATCCCTCAGAATTTTCAAATTTATTATTTTCGGATTCGTTTTATGGAGAATGCAAAAGAATTCTTAAAAAAAATGGTATTTTAGCAACGCAAAGCGAATCACCAGAATCCTTCAAAAATATTCATATAAGTATTTTGAAAACCCTGAAAAAAATCTTTAAAGTCACTAAAACTATGTATTCTTTTGTGCCTATATATCCAAGCGGAATTTGGAGTTGGACATTCGCCTCTACAGAAGTTCTAAATTTATCAAAGCGAAATTACATTGAAACACTGAGAATAGAAAAAGGTTGTGAAATTTGGAATTTGAATTTTCAAAATGCCGCATTCAAAATGATGCCAAATAAAATTGTAAAAGAACTCAATTCTTAGAATGATAAAAAATTTATTTGATAACGAAAATGCGATTTTTATGGGTGCAAAAAGAAGCCCTGATGATTGCGTAATTGGCATATTTGGAGTCAATTATGATGGGACATGTTCCTTTAAACCTGGAGCTAGATTTGGTCCAGAAGCCATAAGACTAGTAAGCTCATGTTTAGAAACATATTGTCCAAAAATAAATAAAGACCTAGAAGATATTATGTATGTTGATTTTGGGTCAATAATAATTGATAAAAATGACTCAAAGTCTGTTATTGAATCTGTCAAATCAGCAACAAATTTTTTAATTAATAAAAGCCTTATTCCTATTATGCTTGGAGGCGAACACTCTATAACCACAGGAGCTATTGAAGCGTTAGTAAAAAAATATCCAGATTTGATATTAGTTCAACTTGATGCTCATGCAGATTTAAGAGAATCATATATGGGAAATAAACATAGTCATGCTTGTACAATGAAAAGATGCTTAGAGGTGCTACCGGAAAAGAAAATTTTACAAGTAGGAATAAGAAGTGGGACTAAAGAAGAATTTCAATTTATGCATAATAACAATCAATTAGTTAACTTTTGTCCAGGCGGAAATGCACAAAAGTTAAAACAAGCTTTACTTCCATTCTCTAATTCTCCAATTTATTTAACAATAGATTTAGATTGGTTTGATCCCTGTTTATTAGCAGGGACGGGAACTCCAGAACCGGGAGGATTTTTTTGGAATGATTTTGAAGAAATCCTGAAAACTTTAAGAGAGTTTAGAATTGTGGCTTCAGACATTGTAGAATTATCTCCGGAAATTGATAAAAGCGGAGTTAGCAGCATAGTTGCAGCCAAAGTACTTAGAAGCTTAATTTTGTCATTAGAAAATATGCAATAAAAAATTTCTTAACTAAAGTGTAAAAATACTAAATTTAATATTTCATGGATTTGCTTAAAAGTCCTCTGTACTCAAAATATGTTCAATACGATGCAAAATTGGTGAATTTTGCAGGTTGGGAAATGCCAATATCATTTTCAGGATTAATCAAAGAGCATGAATCAGTAAGATCTTCAGCAGGATTGTTTGATATTTCTCACATGGGTGTAATTTCTATAAAGGGAATCAATCCAAAGGATTATATTCAAAAATTTTTTCCTACAAATTTATACTCCTTTTCTGAAGGTCAAGGACTTTATACAGTAATGCTCAATGAAAAAGGAGGAATAATAGATGACTTAATAATTTATGACGTTGGTATCCAAGAAAATGATACATCAGAAGTATTATTAATAGTTAATGCAAGTAGATATGACATAGATTTTCAGTGGATAAAAAATAATTTAAATAATTATAAAATTTCGATAACAAACTTTAAAAAAGACAAAGTACTTTTAGCACTGCAGGGGAAAAACTCATTCGATTTATTTGAAGAATGGATTGAATCATCAATATCACATATCCCTAACTTTGGATGTGAATATAAAATTTTTGAACATATTTCGCCTACAGAAAAAATCTTCGTTTCTAAGACAGGTTATACAGGGGAAAATGGTCTTGAAATACTTTTATCTAAAAAAGCAGCAGTTAATTTATGGGATTTCTCAATTTCCAAAAATGTTTCGCCTTGTGGTTTAGGAGCTAGAGATACTCTTAGACTTGAAGCAGGAATGCATCTTTATGGCCAAGACATAAATGAAGAAACTTCTCCATATGAAGCAGGGTTAGGATGGCTAGTACATTTAGAAAATAATCACGAATTCTTTGGAAGAAAATTTCTCGAAGAGCAGTCAAGATTAGGTATTCAAAAAAAGTTAGTTGGTCTCTCCATAGAAGGTAAAGCAATAGGAAGAAAAGGGTGCACAGTACTAAAAGGTGAAGAGAATATTGGAACTATCACTAGCGGCAGTTGGTCTCCCACTAAACAACAAGCTATAGCTTTTGCATACATCAATACTTCGCATGCCTTAATAAATAATGAAGTTCAAATATTAATAAGAGGCAAAAAATTCAAAGGGGTTATAACAAAAAGAGCTTTTTATAAAAAAAATTATTAACTAAATTTACCCTCAAAGAATTATTATAAGTTATTGATAAATTAACCATACTTAGATGAGAAACAAAATTTGTAAAGAACTTAATAATTCAGATATTGGTAAATTAGTTAATCTATGCGGATGGGTAGATAGAAGAAGAGATCATGGTGGTGTAATTTTTATTGATTTAAGAGATCATAGTGGATTCTTACAAATAACAATTAACCCCAATGATGGAGCAAATCTATTTAAACAGGCAGAAACTCTAAAAAATGAGACGGTTATAATGGTTAGCGGAATTATTAATGAAAGGCCCAAAAATTCAATAAATAAAAATTTAAGTACTGGAGAGTTAGAGCTGAAGGTTAAAAATTTGCAAATTCTCAACCAAATTAAAAAAAACTTACCTTTTCCAGTATCTATACATGATTATGAAAATACAAAAGAGGAACTCAGATTAAAATATAGATACCTTGATTTAAGAAGAGGCAAATTATTAGAAAATTTAAAAACAAGACACAAGATTATTAAAATTGCTAGAGAATTTCTTGATAATTTTGGATTTACCGAAGTAGAGACTCCATTACTTACAAAATCAACTCCGGAAGGCGCTCGCGATTTTCTTGTTCCTGCACGTCTTTCGAATGGAGAGTTTTTTGCTTTACCTCAATCCCCACAACTATTTAAACAACTTTTAATGGTTGGAGGCTTGGATAAGTATTATCAAATCGCAAAATGTTTCCGTGATGAAGACTTAAGGGCAGATAGACAGCCAGAGTTTACTCAATTAGATATTGAAATGAGCTTTATTAGTGAGGAAGAAATAATATCTTTTAATGAAAGTCTTATAAAAAAAATATGGAAAGAAGTGTTAAATATTGATTTTGATAATGCTTTTCCAAGAATGTCATGGCAAGTAGCAATGGATAATTACGGCACTGATAGACCAGACACTAGATATCAAATGTTATTAAAAGATTTAGGAAAAGTATTAGGTGATATCGGCTTTAATATTTTCACCAAGGCAATTAAGTCTGGAGGTTCTATAAAATCCATAACAGTCAAAGGAGGTAATTTAAGTATTAGCAACGTAAGAATTAAACCCGGAGGTGATATCTTCCAAGTAGCTCAAGATGCAGGGGCTGGTGGTTTGGCTTTTATAAGGGTCAAAGGAGATGAGCTTGAGACTATTGGGGCAATTAAAAATAATCTTAATAAAGAGAATATAGCTGATATCTTAAGAATCACCGAAGCGCAAGATGGAGACTTAATCCTCTTGGGTGCTGGAGATAAACAAATTGTCAACCAGTCATTAGATAGAGTAAGACAATACATCGCAAAAGAATTAAATCTCGTAGATAAAAGCAAATGGAATTTCTTATGGATAACTGATTTTCCAATGTTTGAGAGGAATGAAGACGAAAATAGATATGAAGCTTTACATCATCCTTTTTGTTCTCCAAAAAATATAAAATCTAAAGATTCTAAAAACTTGAAAAAAGAGATCGAAAACTCTATAGCCAATGCTTATGACTTAGTTCTTAATGGCTTGGAGTTAGGTGGTGGCTCTTTACGTATTCATGAAGCGAACTTGCAAAGAGAGGTTTTGAGAAAAGTAGGACTTACTGATAAAGATATTGATGAAAAATTTGGATTTTTAATAGAGGCCTTAGAAATGGGTGCTCCTCCTCATGGTGGAATAGCATTTGGATTAGATCGTATTACCATGCTGATCATAGGTGCAGATTCAATCAGAGAAACCATTGCTTTTCCAAAAAATCAACAAGCAAAATGTCTTCTCACAAATGCGCCTTCAAATGTCTCAGAATCACAATTAAAAGAATTGGATATTGAAATAACAATTGATGAATAAGAATATACATGGATGTTCTAAAAGTTTTTTGTTTAAATAAAATATAAGGAGGATGTGCTTAATTAAAAATATTTAATGTCAAAATTTGTTTTTGTCACAGGAGGAGTAGTTTCTAGCATCGGTAAAGGGATTGTAGCTGCAAGCTTAGGTAGATTATTAAAATCTAGAGGATATAGTGTTTCAATATTAAAACTAGATCCATATCTAAATGTTGATCCAGGCACAATGAGCCCTTTCCAACATGGAGAAGTATTTGTAACCGAAGATGGAGCTGAAACCGATTTAGATTTAGGTCACTATGAAAGATTTACTGATACTGCAATGACTAGGCTGAATAGTGTAACAACAGGATCTATTTATCAAGCAGTTATTAATAAAGAAAGAAGAGGTAGTTATAACGGTGGAACTGTTCAAGTAATACCTCACATAACGGGAGAAATTAGAGAAAGGATACATAGAGTAGCCGCTAATAGCAATGCAGATATTATTATTACTGAAATTGGTGGGACAGTTGGTGATATTGAATCTTTACCTTTTTTAGAAGCAATAAGAGAATTCAGAAATGATGTCAAAAGGAATGATGTTGCATACATACACGTAACATTACTTCCCTACATCAAAACCTCTGGCGAAATAAAAACTAAGCCAACGCAACATTCAGTAAAAGAATTAAGATCAATTGGAATTCAGCCAGATTTACTTGTATGCCGAAGTGATAAATCAATAAATGAAGGTCTTAAAAAGAAACTTAGTGGATTTTGTGGAGTAAATATTAAGTCAGTAATAGAAGCATTAGATGCAGATAGTATTTATTCTGTGCCTCTTGCTTTAAAAAAAGAAGGTTTGTGCAAAGAAACACTGAAGTATCTTGAACTAGAAGACAAAGAATGTGATTTGAAAAATTGGGAAGCACTAATTCATAATCTAAGAAATCCTGGAGATCCAATAAAAGTTGCTCTTGTAGGCAAATATATTGAACTTGGAGATGCATATCTATCTGTAGTTGAAGCTTTAAGACACGCATGCATTGAAAACAAGGCTTTATTAGATTTACGTTGGGTAAGCGCTGAAATGATAGAAAAAGATTCAGCAGAAACCTACTTAAATGAAGTTGATGCAATTGTCGTACCTGGAGGATTTGGAAATAGAGGAGTTAATGGCAAAATTTCCGCTATAAAATTCGCAAGGGAAAAGAAAATTCCGTTTTTAGGCCTGTGCCTTGGTATGCAATGTGCGGTTATTGAATGGGCTAGGAATGTAGCTAATCTTCCAAATGCATCTAGTTCAGAACTAGACCCAGATACTCCCAATCCAGTGATACATTTATTACCAGAACAGGAAGATGTAGTTGATTTAGGTGGGACAATGAGACTTGGAGTTTATCCATGTAGATTGACAAAAAATACAACTGGAAAAAACTTATATGATGAAGATGTTATTTATGAGAGACATCGTCATAGATACGAGTTTAATAATTACTACAAACAAAGTTTTTTAAATTCCGGATATAAAATTAGTGGTACATCACCAGATGGCAGATTAGTTGAGTTAATTGAGTTGGAAAATCATCCTTATTTCTTGGCATGTCAATATCATCCTGAGTTTTTATCAAGACCTGGGAAACCTCATCCTTTATTTCAAGGTTTAATAAAAGCCTCTCAAGAAAAGTTAACTCAATCAAATTAATATTCTTTATTTTTTTGAATGAAAAAATGACAAATTTTTTACCCTTAGTTGAACAATTTCATTCATTACAAGGTGAAGGTTATCACGCTGGAAAAAGTGCTTTTTTTATAAGATTAGCTGGCTGTAAAGTTGGATGTTCGTGGTGCGATACCAAGAATTCATGGGATGAAAAAATATACCCCTACATATCAATTGAAAAAATAATAGATCGCATAAAAATTGCTAGAGGTAAAGGAGCATCTTTTTGCGTTATTACAGGTGGAGAACCTTTACAACATAATTTAGATAATTTTTGCAAAGCCATAAAAAAAACGAAGATGGGAGAAAATCAAAAATCAATGAAGATTCATATTGAGACAAGTGGAGTTTATTCGATATCAGGAAGTTATGACTGGATCACTTTGTCTCCCAAAAGACACTCACCTCCAAAAAATTATTTTTTAAAAAACTGTAATGAAATCAAAATAATAATAAATGAAATAAAAGATATTGAATTTGCTATTCAAATAAAAAAAGAAACTTTAAAACAATATCAACTCTCAAAAAGCAAAGATGGCTTAAAAAAAGAAGATAAGATTTTTTATTTACAACCAGCATGGAACAGTATGAATGGATTTTCACTTGCTATTGATTTCGTAAAAAATAACCCCGATTGGAAATTAAGCCTTCAAACTCACAAATACTTAAAAATTAAATGAAATAATATGATTCTTAAAAACAAATCTATTGTGGTTTTATTATCTGGAGGTTTAGATTCTTCTACAGTAACTAGTATCGCAAAAAAATCAGGAGCTAAAATTTTTGGTCTTTCATTTGACTACGGTCAACGTCATAGAAAAGAATTAAATTCTGCATCAATAATTGCAAAACACTTTGATATCGAAGAATTTAAAATCATTAAGCTTGACTTATCTTTATGGGGAGGCTCTTCATTAACTGATACTCAAAAAAATATTCCGATTGATGGAGTACAAACTGATAAAATTCCTAATACTTATGTTCCTGGAAGAAATACTATATTTATTTCCGTTGCACTAAGTTACGCGGAAGCAATAGATGCCGATATTATAGGATTAGGAGTTAATGCATTGGATTATTCTGGTTATCCAGATTGCAGACCTGATTATATTAAAAAATTTCAAGAATTAGCGGATTTAGCCAATAAAAGAGGAAGAGAAAATAACCCAATAAAACTTTGGGCACCACTATTAGATCTAAATAAAGAGGAAATTATGAAATTAGCTTTTGATAATCATGTCCCTTTAGATAAAACATGGAGCTGTTATTCAGGAAATTCAAAACCATGCGGTAAGTGTGATAGCTGCAGAATTAGAAATGCCGCTTATGAAAAATGGCTCAAAAACAATAATTAAAAATGAAAATAAAAAAATTAATTATAGAACAATGGATTGATCCAGCACTGATTACGCATCATCTAACAAAAAAATTCGGAGATAAAGGATTAGCTTGGCTAGACAGTGATGGTAAAGAAAATGGGGAATGGTCAATCATAGGAATTAAACCTAAAAAAACAATTCAATCAAGAGACATCAATAACTTAGACAAAACAAATAATCCCTTTAACAATTTAAAAAATATTGAAAAAGGATTTTGGATCGGATGGTTAAGTTATGAAGCTGGAGTTTATGTAGAACCAAAAAACCCATGGCGACAATCTGATATGGCAACTTTATGGATTGCATCATATGATCCAGTCATTAAATGTAATCTAATAAAAAAAGAAATAATTATCGAAGGCACGAACTCATCTGAACTGATGAATTATAAAAATATAATCAATAATATAAAAACTATTGAAGAAGAAAACATTATAAAAACAAACTTGAATTTCGATTTTTCAAAAATTAATTTGGACGAAATGGCTGAAAAATTTCAAGAAAATATTTTAAAATTGAAAAAATTAATTTCCCTAGGGGATTTATTTCAAGCAAACCTAACAACTAAATGTGAAATTGAATCTTCCAAAAACTATAAACCTCTAGATATTTATTTAAAAATAAGAAGAAAATTAAGAGCTCCCTTTGGAGGAATAATAATAAATAATAATGCTAATTATAAAGAGGCTGTATTATCTACCTCGCCAGAAAGATTTATAAAAATAGATAATAAAAATTTTGTAGAATCAAGACCTATCAAAGGAACTAGATCCAGAGATAAGGATTTAAATCAAGACGCACTTAATGCTATCGATTTAATAACGAACGAAAAAGATAGAGCCGAAAATATTATGATTGTTGACCTAATCAGAAATGATTTAAGTAAAGTTTGCGAAACAGGAAGTATTATGGTGCCAGAAATATTAAAACTTGAAAGTTTCTTAAAAGTTCATCATCTAACTTCAGTAATCAGAGGTAAATTAAAAAAAGACAAGAACTGGATTGATTTACTAAAAGCTTGTTGGCCTGGGGGCTCTATAACTGGAGCACCTAAATTAAGATCATGCCAGAGACTTTTTGAATTAGAAGAATGTGAACGCGGACCATACTGTGGCTCATTTTTGAAGCTTGACTGGAATGGAGAGTTTGACAGCAATATACTAATAAGATCATTTTTAATTAAAGACAAAAAAATCAATATATATGCTGGTTGCGGAATAGTTATTGACTCAAACCCTGAAGAGGAAACTAATGAACTAAAGTGGAAACTTTTACCGTTAATTGATTCACTAAAATGATTGAATCATTTGGCTGGCACAAGGATCAATGGTTAGATATTAATAGAATATTTATTGCTGCAAATAATAGAGGATTAAAATTTGCTGATGGTATTTTTGAAACCATTTTGATAAAAGAAAACAAACCTATTCTTTTTGATGAACATCTCAAAAGGTTAGAAAAAAGTAGCAAAATTTTAAATATTAATCTCAAAATAAATAAATTAACTTTGAGACAACTTATTCATGATGGAATTAGAAAGTTATCGCTTAAGAATGATCAATTTGCTTCAGTAAGAATAAACTATAGTCGAGGAACTAATGAAGGTCGAACACTAAAAATTGATAGCACTTCGGAGACAAAAGATTTTGATAATTTATGGCTTGAGTTCTATAGAATCAAACCAAATTTTAATCCGATAAGCGTTTTTATTAGTCAAACGGAAAAAATAAATGAATTCAGTCTTATAAGTAAATGCAAAACATTTTCATATAATCAGGCAATACAAGTTTTGACAGAAGCTAATAAAAATTCATTTGATGATTCTATCTTGGTGAATACCTCGGATGAACTTTGTTGTGGAAGTACATTTAATCTTTTAATTAAAAGAAATAATCAATGGATAACTCCTAGAAAAGAGAGCGGCTGTTTAGAGGGGATTATGGTTTCTAAAGCTTTAAAATTAAAAATTGTAAAAGAAGAATTAATTCCTCCAGAATTTCAAAATGATGACATAGTAGTTGCGATTAATAGCTTATCTTGCAGACAAATTAATCAAGTTAATGATTTAAAGCTTAAACCAAAATTCGATCCAATTTACTTTTGGGATTTATTATATAATTGAACTTTATTAATATCTGGTAAATAGACATCAGATACTTTAGTTATATTGTTATTAACCTTAAATTCAACAATTTTTCCAATAATGATAATCGATGGAGCTAAAAATTCTTTATCTTTGATTTTATATGGGAGATTATCTAATTTCTCTATAAAACATTTTTGATTTTTCAAAGTAGCTTCTTGGATTACAGCGCATTTTGTATCCTTACATAAGCCGCCTAAAATTAATTCTTCTACAATGAATTCAATATTTTTTATACCCATAAAAATAACTAAGCTATCTGAAGATTTAGCTAAATCCCTCCAATTTACGCTCTTTTTATCTTTATCAACATGCTCATGTCCAGTAACAAAAGTTACAGAACTCGCAGCATCCCTATGAGTAAGTGGAATACCAAAATATGTAGGAGCAGCTATTCCAGAAGTAATCCCAGGCACTATTTCAACTGAAACTCCATTTTCTTCTAAAAAAGATACTTCTTCACCACCCCTAGAAAAGACAAAAGGATCTCCCCCTTTAAGCCTTACAACATTTTTGCCTTCTTTTGCCAATTTCAAAATAAGAGCATTTGTTTCAGCCTGAGGTACAGAACACTTGCCAGCTCTTTTACCTACATGGAAAATTTCTGTATTTTTTCCTGCCTCTTTTATTATTTCATCCGGGATTAAAGCATCATGAACTAATGAATCACAATTTTTTATTAAGCGTAGTGCTTTAAGAGTTAAAAGCTCAGGGTCACCAGGACCTGCTCCAACTAAATAAACAATGCCGGGCACAGTAATCTCCATTAACAAGTATGGTAATAGAAGTTAATCGCAATGAAGGTAAATATTGTGAAAGAAAGTTTATTAAAACCAAATAAAAAATTTACTCTCCTTAGTGCGTTTATCACTCTTCTAAATGATCGTTTAAGTGAAAGTATACTTTTACCCATATTACCCTCTTTTGTTTTACTTTTTGACTCTAAAGCAAGTACATATGGTTTATTATCATGCACTTACCAATTAGCTCAATTTACAGCTTCTCCTTTTATAGGACTTATGAGTGATAGATACGGAAGAAGACCTATCACTCTTTTTTGTATTACTGGTTCAGTAATTGGAATATCAATATTATCTTTTACGGTTCTTTTTAATTGGTCAAACTCAATAGCCTCTATCCCGTTATTTTTATTATTTTTAGCGAGACTAATTGACGGTTTAAGTGGGGGGACTGCAGCAACTGCAACAACAATTCTTGCAGATATTTCAAGCCCTGAAAAAAGAGCAAAAACATTTGGTCTTATTGGCGTAGCTTTTGGTTTGAGTTTTTTCTTAGGTAATATTTTTGTTGTAATTTTTGCAAAAAATACAAATAATAATTTTATTATTCCAGTTTTGATAGCCTCAATCATTCCAATAATAAATCTCTTCCTTGTATTCTTTTACTTACCAGAAACCAAGCCTAATAGTTACTCAAATAAATCAAAAACTTTTTTAAAAAACCCTTTAAAAGAACTATTTACAGTTTTCAAAGAAGAAAAGATTAAAAAATTATCATTAGCTTTTTTTATTTACTTTATTGCTTTTACTGGACTGACCAATATCCTTATATTTTTCCTTCAAGAATCATTAAACTGGACGACTAAAGCATCAAGTGGAACTCTTGTTGTTGTTGGAATAATTGCAATTATCGTTCAAGGAGGACTAATAGGGCCTTTGGTCAAGCAATTTGGCGAAATGCGATTAACACTAATCGGATCAGGCTTCATTCTTGTGGCATGTGCTCTCTTAATAACTGCTCCAAAAGAAAATGCAACACTTAATATTTATTCAGCTGTTTCATTTTTAGCCGTTGGGGCAGGGTTAATTACGCCCACCTTAAGAGCACTAATATCAAAGAAATTAGACTTTGATAAACAAGGATCAATTTTAAGTAACCTTCAGGGTCTACAGAGTCTTGGAGGAGTATTAGGAATTGCAATGGCCGGAAGGGTTTATGATAGTTTTGGTCCTAAATCACCTTTTATAGCTGGTTCCGTAATCTTACTTTTCATGATATACCTTATTGCAGAGGGTAAAAATAATAATTCTTTTAAAAATCAAAAATCAAAAGTTTTTTAATGAAAAGCCAGGCTGATGTTTTTATTAATAGAGAATTAAGTTGGATTGAATTCAATAAAAGAGTACTCCTAACTGGTATGGAAAAGGAATACAAAATCCTAGATAAAGTGAAATTTTGTTCAATTTTTAGTAATAATCTTGATGAGTTTTTTATGGTAAGGGTAGCTTCATTAAAGGCTCAAGTTGAAGCAGAAATTACTAAAAAAAGTATTGACGGACTTACCCCTAAAGAGCAATTAACAAAAATCAACAATGAAATAAAAAAATTAACTACCCTTCAAGAAAACTATGTAAATAATGAATTAGAAAATGAATTAAAAGAAAAAGGTGTAATTTTAAAAAAATATAAAGACCTAAATGAAAATCAAAGAAATTGGTGTAATAACTTCTTTACTACATCTATTTTTCCTTTACTAACTCCCTTAGTTGTTGATCCTGCACATCCATTTCCTTTTATAAGTAATTTAAGTCTAAATTTGGCAGCTTTAATAAGAGATGGGGAAAATTCTAAAAATCAGTTTGTCAGAGTAAAGATACCAACAAAAAACATAAGTAGATTTATACAAATTCCTAATGAAATTATGCAACATGGCGAAGAAAGTACATATTTTTTTATAAGTGTTGAAGATTTAATTGGGAATAATATAAATAATTTATTTAACGGAATGGAATGTATAAATTACTCTTTTTTTAGAGTGACAAGAGATGCAGATTTAGAATTAAAAGAACTTGAAGCTGATGATCTTCTTCTAGCAGTTGAACAAAGTTTGCAAAAGAGAAGATTAGGTGGAGATGTAGTTAGATTAGAAGTTGAATCGAATATGCCAGAAAATATTCTTAAACCACTAGTTGAAAGTATCTCAATACAAAAAGAATATATATACTTTTGCAAAAGTTTTTTAGGCCTTGACGATTTAAATCAGCTGACAAAAATTAATAGAGATGATTTAAAAGAAGATCTGCTAATTGGGAAAACTAACCCACAATTAAAAAATTTAGATTTGTCTTCAGACAAAAACCTCAATCATATTTTTAAGATACTTAGGAAAAAAAATATTCTGCTTCATCATCCATACGACTTATTTAAAACTTCAGTGGAAGAATTTATAAATAGAGCAGCTGATGATCCACTTGTAATGGCTATAAAAATTACTTTATATAGAGTTTCAAAAGATTCTCCTATCATCGCAGCTTTAATAAGGGCAGCAGATAATGGAAAAGAGGTAATGACTCTTGTTGAACTAAAAGCAAGATTTGATGAAGACAATAATATTCAATGGGCAAAGCAGCTTGAACAAGCTGGTATTCATGTTGTCTATGGAATCATAGGATTTAAAACACATACAAAAATAGCTTTAATAGTCAGAAAAGAAAAAGGACGCTTAAGAAATTACTTCCATATTGGGACTGGTAATTATAACTCTAATACTTCAAGGTTTTATACAGATTTAGGATTACTTTCAACAGATCCCGATATTGCATCAGATTTACTTGAGTTATTTAATTACTTATCAGGTTTTTCTAAACAAAAAAGTTATCAAAAATTATTAGTTTCTCCCACATCGATGAGAAAAAAATTTATTTTTTTAATAAAAAGAGAAATTCAAAATGCAGTGAAAGGTAAAAAAGCTGAAATAATTGCAAAAATGAATTCTTTAGTTGACCCTGAAATAATTAAACTTCTTTATTTAGCTTCTGATTCAGGTGTAAAAATTAGTCTTATAGTAAGAGGTGTTTGTTGCTTATATCCCCAAAGAAAAAATTTAAGTGAAAATATTAAAGTCATCAGCATTATTGGCCATTTTCTTGAGCACTCAAGAGTTTTTTGGTTTTGTAACAACGATGATAATGAGGTTTTCATTGGGAGTGCAGATTGGATGAGAAGAAATCTTGATAGAAGAATAGAAGCTGTTACTCCGATAGAGGATTATGAGTTGAAATCTAAAATATACTCGCTTTTGCAAACCTACATTAAAGATGATTACTTTTCTTGGATAATGAAGGAAGATGGTTCTTATTCGAAATTTAAATTAGATTCATCAAATAATCGTTCGCAAATTGACCTCATAGAAAAACAAAATTTATGTTGATTTTTACAACATTTAAAAAAATACTTAATATTTTAAATTTTTTTTAATTTTTATAAAATCGTCTCATATCAAGGGATTTTAAGAAATAAGCTTTAAAAAAAAAATTTTTGTCTTTAAAATTTCAACGTAAAAGTAGTTTTTATTTCAATTTCAGTGCTAGTTTTTTAAAAAATCCATTATTTAGGAGGCCAGGGTGATGGGGATCCCTCTGGAATCTGCGAAAAGCTCTTCAGATAAAAATTTTGATGAGCCAAGATTACCAAACACTGCGAGCAAGACTCGCAAATCGAAATCCAGCCTTAGGGCAAAACAAAGCCAAAAAAAATCTGGCAGACTTGCCTCAGATTCAATTGGTTATTACTTAAGTAGCATTGGAAGAGTACCTCTTTTGACTCCAGCAGAGGAAATAGAGTTAGCTCATCATGTTCAGAACATGAAAAAGTTGCTACAAATTCCTGAAACTGATAGAACGCAACGCAATCTTTATCAAATTAAGATTGGTAAAAGAGCTAGAGATAGAATGATGGCAGCTAACCTAAGGCTTGTTGTCTCCGTTGCAAAAAAATATCAAAACCAAGGGCTTGAATTATTAGACCTTGTCCAGGAAGGAGCTATTGGGCTTGAAAGAGCTGTAGATAAATTTGATCCTGCTATGGGATATAAATTCTCAACTTATGCTTACTGGTGGATAAGGCAAGGAATGACAAGGGCTATTGATAACAGTGCAAGAACAATCCGTTTGCCTATTCACATAAGTGAAAAACTATCCAAAATGAGAAGAGTCTCTAGAGAATTATCACATAAATTTGGTAGACAACCTACGAGATTTGAAATGGCAACTGAAATGGGTATTGATCAAAAAGATTTAGAAGATTTAATTTCTCAAAGTGCTCCTTGCGCTTCCCTAGATGCTCACGCTAGAGGCGAAGAAGATAGAAGTACGCTTGGTGAACTCATACCTGATCCAAACTGTGAAGAGCCTATGGAAGGTATGGATAGGACTATTCAAAAAGAACATTTAGGAACTTGGCTTTCTCAATTAAACGAAAGAGAACAAAAAATAATGAAGCTAAGATTTGGTTTAGATGGTGAAGAACCATTAACACTCGCAGAAATAGGAAGACAAATTAATGTTTCGCGAGAAAGAGTAAGGCAACTAGAAGCTAAAGCAATATTAAAACTTAGAGTAATGACAACTCATCAAAAAGCAGCTTAACCAAATTGATAAAATTTACTGCAATTTTATTATATTTATTTTCAATTTTTTTTATATCAATAGTTTTTAAAAAATATAATGAAGACAGCAGAGAAGTCGTCAGAAAAATAATACATATCGGAATAGGACCTTTAATACCAATTGCTCAATTTTTAAAAATTAATCAAAACTCTGCTCTAATTTTTACAGGAATTGTTTCATTAATGGTTTTGATCAATTACACCTATAAATTATTTCCAACAATTGAGGATGTTGAGAGAAAGAGTTATGGAACATTATTTTATTGTCTAAGTTTATTTATTTTGATTTACCTTTTCTGGGATAAAGATCCATATGCATTAATTAGTGGATTTTTTATAATGACTTTTGGTGATGGATTAGCTGGGTTAATAGGAAAAAGCTTTAACTCAAAGAGTTGGATTTTTTTTAAACAAAAAAAATCTTTATTTGGCACTATGACAATGTTTTTAACAAGTTTGATAGTAGTTTGCTCAATAGGATACGCCAAACAAAATAGCTTAAATTTAAATTTTTTTACAATAGCTTTTTTTGCAACTTTGCTCGAACAATTTAGTGTTTTAGGAATAGATAATTTCATTGTTCCAATTTCTTCAGCATTATTTTTTAATTTTTTTATAACTAGCTAAGTGAATTGTATAAAATAGCGAGTAATTCTTTTGTTGTTTCTATATTTATGCATGCATCTGTAATGCTTCTGCCAAACTGGAGATCCTCTTTTTTTAAAAGTTTTTGATTTCCCTCCTTCAAATGACTTTCAAGCATAACTCCTAAAATATTGTTTTCACCATTGCTAATTTGAGAAGCTATATTTTTTAAAACTTCCGACTGTTTTCGGAAATCTTTATTGGAATTACCATGACTACAATCAATCATCACTTTATGGGGAAGATTAGATTGCTTTAATTCAGAGGAAATTCTTTTAACATGTTCATTTTCAAAATTTGATCCTTTTGAACCGCCTCTTAAAACTATATGTCCGTCAGGATTACCTGTTGTATTAACAATTGAAGCCATTCCATTTTCATTTACACCTAAGAAATGATGAGATTTTGAAGCTGACTGCATTGCATTTATTGCAGTAGTGAAAGAACCATCTGTACCATTTTTAAAACCTATAGGCATTGATAATCCTGATGCCATTTCTCGATGAGTCTGACTTTCAGTAGTCCGCGCGCCTATGGCCGTCCAACTTATTAAATCGGCAATATATTGAGGAACAATTGGATCTAGCAATTCTGTAGCAGAAGGAATTCCACGAGTTGCTAAATATGAAAGCAAACTTCTTGCCCTTCTTAAACCAGTATTAATATCATAAGAATTATCTAGATGCGGATCATTTATCAATCCCTTCCAACCAATAGTTGTTCTTGGTTTCTCAAAATATACTCTCATAATTATTTCTAATTTATCTTTATAAATTTCTCGAAAGTTTTGGATATATTTTGAATATTCCTTTGCCGCCTCTACATCATGAATTGAGCATGGACCAACAATGACTAAAAGCTTCTGATCATTATGATGCAAAATATTTTGTATTGATCTTCTTGCTTTAGCTACTGTATTAGCAGAGGCGTGGTCTAAAGGTATATCATTATGTAATCTGCTTGGAGGTATTAATGGACGTGTCTCAACAACATGTAAATCTGATGTCTTTTCTAAAGCAGAATTATTTGATGATGTCGTCATTGATTAATTAAGAAGTTTGAATATTTAAAAAAGCATTTATGAATACTCTCCTTTTCAATATTAAAAATAACAATAGATTAGGCATTAAACCTTACTAATGAAGAATTTGGAAACATTGCTAAAAGATTATGCAAATCACGTAGCCGAAAGAGCTACCAAAGGTATACCTCCTTTACCTTTAAATGCTGAGCAAACAAATTGTATTACAAAATTATTAGAACAAGATAGTACTTACGATTCATCTTATTTACTTGATTTATTAATAAATAGAGTGCCACCAGGAGTTGATGAGGCTGCTTATATAAAAGCAAGTTGGCTTACGGCTATTGTTAATTCCGAAAAATATTGCAAATCAATAAATCCCGAAAAAGCAATTGAAATACTTGGAACAATGATAGGCGGATACAATGTAAATTCTTTAGTTGAAATACTGAAAGGAAAAAATAGTTTACTTGCTAAAAAAGCGGGAGAAGTTTTAAAAAATATTATTCTTGTTTACGACTCAGCTAATGAAATTTATGAATTATCTCAAAATAATATTTATGCAAAAGAGGTTGTAAATAGTTGGGCAAATGCAGAATGGTTCAAAAATAAAAAAGTTCTGAAGAAAGAAATTACTTGTTTAGTATTTAAAGTTGACGGTGAGACAAACACAGACGACTTATCTCCGGCTGTACATGCAACAACTCGCCCGGATATTCCGATGCATGCATTAGCTATGTTGGAATTTAAAATACCTGATGGACTAAAGATTCTTGATAATTTAAAAAAACAAAATTTACCGATAGCTTATGTTGGAGATGTTATTGGAACAGGGAGTTCTAGAAAATCTGCTATTAATTCACTCATTTGGCACATAGGAGAAGATATCGCTTTTGTTCCAAACAAAAAAAC
Organism: uncultured Prochlorococcus sp.; assembly: GCA_902536545.1. GTDB lineage: Bacteria > Cyanobacteriota > Cyanobacteriia > PCC-6307 > Cyanobiaceae > Prochlorococcus_A. The sequence continues at coordinate 33,447 of CACAXS010000004.1, read as the reverse complement.
AGGCGGAATAATAATTGGTAGCAAAATAGCCCCAATTTTCTTTAATACTGCACAAGATTCAGGAGCTTTACCTATAGAAGCTGATGTATCTAATATGAAAACAGGAGATGTCATTAAAATATACCCTTATAAAGGCATTATTAAAAAAATTGAAAAAGATTCAAATACTGAAGAATTAATAAGCAAATTCGACTTGTATCCAGCTACTCTTACTGATGAAATTCAAGCTGGCGGAAGAATTAACCTTATGATTGGAAGATCTCTTACGGACAAAATTAGAACTAAATTAAATTATCGACCAAATGAAATATTTACCAGACCAAAAAATCCAATCGAAAGTACTGCCGGCTTTACTCAAGCTCAAAAAATAGTAGGCAAAGCATGCGGTTTAGATGGAGTCAGGCCAGGAATGACCTGTGAGCCAATTATGACCACAGTTGGCAGTCAAGACACTACTGGGCCAATGACTAGAGATGAACTAAAAGAACTAGCTTGTTTAGGGTTTACTGCAGATTTAGTGATGCAAAGTTTTTGTCATACAGCTGCATATCCTAAACCAGTAGATCTTGTTACCCATAAAGAATTACCTGATTTTATATCTCAAAGAGGTGGGGTAGCTCTTAAGCCTGGAGACGGCATAATTCATAGTTGGCTTAATAGAATGCTTCTCCCCGATACTGTTGGCACAGGTGGAGATAGTCATACGAGATTTCCTCTTGGCATTTCATTCCCTGGAGGCTCGGGCATTGTTGCCTTTGCCGCTGCAATAGGATCAATGCCATTAAATATGCCAGAATCTGTACTGGTTAAATTTAAGGGAGAATTATTACCAGGAATTACTTTGAGAGATTTAGTAAATGCAATCCCTCTATTCGCAATTAAAAAAGGACTCTTAACTGTTGAAAAAGAAAATAAGAAAAATATTTTTAACGGTAAAATTATGGAAATTGAGGGATTACCAAACCTGAAACTTGAACAAGCTTTTGAACTTACTGATGCTACTGCAGAACGCTCATGCGCTGGTAGCACCATACTTTTATCCGAAGAAACTGTTCAAGAGTACTTAAGAAGCAATGTTTGCCTGCTAGAAAAAATGATCGAGAGCAGTTATGAAGATTCAAAATCGATTTCAAGAAGAATCAATGATATGAAAACTTGGTTAAAAAAACCATCATTAATTCAACCAGATTTAAACGCTCAGTATGAAGAAATCATTGAAATTGATTTAGCAAAAGTAACACAACCTATAGTTGCTTGCCCTAACGATCCAGATAATGTAAAAGAAATCACTGATGTTGCAAATACAAATATTGACGAAGTTTTTATAGGTTCTTGCATGACAAATATTGGTCATTACAGGGCAGCTGCGAAAGTTCTTGAAGGTGTTCAAAATTTAAAATCTAAATTATGGATTTGTCCACCAACAAAAATGGATGAAGAAACTCTAAAAGCTGAGGGACACTATAAAATATTCGAAGATTGTGGTGCAAGGTTAGAGTTGCCAGGCTGTTCTTTATGTATGGGAAATCAAGCCAGAGTAGAGGAAGGTTCCGTAGTATTTTCTACAAGTACAAGAAATTTTGACAATAGACTTGGCAAGAATGCGCAAGTCTTTTTAGGCAGCGCTGAATTAGCAGCAGTTTGCGCACTACTCGGCAAAATACCTGAAATTGAAGAATATCAGGATATTACTAAAAATAAAATTAATCCATATTCGGATGAACTTTATCGCTATCTTCAATTTGATGAAATAAACGATTTCAGCTTGACAAAGTAATCATGGACTATGCCGAACTTTATAAAAAACAATATTCAAAAAACAAGTAATAATTCTTCTCGTAGCATCAAAAAATTATTAAAACAAAGATCTCTTGTCGTTGCATTTTCGCTCTTATTAACAGGTTTAGGTGCTTCAATTACAAGCATATTTTTTAAAACTGGAATCTATTTTATTAATAATTGGAGATTAACATTATTAGACCAATTCCCGTCTATTGCCGTCTTACCCATTTTTGGAGCTCTAGGAGGAGCTATTGCAGGATATTTGATCAAAAATATAGCACCTGCTGCAAAAGGTTCAGGTGTGAGTCAAATCATGGGTTTTTTAAGACATAAAAAAGTTCCAATGAATCTAAAAGTAGGATTGGTAAAGCTCATATCAGGAATTATTGCTATTGGAAGTGGATTCCCTTTGGGTCCAGAAGGACCATCAGTTCAAATGGGAGGATCAGTGGCTTGGCAAATGGCTAAGTGGCTCAAAGCTCCCACAGCTTTCAGAAGAGTAATAGTAGCAGCAGGTGGTGGGGCAGGAATAGCTGCAGTATTTAGCGCTCCATTAGGAGGGTTTGTCTATGCAATAGAAGAGTTATTAAACTCTGCTAAACCAGTAATTTTGTTATTAGTAATAATTACAACTTTTATTGCAGATTCATCTGCTGATATTATCCAAGCCTTGGGTTTAGATCCTAAAGCAGGAGGCTTTGATTTTAACCTAGGATTTTTGATTCAAAAAGAATATGACCCATCAGTTTTTTTCTTACCTATAGATTTTATTTACTTAGTTTTACTAGGAATAATTATTGGAATATTTGCAGAATTGTACAGCAGATATGTTTTGTTAATGCAAAATATTGGGAAAAAGTGGTATAAAAATAAATTTGTTTTAAAAATGAGTATCTGTGGACTTATTTTAGGAAGTATCTACTCTTGTTTACCCAGTACATTTCATAATTTAGATGAATTACAGAAAATAATAGCTGAGCAAAATACAAGTATTGGAATTGCTCTATTAGCAGTTTTAGTAATATTTATTACCACAGGTTTAGCTGCAGCATCTGGAGCTCCTGGGGGATTATTCTATCCAATGCTTACTCTAGGAGGGTCAATCGGACTAATAATGGGAAGCTGGGTAGAAATTGCGACAGGGCATGCTCCAAGTACATACATTTTTGCGGGAATGGGAGCTTTTGTAGCTGGATGTTCACGAACACCAATAACAGCAATGTTTTTGGCTTTTGCTTTAACAAAAAATTTATTAATAATGAAACCTGTCTTAATCAGCTGCATTGCCAGCTTCTTGATAGCAAGAGCTTTTAATGAAGAATCAATTTATGAAAGACAAATACAAATAGAATTAGAAGACTGAGAAACTATCTTCAATCAAAAACAGCAGTTTTGCTATTATAAACAAAAACTTGATGATTAAGATGTAATCTAACCGCTCTTGCTAAAGCTATTCTTTCAATATCTCTTCCTTTTCTTATCAAATCATCAACTTCATCCCTATGACCTACATTAACTGTGCATTGCTCTATTATCGGACCTTCATCTAGATCTTCAGTAACATAGTGAGCAGTAGCGCCGATTAATTTAACACCTCTCTTCCATGCTCGATGATATGGTTGCCGGCCCTTAAATGCAGGCAAGAAAGAATGATGAATATTTATTATTGAAGAAAACTTGTTTAAAAAAGAGTCACTCAAAATTTGCATATATTTGGCTAATACAACAAGATCAATTTCATATTCTTTTAATAAAGTTAAAAATTGATCTTCAACAATAGATTTATCATTATTAAAGGTATCAATATAGACAAATTTTGCATTAAAGTCATTTGCAATATTTTCAAGATCAGAATGATTAGAAATTATTAACGGCACTTTCATTTTGAGTTCACCATTTCTTACTCTCCATAGCAAATCAATCAAACAATGATTTTGTTTGCTAACGAAAATAGCAACATTTGGAATTTCATCAGAATAATTTACGTTAAATTTTCCATTTACTTCATCTGCAATTTTTTGAAATTGTTTATAGATTTCATCTCTATTAAAAAATTCATTTTTACTATTCCATTCAATTCGACTAAGAAACAAACCCGCATCTTGATCTGTATGATGATCAGAATGTTTTATGTTTCCGCCATAATTTGAAATCCAACTTGTAAGTAAACTTACAAGGCCAGGACGATCAGGACAAACAATTTTGAATATAATTGAAGGATGTTCCAAAAATCTTTAACTATTGAATCAAATAAGCAAGTATATCTAATATATCAATGAAAAGCTTAAAAGAAAATTTTCAAAACGCACACATAGTTATTATTGGATCAGGGATTATTGGAAAATTCAATGCCTTAGAATTATCAGAATTAGGTTTCCAAATAACAATAGTAGATCCAACTCAACTTCAAAATAGTAGCAATGCAGCTTTAGGCTTGCTTATAGGTCATATGTATCAAAAAAGAAGAGGTAGAAGTTGGGATCTCAGAAAACAAAGCATTGAATTATGGCCAAAATGGATTTCATTCTTGCAAAAATTTAATTATAAATTGAATATCGAAAAACCATTAATACAACTAACGACTAATGAAGAAAAGTACAAAAAATTAGAGAAATTTATTTATGAAAATAATGATCAGAACTTACAAATTTTAGAAAGAGATTCAATATTTATCAATAATATAAATAAAGCCTTCCAAACAAAAAATATAAAAGGAATGATTTCCTTCAAAGATGGAAGAATAAATGCTTTGTCGTTACTTCAAACATTAGATAAATATCTAAAACATAAAAAAGTAAAGTATTTACAAGGAGAAATAATAAAAATAAGAAAGTCAAACAATCAATGGATTTCTACAACAAAGAATAATGAAAACGTCAAATCTGACATGGTTATTTTGTGTAATTCCCTAAAGGCAATTGATTTAATAGATAGCCAATCTCACAACATCAAATTAAAACCTGTTTTAGGTCAAGCTATGGAAATTGAGATAAATGATGAAGAAGTTGATTTATTATCGCTGCCAAAACAATTCAATATAAATGGTAAAAATATAATTCCAAAATCAAAAAATAGGCTTATTATTGGATCAACTGACGAATATAGTACTAAGCCAGAAAACAATACATTCGAAAACCTCACCAGTTTTCTAGATAAAAAACCGAATTGGCTGGTGAATGGAAAAATTTCTAAAAAATGGTATGGAATAAGGTCAAGGCCAGATGGTGAACCTTCACCAATAATGAAAAAACTTGATGATGGACTAATTATGTGTACAGGTTTTTATAAAAATGGGATTTTATTGGCTCCAGCATGTTCTAAATGGGTTGCTAATGAGATTAAAAATTACCTTTACTAATCTTTTGTTTCAGTAAAGTCTGCATCAATAACATCATCTCCACCTTTTTCGTTTGAATCATTCTGATCAGGGCCGCCTGCTGCGCCTTGTGATGGTGGCTGATTGCCAGGTTGCTGATAAACAGATGAACCAACTGCATAAAGTTCTTGCTGAAGTTCTTCAAGAAGTTTTTTCATTGATTCATAATCTTCTTTTGAAGTTGCTTCTTTTAAAGCATTACTTTTTTCTTCAACTTTAGACTTTGCTGCAGCATCAACCTTATCTCCTAACTCACCAAGTTGCTTTTCTGTCTGATAAACAAGTGTTTCAGCTTGATTTTTTAAATCGATTTTTTCTCTTTTTTCTTTATCTGCAGATGCATTTGATTCAGCATCTTTTACCATTTTTTCTACTTCATTATCAGATAGAGTTGAAGCACCAGTGATAGAAATACTTTGCTCTTTACCACTTCCTTTATCTTTAGCAGTAACACTAAGAATACCATTTGCATCAATATCAAATGTAACTTCAATTTGTGGCACACCTCTTGGTGCTGAAGGTATACCATCCAATCTAAAGGTTCCTAAGCTTTTGTTATCAGAAGCCATTTCTCTTTCACCTTGTAAAACGTGTATTTCAACATTTGTTTGACCGTCTACAGCAGTTGAATATGTTTCGGATTTTTTCGTAGGAACTGTAGTATTTCGATTTATCATTTTTGTCATTACTCCCCCTAAAGTCTCTACACCTAAAGAAAGTGGAGTAACGTCAAGCAATAATATATCTTTAACCTCTCCTGCTAAAACTCCTCCCTGAATTGCAGCTCCAACAGCTACTACCTCGTCAGGATTAACAGTTTGATTTGGTTCTTTACCAATTATTTTTTTAACTAAATCTAAAACAGCAGGTATTCTAGATGAGCCTCCCACCATAACAACTTCATCAATTTCACTAGTAGAAATTTTTGCATCACTTATAGCTCTCTCAACTGGAGTCTTACACCTATCAATTAAAGAAGCTGCTAATTCCTCAAACTTTGCTCTAGTAAGATTTAAATCCAAGTGTTTTGGTCCTTCGGGCGTCGCTGTAATAAAAGGTAAATTTATTTCACTTTGTGTAGCATTGGAGAGCTCTATTTTTGCTTTTTCTGCAGCTTCAGTCAATCTTTGCAAAGCTTGCTTATCTTGTCTAAGATCAATACCCTCATTTGATTTAAAGGTATTAGCTAAGTGATCTACGATGCATCGATCAAAATCATCACCACCTAAATGTGTATCTCCAGATGTAGATAGAACTTCTGTTACGCCATCTCCAGCTTCAATAACTGAAACATCAAATGTGCCTCCACCTAAATCAAAAACAAGGATTTTTTCATTTTCTTTATCCAAACCATATGCTAAAGCCGCAGCAGTTGGTTCATTAACAATTCTTAGGACTTCTAAACCTGCAATCTTTCCAGCATCTTTCGTAGCTTGTCTTTGGGAATCATTAAAGTAAGCTGGAACTGTAATTACAGCCTGTGTGACTTTATCACCAAGATATTTACCCGCATCATCTGCTAACTTTCTTAAAACTTGAGAACTTACCTCTTCAGGAGAAAACTGCTTATCTAAGATGGGACATTTTAATTTAACACTAGAACCAGATTTTTCAACAGAATAACTAACTTCTTTAGATTCTTCATTAACCTCATCAACCCTTCTACCAACAAAACGTTTTGCAGAATAAAAGGTATTTTCAGGATTCATTACTGCTTGTCTTTTTGCTATTTGTCCTACAAGTTGATCTTGATTTTTTGTATATGCAACAACTGATGGAGTAGTTCTGAAACCCTCGGCATTTGCTATTACAGTAGGTTTACCACCTTCCATTACTGCGACACAACTATTAGTTGTTCCTAAATCAATTCCTACAACCTTACCCATGGGTAAATTTTCAATATTCGTTATTCTCCATAATCGGTCATCGTCGTCATTATTGTTACTCAAAGACGGGGTGTGGTTCCCGAACAGATAATTATTTTTACAGAAACAATTCTAAACATGATTTCAAGCAAGACATCTTTTATAGCATTAATTGGTAATCCAGTAAGCCATTCTTTGTCACCAATTATGCAAAATGCTGCCCTTCAATATTTAGGTTTAGATTTAATCTACATTGCTATACCCTGTAAAGAGGAAAATCTAGAATTAATTCTGAATTCTTTTAAGAAGATTAATTGCAAAGGCCTGAATATTACAATTCCACACAAAGAAAAAGTATTTAATCTTTGTAGTGAAATCTCCCCTATTGCTAACAAACTTAAAGCAATAAATACCCTGAAATTAAATTCTGAAAAAGAATGGAGCGCAACTAATACTGATGTAGAGGGATTTATTTATCCATTAAAAAATTTAAACTTAGGGAAGAAAAAATCAGTTATTCTTGGCTCAGGGGGTGCAGCAAGATCTGTTATTCAAGGTTTAATAAATTTGAATCTTTCAACAATTTCAGTAATATCGCGTAACAAATCATCGCTAGATGAATTAATAAAAAATTTTGATAATCAAATTCAACTGCAGGGTTTATTAAATAATGATGATCAAGCCCAAATTTTAATTCGAGAAGCAGATTTGATTGTAAATACAACGCCAGTAGGTATGAAAACAACTAGATATGAAAATAATGAACTGCCATATGGCGAAACTTTTTGGAGATCTCTCAACTCAAAAACAATTGTTTATGATTTAATCTACAATCCGTCCCCAACTCCTTTATTAAAATTTTGCGCCAAAAAAGGATGCATGACTATAGATGGTTTGGAAATGCTTGTTGCTCAAGGAATGAGATCAATATCATTTTGGACAGATGGTTTAGAAGTACCTTTTCATATTATGAGTGACGCACTAAAAAAATATCTTTAAAAAATAATCCCATTTTCAAGAAATTGCCGATCATAATGTATCGTAAATAATGAACAGACGCTCATCATACCAATTTTGAGCCAAAGACCTCGTCTGAAACCATGAACAATCAACAATCTTATTACGAAACCATGTATATCCTCCGCCCAGACATTGCGGAAGATGAAGTAACTAATCACATTGATAAATACAATAAGCTCTTAGAAGAATTTGGCGGTACCATTCTTGATAGTCAAATGAGAGGTAAGAGAAGATTAGCCTATCAAATAGCAAAACATAGAGAAGGTATTTACGTGCAACTTAGTCATCAAGGTGATGGGCAACATATTTTCAAAATTGAAAAAGCAATGAGACTTAGTGAAGACGTTATTAGATACATGACCGTTAAACAAGAAGGTCCATTACCAACCCCAAGACCTTCGAATAAAAGTACATCTCAATCAGAGAATAAAGATAATCCAGATGTCAAAGTAGAATCTAAAGATAAACAACCAGTAGCAAGTGCAGATACTTCAACTTCAGGAAAAAATGATACTGAAACTAAAGAAAATACAGAATCTTAAATGTTAATCTTTTGTTTTTGAATTTAACTCAGCCCATATTTTATTAGACATACCCCACATATAAATAAAACCCTCTGCTAGAGAATGATTAAAGACATCATTTTTGCTGTAAGTTGCCAAATCTTCCCTGTAAAGTGAGTTATTTTCAGACATTCTCCCAATTACTATTGCGTTTCCCTTATGGAGTCTAATCTTTACTCTTCCATTAACTGAAGTTTGAGTCGATGATATAAATGCATCTAAACTTTCTTTAAGAGGTCCAAACCAAAAACCTTGATAGACTAGTTGTCCCCATTTTTTTTCCACTATTCCCTTAAAATCAACAACATCGGGACTTAATGTTATACTCTCTAGTTCTTTGTGAGCTTTAATTAAAAGTAAGAGGCCAGGTGTTTCGTAAATCTCTCTACTTTTAATTCCTACTACTCTATCTTCAATCATATCTATTCTTCCAAAACCGTGATTACCTGCAAGATGATTAGTTTTTTGAATAATCTCAACTGGTGTTAAAAATTCATCATTAATTCCAACTGGAAACCCATTTTTAAAAACAATTTCTATATCTTGATAGGAATCAGGTGAATTATTAATTGATGATGTCATTGAAAATATATCTTCAGGTGCTTCTTGCATTGGGTCTTCTAATATACCTGCTTCAATACTCCTGCCAAGTAAGTTAACGTCTATTGAATATGGTGATTTTTTTGATACTGGTGCAGGAATACCAAATTTTTCTCCATACACTATTGCCTCTTCTCTACTCATATTCCACTCCCTTGCAGGGGTAATTATTTTTAAATCAGGACCTAAAGCATTTATTGCCAGATCAAACCGAACTTGATCATTTCCTTTACCAGTGCATCCATGAGCTACTGCATCGGCGTTAATCTCTCTAGCAATATTCACGAGATTTTCAGCAATTAAAGGCCTAGCAAGAGCAGTAGATAAAGGATATTTGTCTAAATATAATGCATTTGCTCTAATAGCTGGAAAAGCGTATCTCTCAACAAAACTATTAACTAAATTGCCAACGATTGACTTAGATGCACCAGAATTTAAAGCTTTTTGCTTAATAAACTCTAAATCCTCGCCTTGTCCAAGATCTGCTACAAAAGTAACCACTTCTGAAATTCCATATTCATTCTTTAAATATGGAATACAAACGCTCGTATCTACTCCTCCAGAATAAGCTAGTACAACTTTTTTTACCTGCTGCATCTGCATTTGCTCCATAAATTTAAATTTTTGACGTAATTAAGAATTTGAAAACTTATTAAAAACTAATATTATTGTAACTAAAAGAGCTGGACCAAAAACTAGTAACACGAGAAGAAAGTTATTTATTATTAAAACATCAGGATTCAAGTATCCAAATAGTTTTAATAATCCAGACAACAATAATGAAATTAGCCAAATAAAAAAATATTTTAAATTTGCTTTATCAAACAAAGTTTTTAGTGGGCATCATTATGTATTATCCTATATGTAGAACATCATCTTTAATGGACTCAAATAAACTAAAACTTAGATTAGACGATATTTCTGAAGTCAACCCAGCTTTAACATGCTACCACAGAGATGATCCAGCTCCTGTTTTGCCATTAAGAGATGAACCTGATCTGTTATCTTGGCTAGAGAATACAGGGAGACTTGTAGCAGAAAAAGAGGGAGATTCCCAAGAGATTAGCACTATAGAAGAAGAAGAGCTTTCAGCACTTATGGGAGAAAAGGAAGATTATAAAACTGAAGAAGATTCTTCAGATGATGATTGGGAAGATTAAAAAGTTTAACTTCAAATCGTTATTAATATTAAATACTTTTGCTTTAATAGCAACCTCATATTTTTTTAATAATTATGTTTTTATAGGAGTTTTCATATTATTTTTTTTTGTATCTTTATTCGCAACCAAGAATGGTCTAGAAATAATAAGAAAATTAAATTTACTTCAAAATATAAGGACTGAAGGTCCTTCTAATCACTACAAAAAAAGTAATACTCCAACAATGGGTGGGATTATTTTAATAATCCCTTTTTTAATTTTTCTTCTGATAATAACTATAAATTTAGGTTCCCTAAAATTATTTCTTTTTTTACTGAATATTTTTGGTTTCTTTATTACAGGTTTTTTAGATGATTATTTAAGTATTAGAAACAAAGAAAATACAGGTTTAAAAACAAAAGAGAAATTTATCTTACAAAGTGTCATTTCAATAATTTTTATCTTCTTAGCCTATGAAAAAAATTTAATCAGTCCATTAATAATAATTTCTGACTCCTGGGGAATAAATATGAATATTTTCATATTACCAGTTTCTTTTTTAGTACTTGTGGGCATAAGTAATTCAGTAAATTTAACTGATGGATTAGATGGATTAGCAGCTGGATGCAGTGGAATTGTCTTTTATGGATTAGGAACAGAAATATTAATGAAAGGACAGCAAGAACTTATTGTTTTTAGCATCTTATGTTTTTCGATGTCCGGCATATGCATGGGATTTCTCAAATATAATAGTTATCCTGCAAAAATATTTATGGGTGACACAGGATCTCTAAGTATAGGAGCTATTCTGGGTTCTATAGCATTATTAACCAATAGCGTTTTTACTTTATCTATTTTCTCAGGAATATTTATTATTGAATCATTATCAGTAATGATTCAAGTAGGGTATTTTAAAATTACAAAAAAATTATTTCATAGAGGTAAACGCATATTTTTAATGGCTCCACTACACCACCATTTTGAACTTAAAGGAATTAAGGAACAAAAAATAGTTGAAAATTTTTGGAAAATCAACGTTTTACTTGTAATTTTAGGTATAGTTTTAAAAATCAACCTTTAAAAAATTTATTATGAATTTTTTTACATGGAAAGATAATGGATTAACAAGTGACTGCTCGAGTCTTGACGCAATGGCATCAAGATTTGAAGAAACTGCTAACTTAATGAAAAAACTATCAAAGAAGGGCTTCAAACTAAAGAAGACTCAAAATAATCAACTAATTCTTCACCCTGATCCTGAGGTATTTGATCAATGGGGCTTTATAAGTGAGGAAGTTCCTTTTAAACAACTTTGTTTAATATCAGATGAAGAATAACTGTTTGAATTTGAGAATTCTTCAGTCAGTACTGATAAATAATTACGTACATGAGTGTTCCAACTAAAATGCCTGTTAACACCCTCAATGCCATTTCTGCTCCATAATTTCCACTGATTATTATTTGAAATTCCTTTTTCAAGAATAACTTTCAACTTATTAATATCACTAACATCTACTAAAAGTCCATTTTCACATTTAGAACGAATTTCTTTTGGCCCTCCATCATTTGTTGATATTATTGGTAATCCGCATGAAGAGGCTTCAAGAAGAGTTAAACCAAAAGGCTCTGTTAAAGCTGGATTTACAAATACACCACCTCTGCTAGCAGCCCACCTATATAAAGCAGGAATCTGACTTTGAAGATGTTTTTTTGGATAAGCTACCTTTCCATACAAATTATATTTATCAATTGTTTCAAAAATATTATTGAAAACATCTTTTTGTTGAGGTTCAAGTTTTGATGTACTATCTCTACAACCCAAAATCAAAATTAAATTAGTTTTTCTTTTTAATTTTTCAGATCTTCCATATGCCTCAATCAAAGATGGAATATTTTTTCTTCGTACAGCTCTAGAAATAGTCAAAAATGGAGGTTTAGTAGAATCCTTTAGAAAAGGTTTCATCATGTTATCAATTTCGGCTGTCTCGCTCGTGGAGTGAATATGGTGAAATTTATTATGATCAACGCCAGGAGGAATAACTTTAGCTTTTTGAGGTGAAAAAGAAGAATATTGGGAATATTGATAAACTGACTCTTGTTTAGTGCTTGTAACAACAATATCTGCAGACTTCAATACTTTTTCTTCTGCCTCAATTCTTTTACTTATAGAATAAAGTTCTTCTATTTGATTAGTTTTTAAGCCAATATCAAGCAATTTCCTTTTTTTCTCTCTTCCCAATGAATGACCAGTAAAAATAAGAGGAATATTTAAGGATTTACTTAGTTTAACTCCTACATATCCAGCATCTGCATAATGTGCATGAATGAAATTAGGCTTTTTGTTTTTTTTATAGTAAGAAAATAGTCTTTCAGTTAAATGATCTAAATAAGGCCAAAGCAATTCCTTTCTTAAATATTGATTAGGTCCAAATTTGAATCTTAAAATTCTAACTCCTGGTTCTACAAATTCTTCTTCTTGAGAATATTCATTGTCCACTTTAGGGTCTGTTATTAAACGTGTAACTAAATCCACTTGATCAACTTCCGAAGTATTGGCTAAACTTTTAATTAACTCTAAAACGTACTGTGTTTGCCCTCCTGTATCTGCATCCCTGCCTAACTCAAGATTTTTAGAACGTATAAGACCATGTAAATGTAAATGTAAAAATTTCAACCTCATTCAGTGAATCCTCCGATCAACGTCCTCTAATACAAATAAGCTGAATCTTCTAAGGAAATATTAAGAAAGCATTATGATTTGAATTTTTTTTGTATATAAAAGTTTTAAAAAGCAGTTATAGACTGATTTTATGCCACTTTAAAAAAGAATTTGGATTAGCCGAAATAATTAAAATACAAAGAAATACAACAATAATTTTTTATTTTAGAACTTTTTTAAGATATTTTGCTGTATGACTTGTAGGATTTTTAGCTACATCCTCAGGTATACCCTCTGCAATGATTTCTCCTCCTTTATCCCCTCCATCAGGTCCTAAATCGATAATCCAATCTGAACATCTAATAACATCTAAATTATGTTCAATAACAATTACTGAATTACCTTTATCGACCAAGCGTTGTATTACATCCATTAATTTATGAACATCATAAAAACTTAACCCTGTAGTTGGTTCATCAATCAAATATAAAGTTTTTCCAGTAGCCCTTTTTGACAATTCCGTAGCTAATTTAACTCTTTGAGCCTCTCCACCAGATAATGTAGGAGCTGGTTGACCTAATTTCACATATCCTAAACCGACATCTACCAATGTAGATAATCTATCAGCAGCTTGAGGTATCGCAGAGAAAGTTTCTGCAGCTTGTTCAACAGTCATCTCTAAAACATCAGATATATTGAAACCTTTATATTTCACTTGAAGAGTTTCCCTATTAAAACGAGCTCCTTTACATACTTCGCATTGAACATAAACATCAGGTAAAAAATTCATTTCAATAACATTGACTCCTTGACCTTTACAAGCTTCGCATCTTCCTCCTTTAACGTTAAAGCTAAATTGACCAGCCTGATAACCTCTTGCTTTTGCTTCTACTGTGGCAGTAAATATCTGCCTAATAGGATCAAAAGCACCGGTATATGTAGCAGGATTGGATCTTGGAGTTCTTCCTATTGGAGATTGATCAATAACGATAACTTTATCAATTGCCTTTATACCCTTTAACTCTTTTACACCTTGAGGAAAAGGGACTTTTAATCCTAGAGAATGACATAATGCAGGATGAAGTAATTCATTTATCAAAGTGCTCTTCCCACTTCCACTTACACCAGTTACAGACACTAATCTTCCTAAAGGAAATTCAACAGAAATATTTTTTAAATTATTTTTATAGCAATTATTTAAAATTAAACTTTTTTTTACAGATGATCTACGTTCTTTTGGAGTAGGAATCGACTTCCTACCACTTAAATAAGCTCCAGTTAATGATTTTTCTGAATTTAAAACATCTTGATAAGATCCTTTAGCAATAATTTCCCCACCATAAAGACCTGCACCTGGACCAATATCTACTAAATAATCTGCGGATTTCATAGTATCTTCATCATGTTCAACTACAACCAAAGTATTTCCCAAGTCTCTTAAGCTTTTTAATGTTTCTAATAATCTGTCATTGTCTCTCTGATGCAAGCCAATACTTGGTTCATCTAATACATATAAAACGCCAGTAAGACCTGCACCTATTTGTGTAGCCAATCTAATACGCTGAGCCTCACCACCAGACAAAGTCATAGCTGGTCTATCTAATGTCAAATAATCTAAACCTACATTAATTAAAAACTTCAAGCGCAAACGAATCTCTTTTAAAACCAATTCACCTATCTGCTTTTGTTTTTCTGATAAAGATATATTTTCTTTCTTTGTCTTACCTAAACCCATGATGCGCTCAACATGATTTAGGGTTTCAGAAACGCTTATAGAAGTTAAGTCAGTAATGTTGTATGGACCAAGTTTAACGGACAAAGCCTCAGGTCTTAATCTTTTTCCAGAACATGTTTTACAAGGAACTAATTCTAGGTACTTTTCTAATTTTTGTTTAACTGATTCTCCATTGGCTTCATTCAATTGCCTTTCTAATATTGGCAAAATCCCCTCAAAAGGTCTTTCAAAACCACTAGAAGTGTTAAAACGACTATCAGCTTGAATTAATATTGGTTTATCTGATCCCAAAAGTAGAACTTGTTTTTGCAAATCACTTAAATCTTTCCAAGGAGTTTTTAATTCAAAACCGTAAGCTTGTCCTACAGAATAAAGTAAAGAGAAGTAATAGGTATTATCTTTCTCACTCCACGGAGCTATTGCAGCATAAACAGGCAATGTTTTATCAGGTATAACTCTATCGGCAGTAAATTTTTTTAAATAACCAATCCCATGACAATCTGGACAGGCACCATATGGGCTATTGAAAGAAAATAATCTAGGAGAAAGTTCTTCAACAATAGAGCCATGTACAGGACATGCATAATTTTCTGAGTAAAGTTTTTCTCTTTCTAAGTTAGAAGGTAAATTTTCTCCTTTTTTTGGAACAACTTCTACGATTGCTAAGCCATCGCCTCTTTTGAGACAAGTTTGTAGAGAATCATTTAATCTTTCTTGTATTCCTTCTCTTGCAATTAATCTATCTACTACTACCTCAATATTGTGAATTTGATTTTTATCTAATTCAATACTATCAGCAAGTTCTCTTACCTCTCCATTGATTCTTACCCTAGCAAATCCCTCAGCAGCTAATCCACTTATTAATTTTATATGTGTTCCTTTCTTACCTCTTACAACAGGAGCCAATAATTGGTATCTTGTTCCTTCTGGCAAAAGAAGAATTTGATCCACCATTTCATCAATTGTTTGAGGCGCAATTGGAATCCCGCAGTGGGGACAATGAGGCTCTCCAGCACGACCAAACAATAATCTTAAATAATCTTGTATCTCTGTTACTGTTCCAACTGTTGATCGAGGATTATGACTTGTAGATTTTTGATCAATTGAAATAGCAGGTGATAAACCTTCAATATTGTCAACATCTGGTTTATCTACTTGACCCAAAAATTGCCTTGCGTATGCAGAAAGACTCTCAACATATCTTCTTTGGCCTTCAGCAAAAATGGTATCAAAAGCTAGAGAACTTTTACCACTTCCACTCACACCTGTAAAAACTATAAATTTATTCCTAGGTAGAGAAAGATCAATATTTTTTAAATTATGCTGACGAGCACCCCTTATATTAATCGAATTATCTTCTCCAAAACTACTAACAACTTTTTTGACCATGTTTAAATCTAGTTAATGATCTAAAAAGATTATTATAGTAGAATTATTTCTATTTTACGCAGCTGCGCGGTCAAGAAGTCTAGAAGCATACTCTTTTACTTCGCAAGAACCTCCGCCTATAAGATCAATAAGTTCATTTTTTCTTTGATTTTTTGTAGTTAGTTTTGCAATTGAAGTATAAGTTATTCCGTTAATTACGTTTTTATTAACTTTGAAATGAGCTAATCCCCTAGCAGCTAAGAATGGCTGATGTGTAATACATAAAACTTGTTGATTTTTAGAAATTTCTTTTATCAGCTCAACTAAAGAAAATAATGATTTACCACTTAAACCACTATCAATTTCATCTAAAAAGAAAGTATTAGGTTTTTTAGAAATACTAGATTTAATAGCCAATAAAAATCTTGACATTTCTCCGCCAGAAATAACATTTGATAATGGAGCAAGCTTCTGATCAGGATTAGCCGAAAACAAAAAATTTATATCGTCAATTCCGTCGCTAGAAGGCTTACATTCAGAAAATTGAATTAAAAAATTTGCATTTTCTAAACCTAGATTTCTCAAAATCGACATTACTGAATTTTGCAACTGTTTAGCAATTTTTTTTCTTTCGGTAGATTGAATAACATATAAAGAATTTAAATTACTCTGTAAATTTTCAATTTGAGCTTTAATCCCGCAAATCTCATTACCTTGATCATTTTGTCGAAAATACTTCTTTAATTGATCGCGCTTTTCAATTAGTTGAGGCAAGTCCAATGAAAAAGTTCTCTCTAAGTTTTTTAAGAAGAATAATCTGTTTTGTATTTCTGGAAGATTAGATTCATAATTTTCTATTTCTTGTAAATGTGAGTTTAAATCAAAAATTAAATCTTCAGTATCAGCATGAATATTTAATAACTTCTCTCTAAATTTTTGAATCTTAGAATCAAAATCTGCTGTTTTATTTAAAATCTTAATTGATTGATTTATCAAAGAAGTTACTGACGGTTCATCATGACTGAAATCATTTAAGTTTTCTAATGATGATTTAATTGAATTATTAATTTCTAAGTTATTTACAAGTTTATTTTCTAATAATTCTAATTCTAAAATTTCTTCACTGGAATTTAAATCAGCTTCTTCTAAACTCTTCAACATGTGTTTAGTTGCCAAGTTTTTTTCTTCTTGATTCCTAGAAAATTCTATTTTTTCATTCATTAATCCTTTTAAAACTTTAATTTCTTCCCATATACTTTTAATCTTTTCGCTAGTATCTATTAGTTCTTGGGAACATAAGTCATCAATAATTAATCTTCTCTTGTCTAAAGAATCAAAAATAAAAGTATCAGATTGACCTGCAAAATCTATTAAAAATCCTCCAAGTTTTTCTAATAATTGTCTATTAATTGGTAAATCATTAAGGGTATATTTGGATAAGATTTTATTATTTTTTTTATAAGATTTTCTTTTAATTTGTAGTTCTGAAGAAGCTATTTCGAAATTATTACTTATTAACCAATTATTAACTTGAGAACAAGAAGAAAATATCGCCTCAATAACGCAAAAATCTTTTCCTGGGCGTATTAAATGTTTTAGTGGTAGATTAGTTCCACCAAATAGAGTATTTAAGGAATCCAAAATTAGTGATTTTCCTGAACCTGAATCCCCAGTTATGATATTTAAACCTTTTTCGAAATTAATTTCTATAATCTCTATTAAGGCAATATTCTCAATTTTTAGTTGTATTAACATGATAAATCATCCATATAAAAAAATTAACTTCTTTTTAAAAAAAATAAAGGTTTTAAATATATAAAGTTATGAAAGAAGATTTTACTGATTTTATTGAGATATCTGGACTCTTGAATTATGACCCAGATACAATTTCTGAAATTTACAAAAAAAATCCTAATAGACTTTTAAAAAGACTTTGGCAAACACTCATACCCATTTTTGCTTACATCCTCTCTGTTGGATGGGATAAATTAACTGGAAGATTAAAAAATCAACAACAAGCAAGATTTAGAGCGAGAGAATTAACAAATTTATTGGTAGAACTTGGACCTGCATTTGTTAAAGCAGGCCAAGCTTTATCAACAAGACCAGATATAATTCCAGGAATTCTTCTAGAAGAATTATCTGAATTACAAGATCAACTCCCTGGATTTGATGGCGAGAAAGCTATGGAATTAATAGAAGAAGATTTAGGATATAAAATAAATGAGATTTTTTTAGAAATCGATAAAAAGCCAATTTCAGCTGCTTCTTTAGGGCAAGTTCATAAAGCTAAATTAAAAAATGATGAGATAGTTGCAATAAAAGTACAACGGCCAGGTTTAAGAGAACAAATCACCTTAGATCTTTACATAGTGCGAAATATTGCTTATTGGCTAAAAAACAATATACGTTTAATAAGAAGTGATCTAGTTGCTTTGATTGATGAATTAGGGAAGAGAGTTTTTGAAGAGATGGATTATCTAAACGAAGCAGAAAATGCAGAAAAATTTAGAGATATGCATAAACATAACAAAATGATTGCCGTTCCAAAAATTTATAAAGAAATCACTTCAAGAAGAGTTTTAGCGATGGAATGGATAGACGGTACAAAATTAACAAATTTAGAAGACGTAAAAAAATTAGGAATTGATCCTGATGAAATGATTGATATAGGGGTGCAATGTAGTTTAGAACAACTTTTAGAACATGGTTTTTTTCATGCAGACCCACACCCAGGAAATTTATTAGCATTAGAGGATGGAAGATTGTGTTATCTAGATTTTGGAATGATGAGCGAGGTTTCCAGAGAATCTAGATCAGGATTAATTCAAGCAGTAGTACATTTAGTAAATAAAAATTTCGATAAATTATCTCAAGATTTCGTAAAATTAGGATTTTTATCAGAGGAAGTTAATCTAGAACCCATAGTCCCAGCATTTCAAGATGTTTTCATTAACGCCGTTGAACAAGGTGTTTCGAAAATGGATTTTAAGAGCGTTACAGACGATATGTCTGGTGTTATGTATAAATTCCCTTTCAGACTTCCCCCATATTATGCACTTATAATTAGGTCTTTACTTACATTAGAAGGAATAGCTTTAAGCGTAGATCCAAACTTTAAAATATTAGGAGCAGCTTATCCATATTTTGCAAGAAGATTGATGGAAGATCCTGATCCGCAATTAAGGGAAAGTCTTAAAGAAATGCTTTTTGATAATAAAAAATTTAAATGGGACCGTTTAGAAGATCTGCTTTCTAACGCTGCAAAACAAACAAATCTCGATTTAGAAAAGCTTTTAGATGAAGTTATAAATCTTCTCTTTTCTCCAAATGGAGGATTTCTTAGAAATGAAATAGTTGAAGGTTTAACAAATCAGATAGATTTACTTAGCCTAAAAATATTGAAAGGTTTGAATAACTATCTTCCACAATCAATTAAATTAAATACTACTAACGAAAATACTAACTTAAATGACCTCATAATGTATGTAGATCCATTGAGAAATTTTTTAGAGATTTTAGAAAAAGTTCCCGGCTATTCAATTGACATTTTTCTAAAAAGAGTTCCTAGACTTATAAATGATCCCTATACAAAAGAAATGGGTATAAAAATTGCAAAAAAAGTAACTGAAAAAGGAGTAGTAAGACTTGTTAAGATTGCCGCTGGTGCAAATATCTAAATGAAATTTAGTAAATTATTAATATTTAAAATATTTTTTATTTTAGTAATTTCTCCATTATTTTTTAATTTTCCAAAAGCTAATGCTGCTGAAAAAATAAAAATCACTTACAGCATATTTTCAAGAACGATTGAAGTAAACTCTTTAAAAACTTTTGCTAAAGAAGGTAAACCCACAAGAAAATTAAATAGAATTTTGAAAGCAACCGGATCTCCCGAAAAAGAAATTAGAACAGTTTTAAATAAAGAATTTGAAGTTCCTATTACAATAGCAAGCAAATTAGTATATTCTGAAATAGGAAATATTTTTTTGACAAGACTTTCATCGATTATTCACCCTCCCAGAGCAACTGATGAAAGAACAGGCTTGTTAGCACTTAGAGCAAGCGTAATTCAAGGGATTTACATAGGGAATGGAAAAATAAATCTAATAAATTTTTTTGAAAGCTATCCAACTAAAACTGTAATTTTAGATGTTAGCGCTTTGAGCAAAGTTATGAATAAAGTAGAATCGATTTCAGAATTATTAACTTTTTTCACCAATTCTCCTCTAGAGAAAATCAAAACAAATTAATCAACTATGGAGTTATTAAATAAAATCAAAAATAAACTAAGTATTAATTACAGAAAAAAAAGATGGCCAGGTCTAATAGAAGCTTATGAACAATATCTCCCAGTTACAAAAAAAACTCCTATTGTTTCACTCAATGAAGGAAATACACCACTGATTTTAAGTGAGTCAATTAGCAAGTTAGTTGGAAATGGAACAAAAGTTTTTTTAAAATATGATGGCCTTAATCCAACAGGCTCTTTTAAAGATCGAGGCATGACTATGGCGATTAGCAAAGCAAAAGAAGAAGGCAGTGAAGCAGTAATTTGTGCAAGTACTGGAAATACCTCTGCTGCTGCTGCTGCATATGCTTCGAGAGGCGGATTGAAACCTTATGTTTTAATCCCAGAAGGATTTGTTGCACAAGGAAAACTTGCGCAAGCATTAATGTATGGAGCTGAGATAATATCTATTAATGGAAACTTTGATAAAGCTCTTGAAATTGTTAGAGATTTATCCTCAGAACATCCTATAGAACTTGTTAATTCTGTTAATCCATATCGAATACAAGGACAGAAGACAGCCGCTTTTGAAATAGTTGATGATTTAGGGCGTGCTCCTGATTGGCTTTGTATTCCAATGGGTAATGCAGGAAATATAACTGCTTATTGGATGGGATTTAAAGAATATTCAAAAATAAAAAGGAATATGAAATTACCAATTATGATGGGTTTTCAATCCGAAGGCTCTGCACCATTAGTAAAAAATATAATAGTTAAGGATCCAGAAACAATTGCCACCGCAATAAGAATTGGGAATCCTGTAAATAGAGAAAAAGCAAAAAAAGTAAGAAAAGAGAGTAAAGGAGACTTTCAATCAGTTACAGATGAAGAAATAATAGATGCTTATAAAATCCTTGCCAAAGAGGGAGTTTTTTGTGAACCTGCCAGTGCAGCATCAGTTGCTGGAATGATTAAAAATAAAAATAGAATTCAAAAAGAATCGACTATTGTTTGTGTTCTAACTGGAAATGGATTAAAAGATCCTGATTGCGCAATAAAAAACAACGATGCTATTTTCAGGAAAAATATTGAACCTTCATTAAAAAATATAACTAAAATCCTAGGATATTAAAATCCAAAAAAAATAGTGTCTGTGGAAATCAATTAGAAACAAGTCTCATTTGTTGAAAAGTCTTTAATAAAAAATTATATTTGTTGAATATTTTTTTCTTTTTTTGTAAATTCTAAATTTATTCAACAAATTAAATTTTTTTTACACAAATTCTTTTCTTCGTAAACTAGGTAGACAAGCTATTTAATTTAAGAATTCCACAATTCCCACAAATACTACTACTACTATTATATTTTATTTTATTATTTATTTTATATTAGAAAAAAGTAAAAAATAAATTTATTGAATTTAATTTACGAAAAAAGTATATTGTATTTGTAAAAAGTTCCAAATTCTGATGGAAATTATTTGTAATCAAAATGAATTAAATAATTCTATACAACTAGTAAGCAAAGCAGTTGCTTCGAGGCCAACGCATCCAATTCTTGCAAATATACTTTTAACAGCTGACGAAGGAACTAATAAAATTAGTGTCACAGGATTTGATCTTAACTTAGGAATTCAAACTTCTTTTGATGGAACTGTTAAAAATAGTGGAGCTATTACTATACCTTCAAAGCTTTTATCCGAGATAGTAAGCAAACTACCTAATGATACCCCTGTTTCTTTAGAAGTAGATGAGAATTCAGATAATATCCTAATAAAAAGTGATAGAGGTTCTTTTAATCTTAAAGGAATCCCCTCTGATGAATATCCAAATCTACCATTCGTTGAAACCGGTACTTCTTTGAATATTGATCCTAGTTCTTTTTTAAAGGCTTTAAAATCTACCATTTTTGCCAGTAGTAATGATGATTCAAAGCAACTACTCACAGGTGTCAATTTTACTTTCAAACCAAATTATTTAGAATCTGCTTCTACAGATGGCCATAGATTGGCTGTTGCTTTAATTGGTAATGAAGAAAATATCGAAAATAAAGAAAACTTATCTTCAAATGTTGATGATTTATCGGTAACTATCCCAACTAGATCATTAAGAGAAATTGAAAAGCTGGTATCTTTGAGAAGCTCAGAAAATTCAATTAAGCTTTTTTATGACAAAGGTCAGGTAGTATTTATATCTTCTAATCAAATAATTACTACAAGAACTTTAGAAGGTACTTACCCTAATTATTCACAATTAATTCCTGATTCTTTTTCCAAAATTCTAAATTTTAATACAAAAAAATTAATTGATGCATTAGAAAGAATTGCTGTTTTAGCTGATCAGCAAAGTAGTGTTGTAAAGATTAAATTAGATGATACAGATTTAGCTTCAATCAGCGCAGATGCTCAAGATATTGGAAATGCAAATGAATCAATACCTGTTTCTTATTCTGGAGAAAATTTCGATATCGCATTTAACGTAAGATATCTTTTAGAAGGTTTAAAAGTTATTGCTTCTGAAAATGTACTTTTAAAGTGTAATATTGCAACTACTCCAGCTGTTTTTGTACCAGAAGATAATCTTAATTCTTTTACTTATTTAGTTATGCCTATACAGGTTCGTTCTTAATTTTGAAATTACCTAAAGAAATATTATTAAGTGAATTACTAAATTATAGTGTTAAGGGTAATATGGTCCTTAATTATGGAAATGGTG
Source organism: uncultured Prochlorococcus sp. (assembly GCA_902536545.1). Lineage (GTDB taxonomy): Bacteria > Cyanobacteriota > Cyanobacteriia > PCC-6307 > Cyanobiaceae > Prochlorococcus_A. The sequence continues at coordinate 10,395 of CACAXS010000004.1, read as the reverse complement.
AAAATGTTTGGATGCATCCTCCAGTTCATCGGATTTTAGGATGGTATACTCGTCCTTCAAATTTTGATTTAAAAAGAAATGTTTGGCGATTAAATCAAATTACTCAAATAATAGATAATGAAATTTATGTCAAAGGTGATCCTGCTATTTCGGATTTAGCAACTTTAAATAGGTTTCCAACTTTAATAGAAGCTAATCTTATAAATATAAATGGATCAAAAATAGGAGTTATTGCAGATTTTTTATTTGAAATGAAAACAGGAAAAATTAAATATTACTTAGTTTCTAGATCTAATCCGAAGATTCCAGGTTCTAGTAGATGGAAATTAACTATTGATAATATTAATGATCAACAACCGGGATTGGTATTTTGTGAAAGTAACTCTTTAGATGATTTATCTTTAATAAAATCAAGTATTAAAAATGAATTTATGCAAAAAGGAAAAAAAATTTTTGATAGATTTGATGATATGAAAAATATTGCTTCTAATAGATTAGAGGAATGGCTTGAAGAAGATGAAGATATTAGCCAAAATTTAGATTTTAAACAAAAAGGTTTTTATAATAATGACAGAAAATCTATACAGTTTAGTGAAAAAAAAGAAGATGACCCTTGGATATAAATAATGATAAATCAAGAAAATAATGATCTATATGATCTTAATGAAGCACTAAAAGTTGAAAATTTAACACTTAATGATTATGAAGAAATTTGCAAAAGATTAAAGAGAAAACCTAATAGAACGGAATTAGGCATGTTTGGCGTTATGTGGTCTGAACATTGCTGTTATAGAAATTCAAAACCTTTATTATCTAAGTTTCCCACTAAAGGTAAAAATGTTTTAGTTGGACCTGGAGAAAATGCCGGCGTTATTGATGTTGGTAATAATCAAAAACTTGTTTTTAAAATTGAAAGTCATAATCATCCTTCTGCTATTGAACCTTTTCAAGGCGCAGCAACAGGTGTAGGAGGAATTTTAAGAGATATATTTACAATGGGTGCAAGGCCAATCGCAGTGTTGAATTCATTGAGATTCGGCAACCTTGATAAACTATCAAATGTTGATTTACTGCAAGGAGTTGTATCGGGTATTGCACATTATGGAAATTGTGTAGGTGTGCCGACTGTTGGAGGTGAAATTGATTTTGATGATAGTTACTCTGGAAATCCTCTAGTGAATGTTATGGCTTTAGGACTTTTAGAAACCGAGGAAATCGTTTGTTCTGGAGCTAAAAATGTAGGATCACCAGTGTTATATGTTGGTAATACAACTGGTAGAGACGGTGTAGGTGGAGCTAGTTTTGCTAGTTCAGAATTAACTGCAACTTCATTGGATGATAGACCTGCAGTTCAGGTAGGTGATCCATTTATTGAGAAAAGTCTTATTGAAGCTTGTTTAGATGCTTTCAAGACAGGGGATGTAATTGCAGCTCAAGATATGGGTGCTGCAGGTTTAACATGCAGCAGCGCAGAAATGGCTGCAAATGGAAATTTAGGGATATCTATTGATTTAGATTTGGTCCCTTCTAGAGAAGATGATATGTCCTCATACCAATATTTACTATCTGAATCGCAAGAAAGAATGTTACTCGTCGTTAAAGAAGAAAAGATTAATGATCTTATTGAAAAATTCAATAAATGGGGATTATATGCCAGTGTTATTGGTGAGGTGATAGTAACTAATGAGGTAATTATTTCTCATAAAGGTAAAATTGTGGCCCAAATACCAACTTCTGCATTATCTGATGATACTCCTGTAAATTTTCACAATGCGATTAATAATCCACCCGATGATCTTTTACAGAAATGGAAATGGAAAGAAAATGATTTACCAGAAATTCATGAGCAAAAAATATTTTCATTGAAGGAAAATAAGAATTTTTCTTTTTCAGAAATCATTTTAAAACTACTCTCTGATCCATCAATAGCTTCTAAACGATGGATTTATAAACAATATGACTCTCAAGTGCAGTCAAATACAGTATTTAAACCTGGGAAATCAGATGCAGCCGTAGTAAGACTTAGGGAACAAAATAAAAAAAATAAAAGTAAAGTATTTTCTGGTGTCGCTGTTTCAGTTGATTGCAATAGTAGATGGGTTGCGCTTGATCCTTTTAGAGGATCTATCGCTGCTGTTGCAGAGTCTGCTAGAAATGTTAGTTGTGTTGGGGCTGAACCAGTAGCAATTACAAATAATTTAAATTTTTCTTCTCCTGAGAATGAATTAGGATATTGGCAACTCTCATCTTCATGTAATGGAATTGCTGAAGCCTGTAAAGCTTTAGAAACTCCTGTTACGGGAGGTAATGTATCTTTATATAATGAATCTAAAACTAAAGATAATCTAATTACTCCTATCAATCCTACGCCTGTTATTGGAATGGTTGGAAAGATAGATAATGTCGAAAAAGCTATAAGCAGTGAATGGAAAAATATTGAAGATCAAATCTGGTTAATTGGTTCTTCCAAATCAGAAATAAAAATTGCAGCTAGTTCTTATCTGGAATATTTTCATGGAGAAATTACAGGTCGGCCTCCAAAAATAGATTTGTTAGATGAAAAGTTTTGCCAGAGTTTTTTAAGAGATGCGATTTTAAAAAGTCTTGTAGTTTCTTCTCACGATATCTCTGATGGTGGTTTAGCTATAGCTTTAGCAGAGTCTTGCATTTTGTCCGAAAGGGGTGCAACTATAGAATTAGAAAAAGATTTAAATAGAATTGATAATTTATTGTTTGCCGAAGGGGGTTCAAGAATTATTTTTTCAATTAGTAAAATGAAGCAAAATGAATGGTTTAATTATTTAAAACAAAATCAAATAAAATTCCCATCAAGTGTTTATGTAAAAAAAATTGGATACGTATCTAGTGATACGCTGAAGATAAAAATCAACGAAAAAAATATTTGCAATATTAGGGTTGAGGAATTAACCGAAAAATTTAATAATGGTATTTCAGGTTACTTTTAAATATGAAAAACATTTCTCAACTATTAATCTTTTTAAGATATTAAGTTATGTGCGGAATAGTTGGAATCGTTTCTTCAAATGATGTAAATCAACAAATTTACGATAGTCTTTTGCTTTTGCAGCATAGAGGTCAAGACTCAACAGGTATAGCAACAATGGAAAATACTGTTTTTCATATACATAAGGTTAAAGGTCAGGTGAATACTGCTTATAGAACTAGAGATATGAGGAATTTAATAGGAAAAATTGGATTGGGTCATGTAAGGTATGCAACAAAGGGATCAGCAGAAAGTGTAGAAGAGGCGCAACCTTTTTATGTTAATGCTCCTTATGGAATTGTTTTGATACATAATGGAAATTTGACTAATACCAGAGATTTAGAAAAACAGTTATTTAATGTCGACAAGCGGCATACAAATTCTTCAAGTGATACCGAAATGTTGTTAAATGTATTTGCGACAGAACTACAAGAACAAATTCATAATCAAGAATTAGAACCTGATATTATTTTTAATGCGGTCAAATCTTTACATAAAAGAATTCAGGGATCATATGCCTCAATTGCATTAATTTCAGGACATGGTTTATTAGCCTTTAGAGATCCTTTTGGTATTAGACCTTTAGTCATAGGGAAAAGAATTTCATTAACTACAAAAAAAGAAGAATGGATGGTTGCTAGCGAATCTTTAGTACTTGAGAATAATGATTATCAAGTAGTGAGAGATGTAGATCCAGGAGAAGCTGTTTTTATAAATCTTAATGGGGAGTTTTTCTCTAAGCAATGTTCTGAAAATCCAATGTTATTTCCATGTGCTTTTGAATATGTTTACTTAGCTAGGCCAGATTCAATTATGAATGGAATTTCAGTCTATAAAGCTCGTTTAAAGATGGGAGATTATTTGGCAGAGACAATAAAAGAAACAATCAATTCTGGAGATATTGATGTAGTTATGCCTATTCCTGATTCTTCTAGACCTGCGGCAATGCAAGTTGCAAGACAGTTAGGGATAGAATATAGGGAAGGTTTTTTTAAAAATAGATATGTTGGTAGAACATTCATAATGCCTGGTCAGCAGAAACGTAAGAAATCAGTGAGGCAAAAATTAAATGCCATGAGTGCAGAGTTTAAAAATAAAAATGTATTAATTGTTGATGACTCAATAGTAAGAGGTACTACTTCAAAAGAAATTGTCCAGATGGCTAAAGATGCAGGAGCAAATAAAGTTTTTTTTACATCAGCAGCTCCTCCTGTTCGTTATCCTCATGTTTATGGAATTAATATGCCTAATAGAGATGAATTAATAGCTTATAATAGAACAATAAGTGAAATTGCTGATAAACTTGAAATTGATAACCTTGTTTATCAAAGTGTTGAAAGTTTGCGTAAAGCTATAATAAATGATACTCCTATTAAAGGTTTAGAGATGAGTTGTTTTACTGGTGATTATGTAACTGGAACAGTAAATCAAGAATACTTAAATTGGGTTGAAAATGAATATAAATCTTAGTCGAGAAAGTTTTCAAGTCTGAAACAATTTTCAAGGTATTCATCATTATCTAATTTTAAAAAATCAATTAAAAAGGTTGATTTATTTGATTTGAAATTTAATTTATTTAGGTTCAATCTTGCAGATTTATTTTTATTAGTTTCAATATCAAGGTAATGGTTACTTGCCATTATTTTGAGGAAGCAATCTTTTTTAAGTTGGGTTTTTTCATTCAAATATCCTAAACTGTATTCATTTGAGCAATAAATTTCATTACTATTTATGCAAAAGATTTTTCCTTGTTTAGATATTAAAAAAATATTTTCTCCATCACGGTATGTACAACAAGAAACGATCTTTTCAGTTGGTAAAAGTTTTGTAATTATTAATCCTTGGGATTGTTTAGAAGTTGGCGTAAATAACTTATTTGATAAATTAAATTTAAAAATTCTTCCTATCGAGGTTAATATTACTAAATCTTTGCTTTCATTAGAAATAAAAGAATCAATTGTTTTTAAATTATTTTTTAATTTTGTAATAGTGAAAGATCTATTACTTTTAATCATATCTTCATCAAATAAAACTTTTTTAAATCTTCCATCTGAATTCAAAATGCATAAATAATTTCTAGTTTCTTTTTTAATTGAATGAAAATTTATTATTTCGCTAGGATGAATATTTCCAAGTATTTTATTATCTAATTTATAGTCTTTATTAATATTTGACTCCCAATCAATGTTAAAAATTTTTCCTGTGTTAGTGATTCCAATTAATTTTATATTTTTTTCAATATTGCATATAAATTTTTGAATATTTTTATTATCTATAATTTTATTTACAACCTCAAATGATTTCTTGTAATTTCCTAAAATCATCCTTTTTAAATAAAGTCTATTGTCTATGTATAATTTTGTTTTTTTATTTATAAAATCCTCTAATATCTGATTATTAAGCGTTTCTAATTCTTCATTTTGATTTATATTTTTAATTATTTTTGTTTTACGTATAACATTGTATTTTTTCTTTAATATTAATAATTCTTCTATTAGTAATTTAAGTAATAATTCTCTTTCATTTAATAATTTTTGAAAATAATTCTTTTTTTCTTTTAAATTTTTTATTTCACTATCAATTTGATTTTTTTCTAGATTTGTCAATTTTTTTAGTGGCATATCCAAAACTGAATTTGCTTGTTTTTCACTTAAGAAAAAATTTTTTATTAATTTTGATTTAGCTTCCACAGAATTTTCCGATTCTTCAATAATTTCGATAACTTTTTTTATATTTTTTGTGGCTTTAGACAAACCTTCTGATATTTCTAATTTTTCTAGAGTGTTTTTTAGAAAATAATAAGTCCTCTTTCTAATTGTTTCTTCTCTAAATTCAAGAAAATAGTTGAGATATTTTTTAAGGTTTAGTTGAACAGGCTTTCCTTTAATTAAAGCTAAGAATATTGCGCCAAAGTTTGTTTGAAGAGTTGTTTTTTTATATAAATTAGAAATAACAAGTTCAGAATTAGCATCTTTTTTTAGTTCTATTACAATTCTCATTCCATCTCTATCGCTTTCGTCTCTAATATCAGAAATCCCATCTATCTTGCCTGAATTAACAAGTTCTGCGAGTTTTTCAATCCAACCCGCTTTATTTATTTGGTAAGGAAGCTCCGTAATGATTAGTGCATTCTTTTTATGTTTCCCTTTGCCTAAATTTACCTCTTCTGTATTTACAACTCCTCTTATCGTTAAAGATCCTTTTCCAGTTTCATAAAGCTCTTCTATTGCTTGACTATAAATTAATTCTCCGCCCGTAGGAAAATCAGGTCCTTTGATAATGCTAAAAAGTTTTTTATCACTTATATCTTTATTTTTTACTAAAGCCACTAAACCATCTATAATTTCGCCTAGGTTGTGTGGCGGAATATTTGTTGCCATGCCAACAGCAATACCTGATGAGCCGTTCAATAACAAAAATGGAAGCTGAGCTGGAAGAACATTTGGTTCTTTTTGAGAACCGTCAAAGTTATTTGAAAAGTTTACCGTTTCTGATCCAATTTCTTCAAGAAATCCTTTATTAGCTATTGGAGCTAATCTGGTCTCAGTATATCTCATTGCTGCAGGCGGATCATTATCTACAGATCCAAAATTTCCATGGCCGTCAAGAGTAGGATATTTAGTTGAAAAATTTTGTACTAGCTTTACTAATGCATCATATACTGCTTGATCTCCGTGAGGATGGTACTTTCCAAGTACATCTCCAACAACTCTTGCACATTTTCTAAATGGCTTATCAGGCGTTAAACCTAATTCATACATCGCAAATATGATTCTTCTTTGTACTGGCTTAAGACCATCTCTTGCATCAGGCAAAGCACGTCCAACTATTACGCTCATTGCATACTCCAAATAAGAACGTTGCATTTCTTCTTGAAGTGAGATAGAAGTGAATTGTTTCTTATCCATTAGAGCGTAAAATTGAATAATTATTAATTAACTAAATTAAGACTAATAGGTATAAGAATATTTACCAGTATTGAACCTTAAGATGATTCACTTATTTTGGATTTTGCCAGTATTACGTCTCTTTTTAGTTGTTCATTTTGTAAAAGAATTTCTGTAGAGGTTTGTAATTTTTCTCCCCATAGCTGTTCTTTTCTATAATCATAATTGACATATTTGGGATCTTTAGCCAAAGCTTTTTTTGCTAGTTGAATTGCTAATTTTGTATCATTGATTTTGACACATGAGGCCAGGCCTAGTAAAGGTTCAGCATTTTCCTCAATTGAGATTGCACTTTCAAAAAGTTTGATTGAGAGATTTACATTGTTTCTTTCGAAATAAGCCAAACCTTGATTATTGATTGCTTGCCAGAAATCAGGTTTAATTTTTATAGATTTATCAAACAATTTGATAGCTCCTAAGTAATTTTTTTCCATTAATAAAATATTTCCTAATTGAAAAATAGCTTTGTGATTATTAGGCTCAATCTTTATTCCTTTTAATAAAGCAATCTTTGCTTTTGTTTGTTGGGAAATTTTTAAGTAAACATTACTTTTAGCAAAATATATCTCGCTATTATTTGAATCGATCTGTTCTGCTTTATTTAGAGAATTTAATGCGTTTTTATATTTTTTATTAGCTATTTGTGATTCAGCCAAAATCAACCATAGTTTTTCATCTTTTGGATTTATTTTTACAGCTAATTTGGCTAGGTTAAGACTATCTTGATATTGGCCAAAATAAAGTAGTTGATATGCATTTTTACCAATATATAAACTTTGCTTTTTTATATTTTTTATTGTTGGGAAATAATAATAGGGAACTATTGCTCGAACAATTCCTATTTGAAAAAAGTAAAAACAGATCAAAGAGATCCAAATGGTTTTCTTTAAAAAATTTTTCATTTTTTTATTTTTTTATTTTTTAAATTTGCTTGTATGTTTCTTTTCCACATCCATGGTTTAATTCTTTTTAATGTAGTTCCTTTAAGATTTTCTTGCCACGTTTTATTGTCCCAATTAAGGGATTCAATATCAAGATTTTTAATCCATTCTTTCGGTGTAGTTTCATAATTATTGTTGTATGGCACTGATTTATTCCATGGACAAACATCTTGACAAATATCGCATCCTGCAACCCATCCATCTAAATTTTTTTCTATTTTCTTTGGAATTGTTTTATCTCTGCTCTCTATTGTGTGATACGCAATGCATAGATCTGATTGAATTACAAAGGGTTCTACGATTGCCTTTGTGGGACAAAGTCTAATACAAATATCACATTTTCCACAAAGTGATTGATGAGGTTTATCTGGCATTAAATCTTTTGTGAGAATCAAAAAACCTAAAGTAAACCAAGAACCATTTTTTTTGCTGATTAAATTACTATTTTTACCTATCCAACCAATACCTGCCTCCTCTGCCCATGCTTTTTCAAGAAGTGGAGAGGTATCAACACATATTTTCCATTTGCAATCAGGAATTTCTAGGTTGATCCATTTACCAATATTCTTCAATTTTTTGTAAATCACTTTATGATAGTCCTCACCTTGGCTAAATTTGGCTACCTTGAGGAAATTATTGTTGTTATTTTGTGAATTAATGTAAGTAAATCCAACACTTAACACACTTTTTGCATCTTTAAAAAGTGAGCCAATATTTTTTCTTTTTTCTGATTCCATCCATTTCATTTCAGCATGATAGTTATTTGATAACCATCTTTCTAATGCATTAGTTCTTAATTTTAATCGCGAACTACCTGATATTGAAGCTATTCCAGCAACTGCAAAACCTTCAAAAATTGCTCTTTCTTTTAATTTTTTACTTATTTCTTTTTTGTTTTGAATCGTATCAATCATTTTTTTTTCTTTAAAGCATTTCTTTTAAAAGTCATTTTTGAAGAATAAACTTATAAATAAAATAGATATATTTAAGAAATATATATCCTAACTTAGTAAAAACAGTTAAATTATAAGTAAGGTAAATTTAGTTAATACGTTATTTTGGTTGAAACTAATCAAAATCAAGATTCGAATTTAGGATCTAGGCTTCAACAAGATCTCAAAAATGATCTTATAGCGGGGTTGTTAGTTGTAATACCCTTAGCAACAACAATCTGGCTGTCATCATTAGTTAGTAAATTTGTTTTAACGTTAGTTACTTCTGTCCCAAAGCAACTAAATCCTTTTATTACTTTAAATCCTTTATTACAAGATTTAATCAATCTCACCTTAGGTTTAACTGTTCCTTTATTAGCTATTTTGCTTATAGGTTTGATGGCGAGAAATTTTGTAGGAAGATGGTTATTGGAATTTGGTGAGGGCACTTTATCAAAAATTCCAGTAGCTGGAGCGGTTTACAAAACTCTTAAACAATTGCTAGAAACTTTCTTAAGTAATAAATCTAATAGATTTAGACGAGTTGTTTTAGTTGAATATCCTCGTGAGGGACTATATAGTGTAGGCTTTGTAACTGGAGACGTAGGCCCTTCTCTACAGCCAGAATCGGAAGAAAAGCTACTTAGTGTTTTCATCCCCACAGCACCAAATCCAACTACAGGCTGGTATACACTCGTTCCTGAATCCTCTGTTAAGGATTTGGATATTTCAGTTGAAGATGCTTTTAGAACAATAATTTCTGCTGGGATAGTTAATCCAGATGAGAAAAATAACACCACAAATCCAACTTTTTCAAAATTGTTTTCTCAATTACGAGCTTCCACTAATACTTCTTCTTAATTGATGCATAATAGATCCCTTTCAAGAGAATTATCTTTAATTTCTCTTGGCCTTATAAAAGATAAAGGTGATTTTAAGTTAAATAAATTGCAGATAGAAGAAATTTTTGAATCTGCTTTGGATTCTCTAATAAACCATTGCAGAGAGGAATTAGATAAGTGCGAGTCAGAGTTAGAAAATGCTTCACAAAAAATATTAGATAGTGAATTGCAAGAAGGTGTTGATTCCTCTTATTCAAATGTTCGAAATGAGTTAAAAAAATCTCTGACAAAAATTGAAACTGTAATGAATACACTCTCTGTCACTTTAGACTTTCCTAAATTAATTGTTTGTGGCGGTCAAATAGATATTAGAGAGGATGTAAATCAAAGGATTTGTAATATAATAAATAATCTTAAAAGTATTGATTCTGATATCGATCAAGTAATGGATGGCTGGAGATTAAAAAGATTACCAAGAATTGATAGGGATATTCTGCGTCTAGCTTACGTAGATATTAATTTTTTGAACACGCCTGTTGCTGTTGCTTGTGATGAGGCTGTTAATTTAGCTAATAAATATAGTGATTTGCAAGGAAGAAAATTTATTAATGGAGTTTTAAGGAGGTTACAAACAATTTAATTCTCATAATTATTTGATATAAATAAATAGTATTTAGAAAATTTTAATTACGAACTATAGATAATAATGACAAATACTGATTCTGATAA
>CACAXS010000003.1 GCA_902536545.1 uncultured Prochlorococcus sp. | reverse complement strand
GCATGGAAAATTTGTAAACATGTGAAATCTAATGCCATTGTTATTGCGAAAGACCAGAAAACTATTGGTATTGGAGCTGGACAAATGAATAGAGTTGGAGCAGCAAAAATTGCATTAAAAGCAGCTGGAAGGTTATGTTCTGATGCTGTCTTGGCCAGCGATGGGTTTTTCCCATTTGCAGACACTGTAGAACTAGCAAATGACTATGGAATAAAAGCTATTATTCAACCCGGAGGAAGTCTAAGAGACCAGGAAAGTATTGATATGTGTAATTCTAAAGGAATCTCTATGGTGTTTACCCAAAAGAGGCATTTTTTACATTAAATTAAGTTGACTTTGGATAATATGTAATTTTGTTTGTTTTTCTGAATAAAGATAGCCTGCCTGGACCTGCGCATAGAAAGTAGAGAGAAATAGCCCCATATATGAAAGACAATTCGAAAGCATAATTATGACCTTCAACAACTGCTAGAGGAAAACCTTCTAGTCCAGTATCAAGGAGATGAAAATAAACAGCAAATGCCATGGTGGAGAATAGACCAAGAGAAGAAAGCCTCGCAAAAATCCCTAAAGCCAATCCCACTGGACATACTAATTGTGTAATTGCTGCTCCAAAAGTCCAAATAACAGGATCACCTGGCAAAAATGGAAAGTACTTGCCAACTACAAACTCAGCAAAACCCTGCGGATCCTGAAGTTTTTCTAGGCCATGATGAATCATCAAAACACAAAAACCTATTCTTAAAACAAAGATCGATAGTTCTCCGAGGATATTTACATCTGACCCTGAAGATGAATTAGCAACTACAACTTCGACTTTTTGGGGCGCTTTAGTTCTATTCATACTTGCAGTTTGAACTTGATTAGTTTGTGCTTTTTCTTCCATGCTTCGTTAATTTTTCATTATTCTAGTTAATAAAGTAGATCTTTTGGAATTATCTGACTAATAAATTAAAAAAACTAAGCAAATTTATAAATGAATAACAAATTCAGGAAGCAATATCAATTAACTTTTCAATAACATCTGCAACGACTTTATCAGGAGTAGATGCACCTGAGGTAATTCCAACATTAATATTTCCACTAGGTAGAAAATTATTTTTAAGTTCTAATTCTGATCCTAATGGTTTATGAAATATTGAGTTTTCTTTAACTGATATCCTCTCTGGAGTGTCAATGTGAAAAGAAGAAATATTTTTAGTAATTGCTATTTCTTGTAAGTGAGTAGTATTGGAAGAATTGAAGCCCCCAATAACTACTAAAATATCGAGGTCTTCATCAACCAAAGAAAACATTGCATCTTGTCTTTCTTCAGTTGCATCACAAATAGTATTAAAAGCTAAAAAGTGACTATTTAATTTTTCTGGTCCAAATTTTTTTAACATCGTTCTTTCAAAAACCTTTCCAATTTCCTCAGTCTCGCTCTTAAGCATAGTTGTCTGATTTGCAACTCCCACTCTCTCTAAATCTTTATCTGGATCAAATCCATTACAACAAGCTTTAGCAAATTTGTTCATAAACTCATTTCTATCACCTCTCCCTAGAATGTATTCAGATACGTAGTTTGCTTCTTCTAGATCAAGTACAACTAAATATTTACCGGCGAATGAACTTGTAGCAAGAGTCTCTTCATGCTTAAATTTTCCATGAATAATAGAGGTGAAAACATGTTTTTTATGTTTTTCAACTGTATGCCAAACCTTAGAAACCCATGGACAAGTTGTATCAATTATATGACAACCTTTCTCATGCAAGAGTTTCATTTCTTGAACAGTTGCTCCGAAAGCAGGAAGTATAACTACGTCCCCATTAGAAACTGAAGAAAAATCTTTAATGCCATTTTTTGCTGAAATGAATTTTACATTCATTTTTCTTAAATGATCATTAACCGAGGGATTATGAATTATTTCGTTTGTTATCCAAATATTCTCATTTGGGTAATGTCTTCTTGTTTCATAAGCCATTGCTACAGCTCTTTCAACTCCCCAACAGAAACCGAAGGCTTGGGCCAACTTAATATTTAGTCTGCCTTTAGTGTAAGTAAAACCATTATCCCTAATAGAACTTATCAAATCGCTTTGGTAAGCTTCTTCTAACGCTTGAGCTCTTTTTGTTGGAGAATCGAAACCCCTTCTATTGTATCTATCAGAATGATGAAGGGATCTTCTAAAAGCTTGTGTATCCATCTACCTATATTACAACGTTTTAAATAATTTTTCGTAAAAAAAAAGAAACCTGACATAAGACAGGTTTCTTAAATCAATTTTAAGTTAGATTATTTAGCAGATGCAAAGTCTGGATATGCTTCCATTCCATGCTCTCCTATATCTAAACCTTGAGTCTCTTCCTCTTCGGATACTCGGATTCCTCCGAATAATCCTCCAATTACAGACCAGGCAATCCAGCAAGTAACTAGTGTCCAAATAGCATAAGCTGCGGCACCAAGAGCTTGAACTAGAAGAAGGGTAATACCTCCACCATTGAACAATCCCATACCTGCTCCATCACCTTGTACGGCTGTACCCCAAAGACCGATAACTACAGTACCCCATACACCACAAACTCCGTGAACAGAGAATGCACCTACAGGATCGTCGATCTCAGCGGCATCAAGTGCTGCAACAGAAAATACAACTATAATTCCCCCTACTAGTCCTGCGAACCAGGCACCAGCAAGAGTCATATCACCGCAACCGGCAGTGATACTAACCAAACCAGCAAGGATTCCGTTAATTATCATTGTAAGATCAGGCTTACCAGAAGTTAATGTTGAAACAATAGTTGCACCAATAGCTCCAGCTGCTGCTGCCAAAGTAGTTGTTACAGCAACATATGGAACCCATTGATCCATAGCAAGTTGAGAACCGGGGTTAAATCCATACCAACCTATCCATAGGACTAATGCACCTAGAGTAGCTATAGCCATATTGTGTCCTGGCATAGCCTGTGGTTTCCCATCAGAGTATTTGCCAATTCTTGGTCCAAGAAGCATAGCTCCTACAAGACCTGCCCATGCTCCAACTGAGTGAACAATTGAAGAACCAGCAAAGTCAACAAAACCTAAGGAATCAAGCCAACCACCATTCCATTTCCAGCTACCAGCAATTGGATATATAAATGCAGTTAATACAACAGCAAAAACAACAAATTCTCCAAATTTAACTCTTTCAGCAACAAGACCGGAAACGATAGTTGCCGCAGTTCCTGCGAATGCAGACTGGAACAAGAAATCAACAGTTGGGACTAACCCAGCATCAGTAACCATATCAGCGGTAACTGTTGGATCAAAAAATAAGCCTCCAAAATAAAGCCATCCGTCAGCAACACTTCCTCCGTACATTAATGAATAGCCGATAAACCAATAAGAAGTTACAGCTAGAGCAAATACAAAGAGGTTTTTAGCAAGGATGTTTACTGCGTTCTTAGAACGACACATACCTGCCTCAACCATAGCGAAACCGGCGTTCATGAAGATCACCAAAATAGTAGCGATCAAAAGCCATAAATTGTTAGCAAGAAAAGCTGCATTCAACTCAGGTAAATCAGCTGCATGAGCTGAAAGATTAAAAATACCTAAACCAAACAAAGCTAGGGGAACAGTTGCAAGCCACAACATAGAGCGGTTTGAACTAAATCCTCGAATACTCCTCAAAAGGAGCATAGGTCCATTAACAAGACTTGCATCTTGTAATTTGGACCTAGAGCGCCTTTGAGGCGTTTGCAAAGCAGTGGTCATAAAAAAAAATTAGATCTGCAAAAAAACAGTTTGTGCTGTTTCCTTTCAAATCTAAATTTATTCAAAAAACTTATCTGTGTCTAGTAGTTGTTTATACCAATTTTATAGTTGCACCATAAAAAATTATTTGTTAAATTTGAAAATTATTTTTTTAGAATCTCAGATTATCAAGTTTTTTAATTATTTTAAAGGTTTAATTCCATTCCATGTTACGTGATCTTTGTGAAATACAAACGAGCAAGGGATTGTCATCATGCCTGCACTGGCAGATTCCCTAAAAAGCTTGCCATATAAGGGATCTGCATCATCTCCAGGAGTAAAAAATTCTGCATCTTTTCTGGTTATACAAGGTACTAAAACGCTTTTGCTTTCAGGAATCAATTCTTTTAATTCTATTAAGTGTTTTTGACCTCTTTTCGTTACTGTATCTGGGAATAGAGCTACATTTTCTTTAATCCAAGTCGTATTTTTTACTTCTATGTAAATGTTACGTTTATCAGGATTTGAAGATTTAGGAGTTAAAAAAAGGTCAATTCTGCTTTTTTTATCTTTTCCATAAGGGATTTCTGATTTAATTGTCTCTATTTCTCCTATTATTTCCTTTAGCAAATTTTTCTCAATAACCTTTTTGATTAACTTATTTGCAAATAGGGTATTAATACCCACCCATATCTCCTCATTTTTTGCATCTAATACACATATCTGTTCCCATGTAAAAGGTAATTTTCTTTTTGGAGAAGAGGAGACACTTATTCTTACTTTAGCTCCCTCATTCAAAAGTCCCTTCATTGGGCCTGTGTTAGCACAATGAGCAGTTACTACCTCTCCATTTTCTAATTTTATATCTGCAAGAAACCTTTTATACCTCTTGATTAAAACCCCTTCGATTAATGGATCAAATTCAATTATCCGATCATTCATAAATATGTCGTTAGTTTAAAATCAAATATAATTGAAACTTAAACTTCTTGAAATACTTAGACAAATTCAGATGCATTCATTTTTAAAAAATAATGTTTTTTCAATTTCATTTGGTACTAGTCTAAGTAAATTGGCCGGATGTATAAGACAAATATTCATAGCTGCTGCTTTTGGGGTTGGGGTAACATACGACGCTTTTAATTACGCCTATATTATTCCTGGTTTTTTGCTAATAATCATTGGAGGAATTAATGGTCCCTTACATAACGCAGTTGTTGCAGTTTTAACTCCCCTTAACAAAAAAAATGGAGGAATTATTTTAACTCAAGTAAGCATAAAACTTTCAATATTATTATTCATTTTAGCCATATTGATTTACTCAAATTCCAGTTTATTAATTGAATTATTAGCCCCCAATTTAAGTTCGGAAGCTAAATCTATTGCTGCTTACCAATTACAAATACTTACACCTTGTATCCCTTTATCAGGCTTCATAGGTTTAAGCTTTGGAGCCTTAAATTCCCAAAGAAAATTTTTTTTATCAAGTGTAAGTCCAGCAATAACAAGTCTAACTACTATTTTTTTTATTCTATTTAGTTGGATTTTCAACCAAGAAAATACATCTTCTCATTTCTTTACTTTTACGGGATTACTAGCTTTTGCAACTTTGACAGGAACTTTCATTCAATTTGTTGTTCAAATTTCGGAAATAAAAAAAATTGGTCTCTTAAGATTAGAGTCAACCTTCAATTTATATAAAGATGAAGAGAGGAGGATTTTTAAACTAATTATTCCAGCATCTATTTCATCAGGTCTAAGTCAAATTAATGTTTTTATCGATATGTTTTTTGCTTCAAGTTTTCAAGGAGCAGCATCTGGACTAGCTTACGGAAATTTTCTTATACAAGCCCCCTTAGGCATATTATCTAACTCTTTGATTTTGCCATTACTTCCAAAATTCTCTAAATTGAGAAGTGAGAAAGACGATAGAGGTCTCCAAAAAAAATTGATATCTGGGATAGAGTACTGTTTCTTGACTGCCATTTTTTTAACCGGATTTTTCATTACATTCAATAATCAAATCGTACAATTAGTTTTTCAAAGAGGATCTTTTGATTATTCAGCGGCTTTAAAAGTAAAAAATATATTAATTGCTTATGCAATTGGCGTCCCCTTTTATCTTTATAGAGATTTATTAGTAAGAACTTACTATTCAATAGAAAAAACAAACTTCCCTTTTAAGACTTCATTTGTAGGGATAATATTTAACATTTTTTTTGATTGGTTTTTAATTGGTGCCCCAATTAAGAATTTTGGGAATCTTTCTCCATATAATTTCGGAGTTGTAGGAATAATTTTATCTTCAGTAATAGTCAACTTTATAGTTTGTATTTTGCTTTCTTTTAATTTGCGAAATGAAGATATCGATTTGCCTAACTTGGATTTATTAAGGAAAATTAGCCTTATGTCATTAGCAGCGTTTGTAGATAGCACACTGTGTTTTACTATTCTCAAAACTAAGAATAACTCCTACTCAAATCTAGGAGAATTTATATTATTAATATTCGGTTCTTTTACTTTTTTTGTAATTTATTATTTACTTACAAAATACTTGAAAGTAAATAAATATAAAGTTTATAAAAACAAGATTTAGTTTTCAAAAAAACTTTCCAAAATCTCCTCTAACTCCAGAATTTGTGAAGTAGTGATTAAATTAATCAGTGGAATACTGTTAACACCTTCACCTACTTTTACATTTATTGCTTTCAAACTTATTTTTGCAGCCTCCAATGGACCTTGCTTTTTATTGCTTATACATTCAATAGCAAGATGTCTAGCTAGGCCAGCATCTCCAAGATACAAATTCCACTTTTCTATTTTGATAAAAACCTTTTCGGAAATAATATTTTCTAGATCACTAATTAGTATCTGAGAGTCCATAAATATAAAATTGATTTAAGATGATTGTTTTGAAGTATCTTTAGGTTTTTTTATAATTACGAAAAGTAAATGGGAGGCCAAAAGAAATGACCAGAAAATTGCAAAATTATTAAAATAATTTATCTCATATTTAATTTCTTTTAAAAGCCATGTGCCACTTACAATCGCAGTAAATATCATACAGTGTATAACAAAATTTACGATTCTAGAAAAATGTTTATAGATAGGATCTTCTAAATCACCATTTCCGTACCACTTTATAGGCATATTAATAATTAGATTGTTAATAATAGATATTTTACCCGAAATCTAGTTGACTAAGAGACCCTGAAACAGAGATATTACATAATTATGCGCCTGTAGCTCAGTGGATTAGAGCACCTGACTACGGATCAGGGTGTCGGGAGTTCGAATCTCTCCAGGCGCGTTTAAAATTATGAAATATTCTTTTTATATTTTTCTAAAAAATATCGTCTATATTATGTGTATTACTTATCAAATTCAATGAATATTCTTCAAAATCTTAAAGAAAGTGATCCAGTAATATCCAATTTTATCAACTCTGAAAAAAATAGACAGGAAACTCATCTTGAATTAATAGCAAGTGAAAATTTTGCATCAATTGCCGTCATGCAGGCGCAAGGATCCGTCCTTACAAATAAATACGCCGAGGGATTACCTCAAAAAAGATATTACGGGGGATGTGAATTTGTTGATGAAATTGAAGAATTAGCTATTCAGAGAGCGAAAAAATTATTTAATGCAAATTGGGCTAATGTTCAACCCCATAGTGGAGCACAGGCAAATGCTGCTGTTTTCCTCAGTCTACTTAAACCTGGCGACACAATAATGGGGATGGATTTATCTCATGGTGGACACCTAACTCATGGATCTCCAGTAAATATGAGTGGCAAGTGGTTCAATGCAGTTCATTATGGTGTAAATAAAGAAACTAGTGAATTAAATTTTGAAGAGATAAGAGAGATAGCACTTGAAACAAAACCAAAATTAATCATATGCGGATATTCTGCTTATCCAAGAACAATCGATTTTGAGTCATTTAGAAATATTGCAGATGAAGTTGGTGCATTCTTAATGGCTGATATTGCACACATCGCCGGTCTTGTAGCAAGTAAACTTCACCCAAATCCAATACCTTATTGTGATGTAGTAACTACAACTACTCATAAAACATTAAGAGGGCCTAGAGGGGGACTTATCTTGTGTAAAGATGCAGAATTTGGGAAGAAATTTGATAAATCTGTTTTCCCTGGAACTCAAGGTGGTCCCCTAGAACATATTATTGCCGCTAAAGCAGTTGCATTTGGAGAAGCCTTGCAACCAGATTTCGTTAATTATTCCAATCAAGTAATAAAAAATGCCAAGGTTCTAGCTTCAACTTTAATAAATAGAGGAATCAATATCGTAAGTGGAGGTACTGATAACCATATTGTTTTACTCGACTTAAGAAGTATCAATATGACTGGTAAAATTGCTGACTTGCTCGTAAGTGATGTGAATATCACTGCAAATAAAAATACTGTTCCATTTGACCCTGAATCACCTTTTGTGACCAGTGGGCTAAGGTTGGGTACCGCCGCTTTAACTACTAGAGGTTTTAATGAGAATGCTTTTGCTGAAGTTGGCGAAATTATTGCTGATAGATTACTTAACCCAAACGATGCACTGATTGAAAGTCAATGTAAAGAAAGAGTAATAAAATTATGTAATCGTTTTCCTCTCTATGAAGGCAAACTTGAAGCATCAATTAAATGAGTCCTAATTCCAAGGGAGTTGAAATTCTTTCTATTGGAACAGAGCTACTTTTAGGAAATATTATCAATACAAATGCTCAATGGATTTCAGAACAGTTGTCTCAATTAGGCTTAAATCACTTTAGGCAATCAACTGTGGGTGACAATTGTGATCGAATTATAAAAATAATTAAAGAAATATCGAAAAGAAGTAATCTTCTAATTACAACTGGTGGCTTGGGGCCTACCCCAGATGATTTAACTACTGAAGCAATAGCAAAATCTTTTAATGTATCTCTTTTTGAAAGACCGTACTTATGGGATGAAGTCAAACAAAAACTTTCAAACTCAAAGCTCCATGACGATTCCTCTATCTTAAGGAAACAGTGTTACTTCCCAGAAAATGCTCAAATTATTAATAACCCTAGGGGAACTGCCCCAGGAATGATATGGGAACCAGTAAAAGGGTTCACTATCCTAACTTTCCCTGGAGTACCCAGTGAAATGAAAACTATGTGGGAAGAAACGGCGTATGAATTCATTAAAACCAAATTCTCAGATAGTTATTCCTTTTTTTCAAATACTCTTAAATTTGCGGGTATCGGAGAATCTAGCGTTGCTGAAAAAATTAATGATCTATTAAATCTTAAAAACCCCACCGTTGCTCCATATGCAAACTTAGGAGAGGTTAAACTCAGAATCACCGCGCGAGCAAAGAACGACCTAGAAGCAAAAAATATAATTAAGCCTGTAAAAGAAAAATTAAGAAAAGAATTTTCGAAATTTATTTTTGGAGAGGATAACGATACTCTTCCTAGCGTTTTAATAAAAGAATTAACCAAGAGGAACCAAACTATTGTTTTTGCTGAATCCTGCACGGGAGGCCTTCTATCTTCATCACTAACCTCAATATCAGGCTCATCTCAAGTTTTTCAAGGTAGTATTGTTTCTTATAGTAATGAGCTAAAAAATTCATTATTAAATATTTCTGAAGAAAAGCTTTTAAAACACGGAGCTGTTTCTGAAGAAGTTTGTGAGGCCATGGCAATTAATGTAAAAGAAATATTGAGAGCAGATTGGGCAATAGCAATTAGTGGAATAGCTGGCCCTAAGGGAGGTAGTCAAGATAAACCAGTTGGACTTGTCTATATCTCAATTTCAGGACCGAATAATCATATAACTAATATAAAAAAACTATTTAACTCAACACGAAATCGAATAGAAATTCAAAGACTAAGTGTAAATGTGTGTTTGAACAGCCTCCGATTAATCCTATTATCGAATAGTAAGTAACTATTTTTACAAATTGAGTCAAGATACCCTATTTGATAAAGTTTGGGATTTACATAAAGTTTCAAGTCTTCCTGGAGGATCTGATCAAATATTTATTGGTCTTCATCTTATCCATGAAGTGACGAGTCCTCAAGCATTTGGCGCTTTAAAGGACAAAAAATTAAAAGTAAAATTCCCTGATAGAACTGTCGCTACTGTTGATCATATTGTGCCAACAGATAATCAGAGCAGGCCTTTCAAAGATAATCTTGCTGAACAGATGATTGAAACACTTGAGAAGAATTGTTTAGAACATAAAATAAGATTTTTTAATATTGGTAGTGGCAATCAAGGAATAGTTCATGTAGTAGCTCCGGAATTAGGCCTAACTCAGCCAGGAATGACAATCGCTTGCGGAGATTCTCATACTTCAACTCATGGAGCTTTTGGATCAATTGCTTTTGGGATAGGTACAAGTCAAGTAAGAGATGTTCTAGCTACCCAAACCTTAGCCATGAACAAATTGAAAGTGAGGCAGATTTGGTGTGACAATAAATTATCTAAGGGTGTTTATGCTAAGGATTTAATCCTTCATATAATTAATAAACTTGGTGTAAAGGCAGGAGTAGGTTTCGCATATGAATTCGCAGGGCCTGCGATACATGAGTTATCAATGGAAGAAAGGATGACGATATGCAATATGTCTATTGAAGGAGGAGCAAGATGCGGCTACATTAACCCTGATGAAAAGACCTTTAGTTACATTAAAAATAAACTCTGTGCCCCAAATAATGATTATTGGGATAAAGCGCTGAGATGGTGGAAATCATTAAAAAGCGATGAAAATTCAATTTATGATGATGTAATTAAATTAGATGCTTCTAAAGTAGAACCAACCGTAACCTGGGGGATTACTCCCGGCCAAAGTATAAGCATTAATCAACAAATCCCTCTTTTAGATGACTTATCCTCAAATGATAAATTAGTTGCAAAAGAAGCCTATGAATATATGAGTTTCAAGCCAGGACAATTAATAAAAGATACTCCAGTAGACGTTTGTTTCATAGGAAGTTGTACAAATGGAAGAATCAGTGACTTAAGAGTTGCAGCTAAAGTATTAAAAGGCAAAAAAGTATCCAAGAATGTCAAAGCATTTGCAGTTCCAGGTTCAGAAAAAGTGGCAACTGAAGCAAAACAAGAAGGTATTGATCAGATTTTTAAGGATTCTGGATTTCAATGGAGAGAGCCTGGCTGCTCAATGTGTTTAGCAATGAATTCAGATAAGCTAATAGGTAATCAAGTTAGTGCTAGTTCTAGTAATAGAAATTTCAAGGGAAGGCAAGGATCTCCCAGTGGAAGAACACTTCTCATGAGTCCAGCAATGGTTGCTGCTGCTGCAATTAATGGGAAAGTCAGTGACGTTAGAGAATTTATCAACTGATGAAATCAGAGTTTACTCCACCAATTGGAAAAATTTCCAATATGAACGGGCAATGTATCTCCTTGATTGGTAACGACATTGATACAGATCGGATAATTCCAGCGCGTTTTTTGAAGTGTGTTAACTTTGATTCATTGGGTAAATCTGTTTTTGAGGACGATAGAACAACTTTAAAAGGAAAGCATCCTTTTGATCTAGAGGAAAACAAAAATGCCTCAATTCTTGTTGTTAATAGCAATTTTGGATGTGGTTCGAGCAGAGAACATGCCCCCCAAGCTCTTATAAGATGGGGCATAAAAGCAATCATAGGGGAGAGTTTCGCCGACATTTTCTATAGTAACTGTATTGCTATAGGAATTCCATGTTTTACGCTACCTAAAAAATCCATTGAAGAAATACAAAACTATTGCGATAATCAATTTTTATTTTTAGAAATTGATCTGAAAAACTCCTTAGCAAAATCAAAAGATTTAAATTTCAATCTTGAAATTAAGGAAAGCTCAAGAAAAATGTTTTTATCAGGAGAATGGGATGCAACTTCAACACTACTTGATAATAAAAATTTAATAGAAAATAAATTTAACCAATTACCTTATATAAAATTTAATACTAATTTTTTATAGCTATTTAAATCCATAGAGACTAAAAGAAATACCTCCTGCTTGATTATGAGGCTGATAAAAAATACCAAATTCATAGGATCTTTTTTTCCAATTTAAAGAAATTTTAGAATTTATAAATTCACCATAATCCTTTGAATCATTTGATAGGTTCAAAATTCCAAAACTCTTGAGAATGATAGGTCCATATAATTGCTGATCAAAAGAAATATCTAAGGTGAAGTTATCATAATTCTGATCAAACTTAAAAACACTTTCACCACTATTAAATTTATAGAAAGGTAAAAGACTGATCCGAGTATAGTCAAAAGTTTTATTTTTAAAATTACCAAATATTAATTCTGGGCCTATACCTAGCCCTAAATATTCTTGATGATCTCCATTTTCGTAAAAAGAATATAATGCTTCCAATCTTGTATTAATACTTAAGCCTTTTGTTATTGGTTCAGGAATATACTTATATGAAATATCAATAGATTTCTTTTTAGGTTCTTCAAGACTAATTGGAAATTTCTGATCAAGTAAATAAAACAAATTACCTTTTAGGTTAGAAAGCAATTTTTTAGTATTTAAAGCCTCTGCAGTTATGTTGGCCAAGCCAAAAGATAAAAATTCTGACTTTTTAATGCCATCAACAATCCATGTATTTTGTTTTTGTAATTTTGAGCCATAACCTGAGTAAATTTCTGCTTCGCCTAATGAACCATTCCAGACCCTCTCTCTATAAATTCCATAAAAACTTTTTTCCCATTTTGAATCTAATAAATCAATTTCTTTACTCAATTCAGTTTTAAATCTAAATGCATTTGGAAATTTATCAAAATCAAGAGAATTTAAATTCTTGTTAATTTCTAATTCCCAATTTTTTATTGGGCCTTTTATCTGCGATTTTAGAGCAAAATAATCTTCAAAACTTGCATTTCTCTTAACCTTATCTGAAGTGATTGATTCGTCCTTCTTTACAAAACTATTTGTATACCCTTTTAATGACCTCTGAATTAGAAATTGCGGCTCTAAATCAAGAACAAAATCATCAGCAATATCTATAGAGTCAAATTTCCTACCAATAAAATACCCATCCTTATCTAAGTTTTCATAACCAAAATTCCACCTGTTTTCAAAGTCAAAGAATTCACCTGACTTTGACTTTGCTAAAGTTCTATCTCCAAGCCAAAATGGAATTGAAACTTTTTCTTCAAATATTAAATAGTTTATTGATGACTTAAATCGTAATTTCTCTGCTTCAGAAATAACTTTTAATGAATTAATGGCTAATTTAACCTGTTTCGATTCAAGTAAATCACTACTAAATACAGCCTTCTTGCTTTCCCATTTTTGGCCATCTATAGATATTTTATCTGTAAAAAATAACCAATTTTCAACCTTGCCTGGAGTATTTGAAACTTCCTTTTTTTTAAATTCAAGTAAATTTTCTATTTTTTTGGAGTCTGATAAGCTGAAATTTGAAAATAAGTCATCAATCAAATTATTAGTATTAATATTGCCTTTTACATCTAATAGATAGCCTTTTTCACTAATAAAACTGTATTCTAATTGTGAAACTTTAAAGAGTTGATCACCTAATACTAAGACTATATTTCCTGTAGCATTAATTTTTTTGTTTGACTTATCGTATATTAAATTATCAGCTAAAAGCAGTTTGCCTCCAAAAGAAACAGATACATTACCTTCTGCATAAATAATATCGTTTATTTCAGACTGTTTATCGGATTGGATTATTAACTCTTGTTGCTTTTTCGCATTAGCCACTAAAAATGAATCAAAATTTTTCTTTAATAAATTTACATAGGAATTTTTATCATTAAAACTTTTTGATGTGCTTGATAAAATTTTTTCACTAAGGATACTTGACCAAAGAAATTTGGTATTTTGATTATTAATATTTATTTTATTTTTTGCAAATTCAGCTGATTTTGATGGCTGTAGGAAATTAATGAAAAGAAAAGAGAAAAATATTACTTTTTTTGAAATTCCAGAAAACAATTTTAAAACCAAATTAAGAGATTAATCTTGAGGACTTTCTAGATCTTTTCTGTTTGGTGTTCTTGTTGGGTCGCTTGCTAAAAATCCAAAAAGAAATATTCCAACGAAGAAAAAGACAATAGTGTAAACAGAAATTTTTAAGGCGAGCATGGAATTACAAGTGCTAACAGATTTTGATTCTATTAAATTTATAATTAAACTATGGTTAATTGTTTACTTTTTGTATTTTTGGAAAATTTTGAAATACTTTAAGGAATATTAATCGTCATGATCATCCCAAGGATCAGTAAGCTTTGCGGCTTTAGGTCCAAATGCAGTCCAAAGACCAAAACCGGTTAAAGCTAGAAGTATCGCCAGAATTGTTACTGCTATGGAAACTGCAGGATCTGGAGCAGATGATAAAGTTTGCATCAATTTTGCTAAGTTTGTAAACAATTTATGTATAAGTTCTTATACAATAACGAAATAATATTCGATTTTGTGAATTCAAATGGGTCAAAAAACAGCCTTAGGCAGTCTTCTAAAAGCAATTGGCAATTCAGGTCAAGGTAAAGTAGTGCCTGGTTGGGGTGCAGTTCCTGTGATGACTGTAATAGGACTACTGCTACTTGTTTTTTTAGTTATTCTTCTACAAATTTATAATCAATCCTTACTACTACAAGGTTTCTCAGTAGATTGGAACGGAAACTAAATTTCTGAAATTTTCTCAAAAAGTTATTTGGTTCATGTGAAGCTAGCTGAATAACTTTTTAAAAATTTGTCTTTTTCTTAATTAGATATAATTTATATATATATTCATAATTCTCAATAATAATGAGATTTTGAAATAAATCATGAAAGAAATATTTTTAATTGGTCTTGGGAACCCAGGCAAAAAATATTTAAACAATAGACATAATATAGGATTCTTGCTGCTTGAAAATTTTTCGAAAAAATATAATTCAAATTTTTTATTAAAAGTTAAGCTTAAAAGTTCCTGCTCAGAATTTCAAATCAATGATTCTAATTTCAGGTTATTTTTACCAAATACGTTTATGAATAACAGTGGAGAAGCTGTCCGAGCAATAGTTGATTGGTACAAAATAAATTTAGATCAGATTTTTATAATAGTCGATGATAAAGATCTTCCCCTTGGAAAAATAAGATTTAGAAGAAAAGGAAGCTCAGGTGGACATAACGGGCTGAAGAGCATCATTGAACAATTACAGACACAAAATTTTAAGAGAATAAGAATTGGTATTGGGTCACTTCCTCCAATAAAAGGAAAAAATAATTTCAATACCATTTCACATGTATTAGGAAATATTTCTCTAGAAGAAAAATCAATATTGGATAAAGTGTATAAGAGAGTAATAGAATCCCTTGAACAAATAAATACTAAAAAAGAAGAATATATAATTAATGAATTAAATTCTTTTGACAAAGACCAACCTTAAGAAATGCGTTCAAAACCTGAAACGATTGCCAATGTAAGTGTTAAGGAATATTGCTTCTCAAAAAAGCAAATTCAGGGAGTTGTGGAAGCTAGTCAATTTAAATGGACTTTTACATGGTCCTTTAGTAAAGGTTTATTAAAGGTAAATCCACCTCTGGGAAGAGCATTAATTGAGGATGCCTTGTTGAGGTTTTTATTGAAAAAAGATTATGAACTAGAAACAGGGCATGAATATAAGTTCACTATTTCAGCCAAGTTTTAAAATCTATATTTTGATTCAAAGTAAACTTCGTTTTGCAATAATCTTCTAAAATTATCAACGCTGATATCGCATCAAGGTTTTTATTAAGGATAAAAAACTCTCTAGGAATTAAAAACTTCAAACCACTAATTGGGAAAATTTCGAAATATCTTGCTTTAGCCCTGTAGGTGGTATTTTTTTCCTCAAAAGTTATTATTTTTTTTTTAAAAAAATATAGTTTTTCTCTAATTTCTCTACTTGTAGTACCATTGCCAATAATAATTTGTGATATGTCCTCAGCAGCAATTAAATTTCTTACATAATTTTCAAGTACTTCACTTTTAAGGATAATCGCTTTATAAACTTTTTTTTCACTTATTTCAGCTAATACTAAGCCGCATTTACTTTTTCCGGGATCAATAGTTATAACTCTGGGCATTTAAGATGCAATCTTTAAAATATTGATTTCAACGACTATGGGTTCTACAGTTTTACTATCTCTCAAAGATACTACTTCTAACTTAAATTTGATATTTTGATTTTCTTGAAGAAAGTCTGTAATTTTTTTTATAAAATTTCCATTTGTTTTTATTTCACTAACTTGTGATCCTTTTAACTTAATTACATCCCTTGTTTCTCTGAGCAATGATTGAATTTTTAAATTTATTGATTTAAGATTTAAATCATTTTTTCCCAGAATTGAACTTGTAATAATATCGCCTTTTTTTACTATAAATTTATTCTCTAATAAATCAGGAGAAACAAAAACATAATTATCACCTTTTAAAACATTTGTTGCTGATTTGATTAATAAAATCCAGTTACCACCACCCGCAGCTATATTCTGAATTTTTGTAATATCACTAGGTTTCCACAAAAGAATATTTTTTGCTTCTCTATTAATTGGGATAACAATTTTCCTAACAAATTTATCAGCTTCATTATAGATTTTTGTAAAGTCTGGTTTTACATTTGAGCTAGATTTGATTTCAGCTATAAATAAAGTTTGTCCTCTTTTAATAACAACATTTCCTCTCCTAAATTCTTTAATATTATTTTTTAATTGATTTAACTCCTTTTCTTTTTGAATAATTTTATCTTCAAGTTCCTTTTGTTCTTCCTGTAAAGGGATTAAAGCCTTTTTACTTTCATCTAAAGTTTTTTGCAAAAAAGGGATATCAACAAAAAGCCTTTGTCTGAATTCTTCACTTACTAAGATCAATAATCCTATTGATATTGAACTAATAAATCCACCAGTAATAATAGTTATTATAGTTGCTGTTTTTTTCGGTCTTAATTTTAAGATACTAAATCTTGCTTTACCAATCTTTGTTCCAAGAATATCCCCAAATGGTGCAATTAATCCCCCTAGTAATATTAAAAAAACAATTAAAATCCAAGCCACACTTTTGCATATACTCAATACATCATAATTTATAATGAATCAATTAAATCTTTTTGCAAGAGCAATTGGATCGAACACTGTGATCTTTTTTCTTTCAATATTAAGAAGCCCTGAATCTTTTAAATCTCCCAATAATCTTGTAATGGTTACTCTTGTGGAACCAATAGCTTCAGCAATTGCCTGATGTGAAAGCCTTAAATCTATCGTAATACCTTTTTCACCTGCAACTCCAAAGTCTCTACAAAGGACCATTAAAAAACTAACTAAACGAGAAGACATATCTCTATGTGTAAGAGTTTCTATCATTGTTTCAGTTTGCAGGATCCTACTTGAAAGCCCTTGTAAAAGTAACAGTCCTACTGATGCATCTTCCTCTATAGCTCTTAAAACAGAATTAGCAGGTGCTGTTATCATTTCAACTCTTGTGAATGCTATGGCATGGTAAAAGCGATCTGATCTATGGCCTGTTAGAAGAGATAAAACACCAAAGAGACTATTCTCTCTTAAAAGAGCAACAGTTATTTCTTCTCCTGACTCATAAACTCTTGATAGTCTTACTGCTCCTCTTCTTATAAGATAAACCCTTTCAGCAGGGTCTCCAGGGAAGAATATTGTTTTAGACCTCTCAACCATTTCAGTGCTTGCGCCATCAAGACCTTTAATAACTTCCATTAAAGTTCTATTGACTGGAAAACGTTCTCCAACAGAGTTAATTTTACTTTGTCCGGCATGTTGCGAACTAAAGCTGTTGAATCCTCGTGAAGCAGGTATCATAAATATCTTGACCTTTTAAAAAATTTAAGGAGACACCCTAAAATATCTTGTATCAACAGTAACAATTTTCAATTCTTATCGGTTTATTAACAAGCTTTTTTCAGTCAGTTTCAAATTGCTTAACCCTTTTTTAAGTAAAATTACACTATATGCAGCGTCATTAGATTCTCATTATACTGCATTTAGAAAGAATCTAAATAATGGTAATTAGTTCATCTCATATTTATTCCAAAGGTAATCATCTTGATGTTGTAAAAACAAATGCTACTAACAAAATTAACCAAAAAAAATTTTCACAAAACGGACAAATTCAAATCTATAAATCTTCATATAGAGGTAGCTACACATCTATCATTAGAGATTCTTTAAGAAATGCTTCTCTTGGAAGGAAAGTGCTACTGATACAATTTATGAAGGGGGGGGTGAAGCAAGGAGTTGATCATGCAGTAAAGCTATGCGGTAATCTAATCTGGGTGAGATCATCACATTCCTTTGATCAATATAATTCTGAAGAAATTGAAAATAATAAAAACTTAAAAAAATCTATTCATGAATCTACTATTGAATTATGGAATTTTTGTAAAAGAGAATTACAGTCTGGAGAGAATAACCAAATCATACTTGATGAGATTTTTTTAGCTATTGAAATGAAAATTATCGATAAAGATGATTTGATTTCAACACTTGAAAACCGATTTATATCAGGAGATGTAATCCTTACAGGTACAGATATTCCTAAAGATTTATTATTAATGGCTAACCAAATTACCGAACTTCGCTCATAAAACAATGCTAAAAAATGATCTTTGGATAAATCAAAAAGCTTCGGAAGGTATGATAAAACCCTTTCAATCAAATTTGGTAAGACATCTTGAGCCTGGCAATAGACAAAAGCCAGTTTTGAGTTACGGATGTTCATCTTATGGATATGATTTAAGACTTTCATCAAAAGAATTCCTAATTTTTAGACATATTCCTGGGACTGTGATGAACCCAAAAAAGTTTAATCCGAATAATTTAGAGAAAACTCCTCTTCAACATGATCATGATGGAGACTTTTTTATTCTTCCTGCTCACTCTTATGGTTTAGGAGTTGCTTTAGAAAAGATGAAAGTGCCAGAAAATATAACTGTAATCTGTATAGGCAAAAGTACTTACGCGCGACTTGGAATTATTGTTAATACAACCCCCGCAGAGGCAGGGTGGGAAGGTCATCTAACTTTAGAGTTTAGTAATAGTTCAGGTGCAGATTGCAGAATATATGCTAAAGAAGGTATTTGCCAACTACTTTTTTTTGAAGGTGATCCGTGCTCTACAACCTATGAAGATAGAAAAGGTAAATATCAAAACCAACCAGAAAAAGTAACTCTTGCAAAGATCTAAAATGAGTAAGGTTGAACTAATTTCATTAACCCCTGATGCAGAAAAAACAATGGCTTACATTGCAAGAGTAAGTAATCCAAAAAATCAGGAAAATGAAGACTATTCGAAATTATTGAGTTATTGCATTAAAAATGAACATTGGAGTGTTTTTGAACAGTCATTTATGACCTTGCAAATAGAAACTAACAGAGGAATCGCTGCCCAAATTTTAAGACATAGATCATTTACTTTCCAGGAATTTTCTCAGAGATATGCAGATAGTTCTCAGTTGGGCAATATTCCCTTACCAGAGTTAAGGCGTCAAGATTTTAAAAACAGGCAAAATTCAATTCCTGATCTCCCTAGTGAGTTAAAAAAAAGATTCAATGAAAAAATTGGTTTACATTTTCAGGCTGCTTCAGAATTATATGAAGATTTACTTTCTGAAGGCGTAGCCAAAGAATGTGCGAGATTTGTTTTACCATTAGCAACTCCAACAAGAATCTATATGTCTGGATCATGCAGATCATGGATCCATTACATTCATTTAAGATCAGCTAACGGCACTCAAAAAGAACACAAGTCTATCGCCCAAAATTGCAAGTCTATTTTTAAAAAAAGTTTTCCGATTGTATCAAAATCTCTAGAATGGTAAAAAATTATTCATGACTACGAGGATTAACCTGATTATTTTTATTTTCTTGAATTATTGAAAATTCAGCATTAATAATTTCCTCATAAGGTTTGTCTTCTTTTTCTATATTTTTAATAGATTGTCTTATTTTTATTTCATCTTGTTTACCAATAAAAGTAGATATTAGATTACCCTTTTTATCAAAAAGATTAACTTGAGGAATCCCATTGACATCAAACTTCTTGATGTAATTACCCCATTTTTGATTATCAACATTTAAAAAAACAAAATTAATATCTTTTTCGTATTCATCTTTAAAAGCAGAAACTTGTGGAGCCATTTCTTTGCAAACTTCACACCACTCAGCATAAAATTCCAAAAATGTAGGCTTATTATTTGTAAAAGCTATTTCAGGGTCAACAGATAATTCTCCAAAACTTTTAAGAAGAAAAGTTGATTTAAATAATAAATTTTGAAACAAAAAAAGTGAAATGATAACAATAGATATTATCAAAATAAGTATTGTTTTAAGATTGGTTTTTAAAATTTGCCCTTGACTTTCAGATTGCACTATTAAGGAATTACTAACTAAAGACATCTTAAATAAGTCAAACAAATAAAGAGAATTTAAATCTATAAGCTTTTAATCAACTGATAGAATAATAACTAAATAATTTTCAAAATTTCCTTGATTCTTGAAGTCTAATTATGCAATCAATCTTTGGAACTGATGGAATAAGAGGAAGATTTAATGAAGAGATAACTTATTCACTAGCCTACAAAGTAGGATATGCTCTTGGCTCAAGCTTAGAAAAGAAAAGTCCAATAATAATTGGAAGAGATACAAGAATTAGTGGAGATATTCTTCTTCAGGCAATAACAAAAGGTATAAACGATAGTGGCAAAAAATTTATAAATCTTGGAATCTGCCCTACCCCAGCTATACCTTTTTTAATCAAACAAGAGAACCTGAGTAGTGGGATAATGATATCTGCAAGTCATAATCCGCCAGAATATAATGGAATAAAAATTTTTGATCATAATGGTCAAAAAATTACCAAATATTTTGAAAATAAAATTCAAAAATCAATTGAAGAGTCAAATTATAATATCTCAGTTCCTAGAAAAGTGATCAGGAGAAATACGAATAAAGATCTTATCGATATTTATATCAAAAGCCTAATACAAGCAATGGGAGGAGAAAATCTGAGCGGGTTGAAAATAATATTAGACACATGCTATGGATCAGCAGCAACCTGCGCAAAAAAAATTTTTCAGTCTCTTGGTGCCGATGTAAGAGTAATCAATAATTCTAAAAATGGGTTAAAAATTAATATGAATTGTGGTTCTACTAACCTAGAACCATTAAAAAAAGCATTAAGAGAGAGTCCTGCAGATATGGGTTTTAGCTTCGATGGGGATGCAGATAGAGTAATCGGTATAGATTCAAAAGGAAATGTTTTAGATGGAGATCACATTTTGTTTCTTTGGGGTAGAGAACTTATGGAACAAAAAATTCTCACAAATAATTTACTAATATCAACGCAAATGGCAAACTTAGGTTTTGAAAAGGCCTGGGAGAAAATTGGAGGAATTTTATATAGAACTGATGTAGGAGATAAACATGTACATGACGCAATTAAAGAAAAAGGAGCAGTTTTAGGAGGTGAGCAGTCAGGTCATATACTTTCAAAAATTAATAACTTTTCTGGAGATGGGATATTGACTGCACTTCAAATTTCTAAATTTTGTAAAAAGAAAAATATTAGTTTAAATGATTGGCTTAAAAGTAGTTTCAAACCTTATCCTCAAAAACTAACTAACATCAATCTGGATTTTAATATTAATAAATTAAATCCAGAAACCAAAATCTTGATTGATCAAACCATAGAGTTTTTTCAGAAAATATATTCGGATAAATGTAGACTTTATATAAGGCCTAGCGGCACAGAACCTGTTATGAGAGTTCTAGTAGAGGCCAAAAATCATAAGAAAGTTCATTCTTTATCAAGCGAAATAACAAACAAACTCTTTTTAGAAATTGATAAAATAGCAAATTAATGGCGCATTAAATTTTTATATAAATCCTTTCAAAAATATCAAGTTGATTAACAACCACATATTTTTCCCGATTTGTTTTAACTTTATTTGGATTAAAACTTTCGGAATAATTAAAATCTTTTTTATCTATTGTTTTAAAATAAAAATTACTCGAAATTGTGTAATCCATATAATCGAATAAATCCTTTACATCCGTTTTTATAAAAATTAAGGTCCCTTTTTGCAATGAATTTGAGAGAAAGTCAATAAATTCTGGCTGAATTACACGCCTTTTATAATGTCTCTTTTTAAACCATGGATCAGGGAAATTAAAAGAAAGACTTTTTAAATTTTTGATAATAAATTTACTTTGGACATCATTCAAAATATTATTAGCATTTCCAAATATAAAATATAGATTTTTGATTTCTCTTTCAAGAACTTTTAATTTAGCATTTTTGACTAATTTCTCACGGATTTCAATTCCTAAATAATTCCAACTGGCATTAACTAAAGCTAAATCAAATAGAAATTCACCAGCAGCACAACCGATATCTAAATGAAGATTCGATTTAGAATCACCAAACATTTCTCTTAAAGAAGGTATTCTCTCAATTTGGTTAAAATTAATACTAAGGGGATTTACATGCTGTCTCATACAAATATCAATATATTTTTAGGCAATAATACAAGGATGCATAATATTCATAACTATGACAATAGTAAGTTCAAAAGTAATAGTTTGATGTTTAATTATTATGTGTTTAAAAAGAAAAAGTTTTGAACGTTTTTAATCAACTTTCTATTTGGCTATCCTTTCAACTTTCAATAATTTTCCTTATTGGTATTCCTGTTACACTTTCCTTGTGGTCAATTAAAAAAAGAAATAAAGCAGTTATTAAACTTCTATCAATTTATTGGAAAATATCCCTTTTATTTTTTATAAGCCTTCTACTTTTAATAGGAAATTATAATTATGCTCTTGTAATAACAAATATTTCAACAATATTGATGACAGTTTCAGTTTGGTTTTGGAACGATATTAATGATGAACTAACAGAATATGATTTTTCTTACCCCCTCACAACAACGACAAAAATATGGAGATGGACGATAACTTTTATATCTCTCAATTTCTTTATTCAGAGTTTACAAAACTTCAACTGCTTTTCTTATATTAACTCGGATGCGTGTGCAATATGGCTTCAGCCTTCTTCCAATTTATATACTATTATAAAAAATTTATTTAATTTTTTCTTTGGAGCTAACTTTACTCAGCCGATAGCAAAATTTTTAGGATTATTTTCATTATTAATTTATATTTTAGGCCTTATTCAATGGTCAATAATCAAATTACCTAAAAATGGAAGAAACTCTTCTTTCTCAGAAAATGGCAGAAATTGATTTAATCAAAAGTCTTGAACAAATAAGTTCCGAGATTCCTGATAGAGTACTTAAATTAAAAGGTTTCATTCTAAAAGAAAATCAAAAAGAACAATTAGAAATACTTATTTTCAGAGGTTACAGTAGCTCAACAACTCATCCAATTGAAATAGATTCAGAAAAAAAAGTAATAACACTTACTTATAAAATTACAAACTTTAAACTTTATAAAGCACCCTTAACAGAAACCGAAGAAAATTTTATAAGAGAAAATGAAAACTCAGTTTTCTTTTTGAATCAAAAAAACTGGATTTAAATAAATTCAGAATTAATAATATTTGAACATCTTTTGCATAATTTTGTATTTTGGATTCCATTAAAAGTTTCTTTTTGATAGTGCCAACATCTATCACATTTTTGACCTTGAGCTTTTATTATTTGAATTTTACCAAGTGCATTGTTATCAATAATCAGAGAATTCTCCACTAAATCGGATACCACTTTGAAATTTGATACTATAAGCCAATCCCTAAATAAATCTACATCTTGGTTGCCAAATTCTTTTAGCCAAGCAAGTGAATTTTTTAAAACTGTATCTTTAGGTAAATAATTAACTTCAGTTTCTAAAGCTGCTCCAATTATTTGATTGCTCCTACATCCTTCTATCGCCTTGTTAATTTCAACTCTCAAATTTCTTAAATTTGCAATATGCTCATTAAGTATTTGATTTTTCCATGACTGCGAAAATATTGGCCATCCTCTTTGAAAGACTGATTTTTCTTTAGTTGAATATGGAATATTTTGCCAAATATCTTCAGCCATATGACAAAGCACTGGAGAAATAAGTACGGCTAAATTTTCAACAACTTTTGACATGACGAACTGACATGATCTTCTCCTAAATTGTGATTTTGAACTTACATATAACCTATCCTTCGCAATATCCAAATAAAAATTCGATAGATCTATAACGCAAAAACTTTGCAAGATTTGAAAAAATTTTGAAAATTCATAGTTTTCATAAGCATTTGATATTTGATCTGTAACTTCAACTAATCTGCCCAACATCCATTGATCTAATAGAGGCAACTGATCAATTTCAAAACTATCAATTTTAGGATCATAATCATGAATATTACCTAGAAGATATCTTGCAGTATTCCGAACTTTTCTATATACGTCTGAAAGTTGCTTGAGTATATTTGAACCAATTGGAACATCTACTGAATAATCTACAGAGCTTACCCATAGCCTTAAAACATCAGCACCATAAGCAGGGTCTGTTTTTTTATTATTACCTCCATTAATTATTATATTTGGATCAACAACATTTCCTAGAGATTTGCTCATTTTTCTTCCGTTTTCATCAAGTGCAAAACCATGAGTTAAAACTTTCTTATATGGAGGTTTATTGTTGACTGCCACAGATGTTAGCAAAGAAGACTGGAACCATCCTCGATGTTGATCTGAGCCCTCTAAATAAAGATCAGCTGGATACTTTAATTCACTTCTTAATTCACATACTGCGGCCCAGCTAGATCCTGAATCGAACCAAACATCCATTGTATCTGTTCCCTTTTTCCATAGATTCGATTCTTTTGCATAATTTTCTGGCAAAAGATTCTTTACCTCCCAATCCCACCAAATATCTGCTCCATGTTCACTAAAAAGTTCTTGAATATGATTAATTATCTCATTGTTAAGGAGAATATCATTACCATTTTTTTTATAAAAAACTGGAATAGGGACTCCCCATGACCTTTGTCTAGAAATACACCAATCTCCTCTACCAACAACCATAGAATAAATTCTTTTCTTTCCTGTCTCTGGCATCCATTCAACATCTTCGATTGCCTCTAATGCAGATGATCTAAAGCCATTTACAGATGCAAACCATTGTTCTGTTGCCCTAAAAATAGTTGGTTTTTTGGTTCTCCAATCATACGGATATCTATGATTATAATTTTCCTGTAATAGAAGCAAATTATTTCCCTTTAAATATTCAATAATTAAATCATTTGCATCTTTCAAGACATTTGATCCTTTGAATTGACCAGAATATTCATTTAAGTTGCCTTTTTCATCTACGACACATGTTATTGGTAAATCATATTTTTGACCCACATTAAAATCATCTATCCCATGACCAGGCGCAGTATGGACAATTCCAGTCCCTGATTCTGTAGTAATGTAATCTCCTCCAATTACAATTCTGCAATTTTTATTCTTAGAAGGATGTTGATATTCAATATTTTCCAATTTAGAGCCTTTAACCTCTAAAAGCACCTTGAAATTTTTATTAAATTTCTTACTTATTTCAGAAGATAAATCCTTTGCAAAAAGGTAAATTCGTTTCTCTTCATCGATAGCAAAAACGTACTTTATTTTTGGATTTACTGCAACAGCTTCATTTGCAGGTATGGTCCAAGGAGTAGTTGTCCAAATAGTTATGAAAGAATTATTTTGAAAAAAATCTTTTTTGATATCAAGATTCTCTTGGGTGAAATTTAATATAATTTCCTCAGGTATTTTAGTGATTCTTAATGAAACATAAATACTTTTTGAATAATGTTCATCAGGATATTCTAATTCTGCTTCAGCAAGTGCAGTCCTTGAACTTGGGCTCCAATGCACAGGTTTAAGACCTCGATATATATAGCCATTTAAAAACATTTTCCCAAATACTCCAATCTGAGCAGATTCATAACTTTTCTTAAGAGTTAAGTAAGGGTTATTCCAATCTCCCCATATGCCCCACCTTTTGAAACCCTCCTTTTGATTATTAATTTGGATATGGGCATAATCTGTTGCTTTTTTTCTTAGATTTAGAGTGTCAAGATTCTTTCTTTCATCAGATTTTAAATTCTGAAGAACTTTTAATTCAATTGGTAATCCATGACAGTCCCAACCAGGCACGAAATGAACCCTAAACCCTCTTAAAGTTTTGTACTTATTTATTATGTCTTTTAAAACTTTATTAAGGGCATGACCCATATGAAGCGCTCCATTTGCATACGGAGGACCATCATGTAATGTAAATATTTCGCCTGAATTTTTTGAACCTAATTTGAAATCAATATCATTGTGAGCCCAAAAATTCTGAATCTCAGGTTCTCTCATAACTGAATTAGCACGCATCGAGAAGTCAGTTTTCAGTAAATTTAAAGTTTCTTTATAAGAAAAGTCTGATTTTTGTTCTTTACTATTTTGAGATTTCATACGAGAATATAAGAAATATTGGTGATCAAAAGAATTATTTAAATAAATCTAATTTATTATATTCTTTCTTAATTGACCTGTAGTTTTTTTAGGATGTTTTAAATAACCGATTTTTTTGATTTCAGACTTTTATATTATCATTTTTATCATTTCTTACCCACTTTTTTTGGGTTGTATTTTTATTAGTGCTACCAAAATTAAAAAAATTTGAAGGTTTCGTTAAATCACTAAATACCAGATTAATAGATTCCAATATTTTCGAAAAGTTATTTTTAAACTCCAAGAAGGTAGTTAATTTTTTCTTTTCGTTATCTGTCAATTGGTACCATCTAGATAAAAAAAGTTCTACTAGATAAAAAATAACTAGTACGGTTAAAAAAAGGAAAATTACAAAAAATGATACATCTAATGTTTTATTTTTAATTATTAATATCAAACCTATTAATAAATTTAAAAAAGCTTTTAATAAATCTTTTGGTTTGCCGAGCTCAAGATAAATTATCGGTACAGTTAGAAAAATGGTTCCAATTGCAATATAAAAAATTCCTAAATAGAATATCAAACTATTCATTAAATTAACGTCTTAATTAAATTATAAGAGTTGATATGGATATGCAAACTATCTATCAAAATTCTCTTAAGTGCGGTCGGGGAGACTTGAACTCCCACACCCGAAGATACGAGTACCTAAAACTCGCGCGTCTACCAATTCCGCCACGACCGCTCAAATAAAATAATAAATGAAAGAGCTTTATTTTAAAAATTTTTTTTCTTAAGATGATTAATTTGACACATTAAATTAAATTAAAATCTCTCAAAAGAAATTTTTTATGTTTGAACATGCAATCAACTTAAAATATTAGTTATATTGTTTACAGAGTAAAGGAAACGATTTCAAACTTAACCAGTAAAAATACAACAAAAAATACTAATTCTTCAAAAACATTTAATTGGCAAAAAGAGATTAAAAATTACGTAGATCCGCCAAGTTTTTGGAATCCAACATTAGGTTTATTTTTTGGTGGCTATTTTCTTGCTTTTCTTAGCATATGGCAATGGTATAGAGGTGTTTGGCCTTTACCTTTACTTGTAGCCACTGCATTTTTAGCTTTACATATTGAAGGTACTGTTATTCATGATGCTTGTCACAAAGCTGCCCATCCAGTTCCTTGGATAAATCAAGCAATGGGTCATGGCTCAGCTATTTTGTTAGGGTTTAGCTTCCCAGTTTTTACGAGAGTTCATTTACAACATCATATCCACGTAAATCATCCCAAAAATGATCCGGATCATATTGTCAGTACTTTTGGTCCAATGTGGCTAATTGCTCCAAGATTTTTTTATCATGAGATGTTTTTCTTTCAAAGAAAACTTTGGCGAAAATATGAATTATTACAATGGGGAATCGAAAGATCCATATTTATAACAATTATCTTGGCAGGTTTGAAATTTGACTTTATGAATTTAATTTATAATTTATGGTTCGGCCCGGCATTAATGGTAGGAGTCACTTTAGGAATATTCTTTGATTATTTACCCCATAGACCATTTCGATCAAGAAATAAATGGATAAATTCTCGAGTTTATCCAAGCAAATTTATGAATTTATTAATAATGGGACAAAATTATCATCTAATTCATCATCTTTGGCCTTCGATTCCTTGGTTTGAATACAAAATAGCTTATGAAAAAACTAAGCCATTATTGGATAAAAAAGGCTCCCCTCAAAGGGTTGGTATATTTGAAAGTAAACAAGACATTTTTAACTTTATTTATGATTTATTAATTGGCGTAAGGAGTCATAGCAAAAAGAGAGGAAAAATAAGAAAAATCATCAATTTATATCCAGATTTTAAAATAAAAAAATTTTTATTAAAGATAGTCAATAAAACATTCATTGGAAGCAACTAAATAATTCATTCATTAATAATTTTTGGTACTTTAAAATATTTGTCTTCTCTAGATGGACCCAATTCTAAAAGCTCTTCATTGCAATCATAATTTTTCTTTTCGTCTTTTCTAAATACATTTATAACCTCTATAGCTCTTGTTGTAGAGGGGACATCATCTGTATCAATTTTTTCAAGTTGTCTTACATAATCCAATATCTTTTCTAATTGTTCTGCATGATTATTAATTTCATTCTCGTTAAGTTCTAATCTCGCTAAATGAGCAACTTTTTTTACTTCCTCTTTAGTTATTTTTGTCATAACGTTAATATCTTTCTTATTAAATAATAGTTTATTAAAACATCTTATTTACATATCCTTTGAATTTCAAATAATTTAAAAAAATAATTACATCTTTTTGAAAATAAATATCAATTAATAGCCTTAATTATTTTTCTCAGCTAAATATATTATTAGATAAATTTTGAAAAAATAGAAGAAGAATTACTTCCCAAAAATTTTTTTTATCGGCACTCTAAACTTGTTGCCCCTGATTTAATAGGCTGTCACCTCATAAAAAAAAATAATGAGATAGATCAAGTTAAGGGGGTTATTGTTGAAACTGAAGCATATTCACAGGAAGAAGAGGCCTGTCATGGCTTCCGCAAAATGACTAAATCAAACAAATCATTATTTGGCAAACCTGGCACATTCTATATTTACAAATCTTATGGCATTCATCATTGTTTAAACGTAGTTACTGATAAAGAAAATTTTGCGAGTGGTGTATTAATAAGATCAGTTTTTATATCTAAAAAGAATGAGAGATTAGCTTCTGGACCAGGCCTAGTTACTAAGACATTCAGCGTAGACATTTCATTTAACTCAATTGAAGTTCTTAATAACAATTCTTTATGGATTTCTCCAAGAGACTCCATTTTAGAAGAAAAAGATCTTATTCAAACTACGAGAATTGGCATATCAAAGGCAAAAAATATAAAATGGCGTTGGTATCTCAAAAATAGTAGGAGTGTAAGTAAAAGATTAAAAGGTGACAGAACACCTAAATTTCAATAATCATTTATTTTTTAAACGTAATGCAAATTTGGCCTCATAAACATATCCACACACTAGCTAATTTTTCCATTAAAGATTATGAGTCAGTATTTGAATTAGCTAATAGATTTGATGCACTTAAGAATGCAGGAACAAAAAAGATACCGGCCTTACAAGGGACTTTGGTAACGTCTTTATTTTTTGAACCTAGTACAAGAACAAAAAATAGTTTTGAGCTTGCAGCAAAAAGGCTTTCTGCTGATGTCCAAACGTTTGCTCCATCCTCTAGTTCTTTAACAAAAGGCGAAACAATAATTGATACAGCCATAACTTATTCTGCTATGGGGGCTGATACATTAGTTATCAGACATTCATCAAATTACATAACCTTTGAGATCGCTGAAAAACTTGATGCAATAAATTCTAAGACTTCTGTTCTTAATGCTGGAGATGGATTACATAGTCACCCAAGCCAAGGATTGCTTGACATTTATACATTAATAAAATTCTTTTCCAAAAAAACACTGAATCCAGAGGTTTTAAATTCCAAAAAGATTTTAATAATTGGAGACGTTAATCATTCAAGGGTTGCCAGATCTAATCTTTGGGCTTTGAGTGCATTCGGTGCAGAGATAATCTTATGTGGGCCTAAGACATTAATACCAGATGAATTTATAAATTTTTTTAAAACTCCTGTGCCAAATCATATAGAAGATCCTGTTAAATCAAGAGGTTCTATAACAATTTCTAGATCATTGGAAGAGTCAATAAAAATTGCAGATGCGATCATTGTTTTAAGACTTCAGAAAGAGAGAATGATGGAGAATTTGCTTAGTAGCATTGATTCATATAGTTTTAATTATTGCTTAACCCCAGAGAAATTATCTTTGAATAATAAAGAAATTCCAATTCTCCATCCTGGTCCCATTAATAGAGATATTGAAATAAGTAGTAAAATAGTAGATCGATATCCTAATTGCTTAATTAATAATCAAGTTTCTAATGGTATCCCTATAAGGATGGCTTTGCTTTATCTATTGCAGAAATACAACAAATAAATTTATAGCAACTTAAGACTTTCTGTAAAGAAACCATAAAATAATCCTAATCTTAGAGAATCTAAAAAAAGTACTAAAAATTTCTTTTTCCTTTCAGATCTAAAATTTCTTCTTAGAACTATTAAAATCTCAATAAAAATTACTGATAAGAAAGCAGCTACAGGATCCATGAGTTCCACAACAGCACTTACCATACCAAGAGAACTTCCAATGAAGTAGCCAATTAATAGTGTAATCAATGAAATTGAATATCTTCTCCATGGATTATTAGCCCAAATACTTAATGTTTGAATATTTTCCACAATCTTTAGTTGAAATTTTGTCTTTTGAGGTTTAACAACCATTTTGTATTAAACTAAGCCGCTTCAGAGTTTGATTGAATTTTAGTATTCCCTTCTATTAATTCAAGCAATGCTTCCAACTGAGCCATTAATCCTCTCAACTCGCCTGGTTCTGGGAAAAGATCATCTTCTTTTATTCCTAAATGCATTTCTCTGAGCTCTTGTCTTAAATAACGTATGTGACTAATGACTTGCTCTCTTTTGGTTTGTGACATGAGATAAATTATGACATTAACATCTTAAGAAAGAATATTTTTGAAAAGGAAGGATTGCATATTAATGATTGAGAATGAAGATAAATTACCTATTAACAAATTAAAAGATTATGAATATTTAAATTTTTCATATCCTTGAAAATATTTACTTAATATTTATATCAATTTTAAATAATTACTAAAGGCTTTATTATTAGAATATATTGGCTTTACTCAATATGAAATTCATTTATGAAAATCAAATAAGTGAGGAACTAGTAAATTCTTTTGATGAAGAAATGACCCTTGAGCTCGCTAAAAGACTTGAGGAAGATAACTATAATACTCCATTTGATGGTTTAAAAGATTGGCACTTATTAAGAGCTCTTGCAATAAATAGACCTGAATTAACAACTAATTATTTCCATCTTCTCGATCAGGAACCTTTCGATGAAAACTAAAAGTAAGGACTCCAAAATAAAGGTTCTGTTATTAATAACGGGGAGTATTGCAGCTGTAAGAATTCCATTATTAGTTAGCCAATTAGCTAAAGAAAATTATGAAATCAGATGCGTTTTATCTAAAAATGCAGAAAAATTTATAAAGCCTCTTTCTCTCTCTATTTTGAGTAGAAACCCTTGCATTTTAGAAAATGATCAATGGTCAAATAGTCAATCAACACCTCTTCATATAGAACTAAGTAATTGGGCTGATATTTTAATCATTGCGCCTTTAACAGCAACAACATTAGCAAAATGGGTAACTGGAAATGCAGAGGGATTGATCCCAAGCATCTTATTAGCAAATATAAAGCCAATTATTGTTGCACCAGCAATGAATACACAAATGTGGCTAAATAAAGCTGTCCAAAAAAATTATAAGAATTTACAGAATTATGAAAATGTTTTGTCTTTGCAACCAAGTGAAGGCCTCTTAGCTTGTGATGCTATTGGCATTGGTAAGATACCTTCAAATGATCTAATTCAATTAGCTCTTGAATTTATAGCTTCACACAAACAAAATGAATATCGCAAAGATTTACTTAATAAACAAATTTTAATAACTGGAGGGTGCACCTCAGAGAAAATTGACGCGGCAAGACACATTACTAACAAAAGTTCAGGAGCCATGGGCCTACTTCTTTCTCAAGCAGCGAGGTTCAGAGGAGCACAAGTAAAATATGTCCATGGCCCTCTGAAAATCGATAAGCATCTTACTGATGGAATAAAAAGATATGAAATTGAAACTAGTATTGATTTAATTAGGGCACTTAATAATGAAATATCAAATTGTGATTATTTTTTCATGAATGCAGCAGTATCTGATTTCAAGATAATCTCTGATACTTCAGCTAAAATTCCAAAAAATGAAATTAATGATCATTTGAATAAAAACTTTGAGCTAGTCCCAGATATTTTAAAAACAATTAGTAAATCAAAAAAAGATAACCAAGTTTTTGTAGGCTTTTGTGCTTTTACAGGATCTATCGAAGAAGCACGAATAACAATTAAAGAAAAGATTTTCCAGAAGGGTTGTGATTATCTATTCGCAAATCCAATTGATCTTGAAGGCCAAGGATTTGGCTTTTTGGCACAAAATGAAGGTTGGCTATTTGATACGAACAATAGGGAACACTACATTAACAAAACATCAAAAATTGATTTAGCAAATAAATTAATAACCAAAATTATTTCATAAAAAAATAAAAAAAATTTTTAATTTGTATTTTTTTGTAATCTTAATCATTAAAAATAATGTGATAGCTTACAATAATTCCAGTTTTTTAAAATCTAAAAAGCTACGGGTTGTTTCGAGGATTTAAAAGTCCTATCTTTTATAGTCCTTTCCCTTGTAATATCCGTACTGAACTATTTAGATGACCTTTAATCTATCGTCACAGAACTTTACTGCAACTTTAATTATGAGAATTCGTTCTTTCTTAGCTTTTGTTATTTCAATTTGTATAACTATTGCCTTCGTACCTGTTAAAACATTTGCTTTTTCTGAAAGAGGAAATGCACAATTCACAGATGTTGTTAACACAGGAAAAGCTAATGATTGCCCTACTTTAGACTCAACTCTTGTCGGATCAATATCTCTAGGAAATGGAGATAGCCTTAAAGGAATATGTATGCATCCAACAGAAGTTTATGTAAAAGTGCCAGGGACAAAAAGAAAAGCTGCAGAATTTGTTTCTACCAAAATTATTAGTCCTAGAAATAACACCACAGTGACAGAAGTTTATGGAGATATAGATTCAGGAACTTTCACCGAAAAAGGTGGAATTGATTTTCAACTTATTACTGTATTAACTCCTGGTGGTTTAGAGGTGCCATTTGCATTCTCAGCA
This sequence comes from uncultured Prochlorococcus sp., assembly GCA_902536545.1. Classification (GTDB taxonomy): domain Bacteria; phylum Cyanobacteriota; class Cyanobacteriia; order PCC-6307; family Cyanobiaceae; genus Prochlorococcus_A. The sequence goes on along the minus strand of CACAXS010000003.1, from coordinate 53,135 downwards.
AAAGATCTTACAGCTGATTTACCTTCATCTATTGAGCCAGGCACTGAGGTTAGTGGTTCAACATTTACACCTAACTACAGAACTGGTGATTTTCTAGATCCCAAGGCAAGAGCTAAAAACACTGGTGTTGAATATGCTCAAGGTTTAGTTGCATTAGGAGGAGATGACGAAGAACTTGCAAAAGAAAATATTAAAGTTGATGTAAACGGCACTGGCGTTATTACTCTTTCAATTAACAATGTAGATTCTGACACAGACGAATTTGCCGGTACTTTTGAAGCTATCCAACCTTCAGATACAGATATGGGTTCAAAAGATCCACTTGATGTAAAAATAATTGGGGAGCTTTACGGAAGAAAGGCATAAATCCTATTTAAGAAAAAAAGGGGGTTAAACCCCTCTTTTTTTTTCAAAATTTTTCTTTATCAATTTAAAAAATGGAATTACAACAAAAAACTAAAACAGATTCTGATGGACTAATACCACCTTATGGAGGGGAACTAAAAAATTTAATTATCAAAGATAAAAACCTTAAAATTGATCTTATCTCTAAAGCTACTTATGAGTTTGAATGTAGCGAGAGAAATGCATGCGATGTAGAACTTTTGATGGTTGGAGCTTTTTCTCCATTAGAAGGTTTTATGGATGAAAATAACTACAATTCGGTAATTAAAAATAATAGAGATGCAAACGGGTTGCTATTTGGCTTGCCTATTGTATTTGATTCAAAAAATGAAAAAGTAAAAGCTGGAGAGACAATATTGCTTACTTATAAAAAACAAAAAATAGCAGTTTTAGAAGTTAGCTCTAAATGGGAGCCTAATAAATCCTTAGAAGCTGAACTTTGTTATGGTACTAATTCTTTAGATCATCCTGCTGTTAAGATGATTTTTAACGAGAGAGGGAGATTTTATATAGGAGGAAAAGTTTATGGTTTCGAACTACCATTTAGAGAATTCCCCTGCAAAACTCCAGAAGAGGTTAGATCTACATTGCCATCAAATCATGATGTAGTTGCATTTCAATGCAGAAATCCAATTCATAGAGCACATTATGAATTATTCACTAATGCCTTACTCTCAGATAATGTCTCCTCTAACTCAGTTGTTTTAGTTCATCCAACTTGTGGGCCAACTCAACAAGATGATATCCCTGGAATAGTTAGATATTTGACCTATAAAGAATTAGAAGAGGAAATATCTGATGAAAGAATAAAATGGGCTTTTTTACCTTATTCAATGCATATGGCAGGTCCAAGAGAAGCTCTTCAACATATGATAATCAGAAGAAATTATGGCTGCACCCATTTTATTATTGGTAGAGATATGGCTGGTTGTAAGTCTTCATCAACTGGTGAAGATTTTTATGGCCCATATGACGCCCAGAATTTTGCGAATAAGTGTGCAGATGAATTGATGATGCAAACAGTTCCCTCAAAAAATTTAGTTTATACGAAGGAAAAAGGATATATAACAGCTGAAGAAGCTAAAGAATTTAATTATAAAATTATGAAACTTAGTGGTACTGAATTTAGAAAGAAATTGAGGAATGGCGAACCAATTCCTGAATGGTTTGCATTTAAAAGTGTAGTGGATGTTCTAAGACGCTCTTAATATTAGTTTATTATTAGTATTATAGATCTATTAAAGAATTTTTATCGTGAACAAACGTTGGAGAAACGTAGGACTCTATGTCCTAGCTGTTATTACTGTAATTTTCATTGGTACTTCAGTTTTTGATAAACCTAGTCCTGAAAGTTCTACAAAAACCTTGAGATATAGTGATTTTATAGAGGCAGTCCAAGATAAAGAAATCAGTAGAGTCCTAATATCTCCAGATAATGCCACAGCTCAAGTTGTTGAAAATGATGGTAGCAGGTCTGAAGTTAATTTAGCCCCTGATAAAGATTTATTAAAAATACTGACTGAAAATAATGTAGATATAGCTGTAACCCCCACAAAATTATCAAATCCATGGCAACAGGCTTTAAGTAGCTTGATTTTCCCAGTACTTTTGATTGGAGGCCTATTTTTACTTTTCAGAAGATCCCAAAGCGGGAATGCTGGAGGTGGTAACCCTGCCATGAGTTTTGGCAAGAGCAAAGCTAGACTACAAATGGAACCATCTACACAAGTAACTTTTTCAGATGTTGCTGGTGTTGAAGGTGCAAAATTAGAACTCACAGAAGTTGTAGATTTTCTTAAGAGTCCAGATAGATTTACTGCAGTCGGAGCAAAAATTCCCAAAGGTGTTCTTCTTGTTGGCCCACCTGGTACAGGAAAAACATTGCTAGCAAAAGCAGTTGCTGGAGAGGCAGGTGTACCTTTTTTCTCAATATCTGGTTCAGAATTTGTAGAGATGTTTGTAGGAGTTGGAGCTAGCAGAGTTAGAGATCTTTTTGAACAAGCTAAAAAGAATGCTCCTTGTATTGTTTTTATTGACGAGATAGATGCTGTTGGTAGACAAAGAGGTGCTGGTATGGGAGGAGGAAATGATGAAAGGGAACAAACATTAAATCAACTCCTAACAGAAATGGATGGTTTCGAAGGTAATTCAGGAATAATAATAGTTGCTGCAACAAACAGACCAGATGTCTTAGATTCAGCTTTAATGCGCCCTGGAAGATTTGATAGACAGGTGACAGTAGATAGACCAGATTACGCTGGAAGATTACAGATATTAAATGTTCATGCGAAAGATAAAACTCTTTCAAAAGACGTTGATTTAGATAAAGTCGCTAGAAGGACTCCCGGATTTACTGGTGCGGATTTAGCTAATCTTCTAAATGAAGCAGCAATACTAGCAGCTAGAAAAGATTTAGATAAAGTAAGTAATGATGAAGTGGGTGATGCCATTGAAAGAGTTATGGCAGGTCCAGAAAAGAAAGATAGAGTAATGAGTAATAAGAAAAAAGAATTAGTTGCTTATCACGAAGCTGGACATGCACTCGTTGGAGCATTAATGCCTGATTATGATCCCGTAGCAAAAGTTTCAATAATTCCTAGAGGTCAAGCTGGAGGTTTAACTTTCTTTACTCCAAGTGAAGAAAGAATGGAATCTGGTCTTTATTCTCGTTCTTATCTTCAAAATCAAATGGCTGTAGCTCTTGGTGGAAGAGTAGCTGAGGAAATAGTCTATGGCGAAGAAGAGGTAACAACCGGAGCTTCAAATGATTTACAACAAGTTGCCAATGTAGCAAGACAAATGATTACTAAATTTGGTATGAGTGACAAAATAGGCCCAGTAGCTCTAGGTCAATCTCAAGGAGGAATGTTTCTTGGAAGAGATATGAGTTCTACAAGAGACTTCTCTGAAGACACAGCCGCAACAATTGATGTAGAGGTTTCAGAACTTGTCGATGTTGCCTATAAAAGAGCTACAAAAGTTTTATCAGATAATAGAGCTGTTCTTGACGAGATGGCTCAAATGTTAATTGAAAGAGAAACTATAGACACTGAAGATATCCAAGATTTGCTCAACCGATCAGAAGTTAAAGTAGCAAATTATATCTAGTTTAAAAATAAATATTCTATGAATATTAAAAAAGATACCTTTTCTGATTTGCTGCTAAAAGAATCTTTTTTTTTACTCTTAAAACCGGAAGATAATATTTACTCAAATACTTCTTTAAGAAATTCATTTTTTGAAGAATTAGGAAACTTAGTAAAATTAGGTCTAAAGAATATTGAAATAAGTTGGTCAAACAATAAAAAGTGGTCGAATTTTGTATCCGAAATCAAACTCAATTTTCCAAGAATTAATTTAGGCTCTGCTTCAATAGTTAATAAGCAATCAATAGAAGATTCATTAAAAATTGGATTAAATTTTTCTATGATGAAATTTTGGGATAAAGATCTTTTCAATTATTCGAAGTCAAAAAATTATTTATTAATTCCTGGAATTAAAAATTTAAAAGATCTTGAGGAAGCGATAAATTTAAATTGCAACATTATCAAAATTTATCCAATAAAAAGTAAAGCTAGTTCCATAGATATACTCAACTTTGAAAGTATTGATTTCATTGCTGCTGGAGGCCTATCAATAAATGATGTTAAAACTTATAAATCTTTAGGATATAAAGCAATAGTGATTGGAAATAAAGGTATTATTAAAAAAAAATTTGATCCAAAAATGTATGAGTGGCTCAAAAATAATTAAATCAAATATAAATATAATTAATTTAACAAAACTACTAATTATCGATCAAGCCACATTGAGCTTGATTCAGCAGTAAATGATCAACAAGTACTAAAGCCACCATAGCATCAACCATAGGAACTGCTCTTGGTAGAACACATGGATCATGTCTCCCTTTTGCTTTCATCAAAACTTCTTTTCCTTCAGCATTTACTGTTTTCTGTTCTTTCCCAATAGTTGCTGTAGGTTTAAAAGCTATCTTCATTTCAATATTTTCGCCATTACTTATTCCTCCCTGTATACCGCCTGAATTATTAGATATTGTTCTTAACTTCCTAATATCATCAGATTTAATGAAGGCATCATTATGTTCGCTGCCTTTTAAATAAGTTCCAGAGAAACCTGAACCTATTTCAAAACCTTTCGTGGCAGGTAAAGACATCAAAGCCTTCGCTAAATCAGCTTCTAATTTATCAAAAACAGGCATTCCAAGACCAGAAGGGGCATTTTTTACTAAACATTCAATAACACCTCCACAAGAGTCTCCTTGACGCTTTAATTGCTTAATTCTCTCTATCATTACTGCTGATACCTCTTCATCAGGACATCTAACAATATTAGAATCTATTTTGTTGAGAGAAATCTTTTCTTTATTTATATCAGAATCAATATCATGTATACGCTTTACCCAAGATAGTATTTCAGTGTTACAGAAGTTTTTTAATAATTGTTTTGCTACAGCACCAGCAGCGACTCTCCCAATTGTTTCTCTTGCAGAGGCTCTTCCACCACCAGAATTTGCTTGAATTCCATATTTCAGATGATATGTACCATCTGCATGAGAAGGTCTAAATACTTGCTCCAAATTATCATAATCTCCTGGTCTTTGATCCTTGTTTCTTACCAACATCGCTATTGGAGTTCCAAGTGTTAACCCTTCCTTTATCCCACTTAATATTTCAATTTTATCTTCTTCATTTCTGGGTGTTGTAATGTCACTTTGGCCAGGCCTTCGCCTATCTAATTCATTTTGTATCAGATTTATATCTACTTTTAACTTAGGGGGACATCCATCAAGGATAACTCCTACTGCACCACCGTGTGATTCTCCAAAAGTACTAACACGAAAAATTTTTCCAAAACTACTACTCATAGAAATATCAAATGTTTTATCTATATATAGATATTATATGAAACCAATTCAAAATTAAACAAAAAAAAGCCCCCAAAAAGGAGGCTTGTAGATTTAAGAACTTTAAGCTTAACCAATAGCTGGAGCTGAAAGAGCTACTGTTGTAGACTCAGCTGCTGCTAGATCAAGTGGGAAGTTGTGAGCATTACGCTCGTGCATTACTTCCATACCTAGGTTTGCTCTGTTAAGAACATCACCCCATGTAGGAACAATCTTACCGTTTGCATCAACAACTGACTGGTTGAAGTTGAAACCGTTAAGGTTGAATGCCATTGTGCAGATACCCATTGAAGTTAACCATACACAAACAACTGGGAATACAGCTAGGAAGAAGTGAAGACTTCTGCTGTTGTTGAAACTTGCATATTGGAAGATCAAACGACCGAAGTAGCCATGAGCTGCAACGATGTTATATGTTTCTTCTTCTTGTCCGAACTTATAACCATAGTTCTGAGATTCAGTCTCAGTTGTTTCTCTGATTAGAGATGAAGTTACAAGTGAACCATGCATAGCTGAGAATAAAGATCCTCCGAACATACCAGCAACACCAGCCATATGGAATGGGTGCATAAGAATGTTGTGCTCTGCCTGGAAAACAAACATGAAGTTAAATGTTCCAGAGATACCTAGAGGCATTCCGTCAGAGAATGAACCTTGACCGAATGGATATACAAGAAATACTGCGAAAGCTGCTGAAACTGGTGCAGAGTATGCAACACAGATCCAAGGACGCATACCTAAACGGTATGAAAGCTCCCACTGTCTTCCCATGTATGCTGAGATACCAATTAGGAAGTGGAAAATTACAAGCTGGTAAGGACCACCGTTGTATAACCACTCATCTACAGTAGCTGCTTCCCAAATTGGGTAGAAGTGTAAACCAATAGCATTAGATGAAGGAACAACTGCACCTGAAATGATGTTGTTTCCGTATAGGAATGAACCAGCAACTGGCTCTCTAATTCCGTCGATGTCTACTGGTGGTGCTGCGATAAATGCAACGATGAAGCAAGCCGCTGCTGTAAGAAGGCATGGAATCATTAAGACGCCGAACCAACCAACATAAATTCTGTTGTTAGTTGATGTTACCCACTCACAAAACTGTGGCCAACCTTTTAACAGCGAAGAACGCTGCTGCTGAATAGTTGTCATGAGTTCGTAAAGTATGTCTCTTAAAATGAGACGTGTAAATAAAAACGGAAATAAATTCCGCTTTGAAGATTTTAGACCAAAATCGCTAAAAATGTGTAAATATTTTTCTTTTAGTAAACTTATTTCTTGGAAATTAGAAGAAAAGAACTTTCATGTCTTAAGATTTTCTTTGATATTGAGTATTCAACATGGTAATAATCGAATGGCTTCTTAACGGAAAAAGATCTAGAGAGATAGTTTCCTTAAGAAATGCAAAGCATAGAAGACTGCAATTAGAGGCTTTTGGAGCCGTTATTTATTGGAGTGAAAAAATTTAGGTTTTTAAGGTTTAAGAGTTAGCAAAAAAATTAAAAGTATTGAATATTAGATAAACTTATCAATTAAATAAAAAATCCTTATTAGTTTTAAGCCACTTATTGTTCCGGTATCTCAATTTAAAGACTTTCAAACTCTTGAACCCATTTTTTTTTGGAGCAAATCACTTCTTTTTTTGTGTAGGTCATGGCAATTTTTTTTTCTCTATATGCGACTTCTCCAATAAAAACAGGCCAAATAAATTGGTCTCGGTCATATTTGTGAATTATTCCTTGGCTATCAATAAATAATGGATCTCCTTTTTTAATCATTTTCCAATCTTGGTTTATTCTCTCAGGATGAATTAGGCCATCAATATCTCCTTTTTTATCTCTTGGATAATCTATACTCTCTTGATGAACGTAAACAACTAATTCCTTTGGAAGTTCTATAAGGTTGTTTTTTAATTTATCTATCTCTTCCCTTAGTGAACTGATTATAAGAGAGAATCTATCTATGATTTTTGGATCATAAAAGTTTTGTGCTACAGCTCCTATTTCAATAACTAAACCACATGGCCAAGCTTCTACAAGAAAGCCTGTTTGGACTTTATCTTTTTCATGCAAATAAATAGGCAATCCAAATTTGTTCTGCAGTAATGCAGCTAAACAAAAATCTTTGAATCTCCTCCCATACAAAACAATGCTTGTTCCCATATTTGCAGTAGTAGTATGCAAATCGATTGCAATTTGACATGGTTTAGATCCAGCAATTCCAAATTCATCTACTAAAAAATTTGCTCTATTAGTTTCATAAAATCTATTCTTTTGTTGATCAAAATTTTCACTTTCTTTAAAAGATCTATTTAAATCTACATCTATATATCTGCACCCTTTTTCATAGGCAACAGGATTACCTATGATGTACTCATACTCAATACCATAATTAAGCCTATTTTCCTCTTTATTAAATCGCTTAACCGCCCACACAGGATTAATTTCATTCCCATGGGTGCCTGAAACGATAAGTATTCTTTGAATAGTCATTTTTTCTTTAAAAATAAAATTTCATGCAAAATAAATACCTTATAAAGGCCTCCAGAAAATTCTGGTTTTGGTTTTGGACCAAATTAATGAATGGCTTCGCGCCATCAGATTTATATGGTAATTATAAAAGGCCTAAAGGTATAACAATTGATAGTGAATATGATATTAATAATGACAATGGACAAATTTATTTATTGGTGGGGAATTCTTGTCCATGGTGTCAAAGAACTTTACTCGTCCACGAAATAAAAAATCTATCTAAAAAAGTTAAAATTATTTTTTTAAAAGCAGATGTTGAGCATGGCGAATGGATTTTCAATACAAAGATTAAGGGATGTATTAGACTTTCAGATCTTTACAAAAAAGCTAATAAAAAGATTATTTTTAGAGCGACATTACCTCTTTTAATTAGCTTCGTAAAAGATGAAGTAAATATTTTGTCTAATGAAAGTTCACAGATTATGAGACTACTCAATTCAATAAAAATTCATTCAAAATATCAGATATTAACTATTAAAGAATGTAACCAAAAATTTTTAGATTTAGTAAATAAAAGCATTAATGATGGCGTATATAAATGTGGTTTCGCCAGAACCCAGTCAGCTTACGAAAAAGCAAGTCAAAATCTTTTCGCAGCTATAAAAGAAATTGAAAATTTACTAAAGAAAAATAAAGGAGACTGGATATTTGGGGAAGAGTTAACCTACGCAGATATTTACCTTTTTCCAACGCTCATAAGATGGGAATTGATATATAGCAAACTTTTCAAATGTACTGAACTAGAACTATCAAGTTTTGAAAAGATTATTGAATGGAGATTAAAATTCTTTAATTTACCTAATGTAAATAAGACATGCTTCGACAGTGAATGGAAAAAAGATTACTACAAAGCTTTATTCCCTTTAAACCCAAATCAACTAATCCCAGTTTTACCAACGTTAGAGGAAATAATGAGATTAGAGTCCAAAAAAATATATAAATCAATTTCGAAAAAAAAATGATGTTGTAATGAACACTTATTTAGTTCATAGATAATGCAATTTCATGAGAAATTAACTATGTTATAAATGTCTACTAAAGTACGAAAAGCTTAAAATGAAATCCATTGACGAACACATCCAAAAAGATCAATCGGAAATCGAATCTGCAAAAGCAGAGGGCAATCTTCCAAAGGTCAGACATTTAACTGAAGAGCTAAAAGAACTCGAAGAATATAAGGATCACCATCCAGATGATAAACATGACCCTAATGCTTTGGAACTATTCTGTGATGCCAACCCGGATGAACCGGAATGTCTTGTCTATGATGATTAAGTTCCTATGAATAGATATTTACAATAAAAAAGGGCTCTTAAAGCCCTTTTTTATTTGTTAACTTCTTTAGTAATCTCTATTAAAGTCGGATGGACTTCCTGTAAGCGAACAAACAACCGACTCCTCATTTTTCATTTCCTTGACTTCTACAATTGGTCTCCCCATTTTCTTCAAAACCTCAATATCCTGTATGGTTTGACATCTAGCTATTATTTTTCCTTGTTGATCAAAGCAAGTATAGAAATTCATATTTTTTTAAAGAAGTATCTTATTTATGACTAATTTTCATTATTAAATCAAGTATATTTTTTTCAAAAAAATTTTTAATTTAAGTTATATCCTTTTCCACACTTCAGAAAGCAGTGAAGACAAACCTTTTTTTAAAGATGAAGAAATAACTAAAACTTTCTTTTTAGATAAATCTTCTAACTTTTTTGTAATTATTTTCAAATAATCATCATCTACTAGTTCCATTTTATTCAATACTATTATCCTCTCTTTATCTAAAAGACCCTTACCATATTTTTTTAATTCCTGTTCAATAATCTCAAAGTCATGTAAAGGATTTTCTGCAATTGCATCAATTAAGTGAACAAGTATCTTCGTTCTTTGGATGTGCCTTAAAAAATCATGCCCTAAACCAACTCCATCAGCTGCACCTGATATTAATCCAGGAATATCCGCAAAAAGGCAACCATTCCCATCAATTTTTCTTACTACACCCAAATTAGGTATAAGAGTCGTGAAAGGATAATCTGCGATTTTTGGACGGGCAGATGATACAACGGAAATCAAAGTACTTTTCCCAGCATTTGGAAGGCCTATAATTCCAACCTCTGCAAGAAGTTTTAGTTCTAATTGAATATCCCATATCTCACCATCTTTTCCTTCAGTAAATGATTCTGGGGCTCTATTTTGATTACTTAAATAGTAAGCATTACCATGTCCACCTCTTCCTCCAATAGCGATAGCTAAACTCTGTTTATCTTTAGTTAGGTCTCCTAAAATTATGCCGGTCTTAATATCCCTTATCTCTGTACCGCAGGGAACTTTAAGGATTCTATCCTCACCTGAAGCACCTGATCTCTTATTAGGACCTCCTTTGCATCCATCTTCAGCAATTATTTCACGTTTGAATTTGAAATCTAATAGTGTTTGAAGATTATTATCAGCCATCAAAATAACTGAACCCCCTCTGCCACCATTCCCCCCGGAAGGTCCTCCAGCAGGAACGAATTTTTCTCTTCTAAATGAAACTATTCCATTACCACCTTTTCCAGCTTTAAGAATAATGTTTGCTTGATCAATAAATTGCACTTAATTAATACGCTTATTAAATTGTTTTCTAAGTTTTTTAAATTTTATTTTATCCACGCAATACTGCAACCAAGTCCACCCTCGTTGTCGGCTGCATCTTCAATCTTATCAACATAACTTAAACCTGATAACCAATTTCTTAGTCCTTTTTTTAATTTCCCTGTTCCAATTCCATGAACAATCCATAACGGTCCATGAAATTGTCTAATTTTCTCTTCAATAATTATTTCGGCTTCATGAACTCTTAGCCCTCTTACGTCAATTGTGTTTTTACTAGTTCTAATTTTAGAAAAAGAAAAATCTTTCCTTGTAGAATTGATCTCAATTTTTGACCTTTTGAAATTAGGCTTTTCTCCATTAATACCTTCAAAGTCATTTAAAGATAATGTGCTTCTGAATGAACCACATTTAACTTCGTAAAAACCACCTTTTTTATCTAAATCTACAATTTGTCCCGTACTATTTAGACTTTTAATTCTTACAAAATCGCCTACCTGAGGATTCCATGATATTGACTTTTCAAATTTTTTTTGGGTGAAATGTTCCGTCTCAATTTCCTTTAATCTTTTTCCAATAATTCTCGTATCCTCTCCATTAACATTTTTATCTCTTAATTTTTTAATCAAATCTGTTACCTCTTTTTTAGCGGATACAATATGTTTTGACAATTTAGACCTTTCAATTTCCTGGATTTTTTCAGCGTTTATTTTTTGATATTCATAATTTCTCTTCAGTTCATCATGTAATATTTCAGTCCTTGCAATCAGTTCTGCAGCTGCTTCTGCAGAATTTTGTTGTTTAATCCTCTCTTCCTCAAGTCCTTTAATAATACTGTTAATATTATCAACTTCTTTCGGCTTTAGATAATTTGCAGCTTCATTTAGTATGCTTTCATCGAGACCAATTCTCTTTGAAATTGATAAGGCATTACTTCTCCCAGGAATACCCCAGTTGAGTATATATTTTGGCTTCAAAGAATCCTCATCAAAAGCGACTGATACGTTTTCAAATCTGGAGTCATTATATTTTAAAGCCTTAATATCTCCATAATGTGTAGTTGCTAAAGTTATATCAGATTTATTTGCAAATTCTTTTAATAAAGCCATCGCAAGAGCACTTCCTTCAAGAGGATCTGTACCAGATCCAATCTCATCTAACAAAACAACTGATAATCCTTTCTTATTATCGAGTGAATCTAATATCTCCTTTATGCGGGTTATATGCCCACTGAAGGTAGATAAATTTTCTTCTAATGATTGATTATCTCCTATATCCACATATATATTTGGACAAAAAGGGATAATAGGATTATTAGTTGAGGGTATCAATAATCCTGCTCTAGCCATAAGTAAAGACAAACCTAAACCTTTTAAAGCTGCCGTTTTACCTCCCGTATTTGGACCTGTAATAGCTACAACCTTAATATTTCTATTTATATGAAAATCAACAGCCACTGGGGGAGGAGCTCCTTTTTTCTTATGTTCCCAAATCAATAACGGATGAGAAAACCCAATTAAAGAAATAATAGGATTTTTCTCAAACGTAGGAGTTTTGCCTCCAATCCATTTTGAATATCTTGAACGAGTTAGAGCATTTTCTAATCTCAATAAAATGGATCCCATTTCAATAAGATTTTCTGAATTATCACTAACAACTTGGGACCATTTCTTAAGTAATTTAAATTCTTCTGCTGTGATCCTAGCTTCTAAAGAAGCTATCTTATTACCTTTAGTTACTACACTATCAGGCTCAAAATATACTGTATTTCCTGAAGATGAAGAGTCATGAATTATGCCTTTAAATTTATCTACATAATTAACTTTCACTGCTAAAACAGGCCTACCATATCGATCTCCAATAGTAGTATCTTGCAAATAAGCTAAATTCTTTTGAATAAATTTCTCAACTAATATTTTTCTTTCAAGTTTCTTAGATAATAATTCTTTTCTAAGAATATACAGTTCATTACTAGCATTGTCTGAAATCCTTCCATTAGATTCAATGCCTTTTTTAAAAATCGTTTCGATATTCTGATGATCAATTAAATTTTTTGTAATTGATGAAATATAAGGCCTTTGTTCAAAATCTAATAAGATTTTTTTTAAATTTCTTGCTGCAGCGATTGTTCTAGCTATTTCTAACAATTCAGAAGATGAAATAACACCTCCCTTAGAACAAATTATAATATTTCTACTAATATCAAAAACACCAGAAAAACTAATTGATTTATCTAAATTATTTTCTAGCTCGTTTATTTCAATAGTTTCATTCAATAGTCTTTTAGATGCTTCGTATTCTGAAGGGATACCAAAACTTAAAATTGCTCGTTTACACATTTCCGTTGAGGCGAATGAAGATAAATGCGTTTTTAACGAATCCCACTCTAAAAGGCTTATAGATTCTTCTTCTAAGGTGTTATCTGAATATGATTTTTTTGAATAACTTTTCTCTTGCATACAAAAAAAAAGAATCAAACATTCGATTGAATACCTTCAGGAGGAACATAAAGCATCTCGAGCCAGTTTCCTTCAGTATCCTTCATATAAAAAGATGCTGTACCATCTCTATGTTCATGTAAAGGCCCAACTTTTACACCAGAATTTTTTAAATCATTTTGAATATTTTCCACTTCTTTTTTATTTTCAAAATGAAAAGCAAAGTGCGGCCCCGCAGCTTTGTAGCTGGGGCCTAACAACGCAAGTCCATCTTTCCCTTTACCAGCTTCTAAATAAGACCAATCTTTATCGTCCCAAACTAAATTCATACCCAGCTTAGTATAAAAAGATTTCGCCCTTTCGAGATTCTCTACTCTAAGTGCAATGTGTCCAATCCTATTTACTCCTTGTGAAAACTTCAAAACAAAGCAGTTAATTTATTACTTATCTAAGAATAAACTAAATTTTTGTTAATAATGAGTTTTTAAGTATCCTGCAACCATTGAGATGCATCACAAGCATGATAAGTGAGTATTAGTTTTGCTCCTGCTCTTTTAAAACTAAGCAATGTTTCTAATACAATATCTTTTTCGTTTATCCAGTTCTTCATGGCAGCAGACTTTACCATGGAATACTCCCCACTAACGTTGTATGCAGCTATGGGTTTATTTGAAAAAGTGCTTAATCTATAAACAATATCCAAGTATGAAATTCCTGGTTTTACCATCAAAATATCAGCTCCTTCATACTGATCCAATGCAGATTCAATTAAAGCCTCTTTTGAATTGGCAGGGTCCATTTGATATGTAGACTTATTGTTTGGAATTATTTTCTTACTATTTTCTTTAGGAGCCGAATCTAAAGCAGTTCGAAATGGTCCGTAATAAGCAGATGAATATTTTGCTGTGTAACTAATAATACCTACATCACTAAATCCTTGACTATCAAGATTAGCTCTGATCGCTCCAACTCTCCCATCCATCATGTCACTAGGGCCAATAAAATCTGCTCCAGCTCTTGCTTGTGTTAAAGCTTGTTTTTTTAAAATTTCGATTGTTTCGTCGTTCAATATTTTTCCAGTTTCATCAACTAATCCATCATGACCATCACAAGAGTATGGGTCCAAGGCAACATCTGTCATAATTGCCATTTCTGGAATCTCTTTTTTTAATATTCGAATAGCTTTAGGAATTAGACCGTCTTCATTAAAACATTCTGCTCCATCTTCAGTCTTTAAACTATCGTTAATTTTTGGGAAAAGAACCACACACCTTATTCCCAATTCCCATGCCCTAGTAACCTCCTTTATTAAGCTATTAATATCCCATCTATAAGTTCCAGGCATTGCTGAAATTTCCTCTTTAAAATCTTTTTCATGAATAAATAATGGATATATAAAGTCAGATGCCGTTAGATGGTTTTCTCTAACCATTTCTCTAATTGCTTCAGTTTTTCTTAATCTCCTAGGACGAATAATCAAATTCATTTGAATATTATTTAAATTGAAAAATATTTATCTAATACATTAATTGCTCGCCACGCACATAAATCAATCAGAGACTACTTTTGTTCAGGAAAATTAACTAAAATTTATTTAGTAAGAGCAAAAAAAGTTACAAAAATATTTTGCACAATCTTTATTTTTCACAAATTTACGTCATTAAGAGATAATATCTTCTAGTCAAGTATTTATTTTAAGGAGAGCATCTTTGAAAATAATTAATGGATTTCATCTGAAAAATGTAAGAGGCGATATTCTTGGAGGCATCACAGCCGCAGTAGTGGCTTTACCTCTCGCTCTTGCTTTTGGTAATGCTGCGTTAGGGCCTGGCGGAGCAATTTATGGACTATACGGAGCAGTAGTAGTTGGTTTTTTAGCAGCATTGTTCGGCGGAACACCTGCTCAAGTAAGTGGACCTACTGGCCCCATGAGTGTAACTGTTGCAGGTGTAGTAGCAGGCTTAGCAGCAGTAGGGGTTCCAAGAGATCTTTCTGCAGGACAAATTTTACCTTTAGTTATGGCAGCGGTAGTCATTGGCGGCTTACTGCAAATATTATTCGGGATTCTCAAACTAGGTAAATACATTACTCTAGTTCCATATTCTGTTGTTTCTGGATTTATGTCTGGTATTGGAGTGATCATCATTGCGCTTCAGATTGGACCTTTACTTGGA
Organism: uncultured Prochlorococcus sp.; assembly: GCA_902536545.1. Classification (GTDB taxonomy): domain Bacteria; phylum Cyanobacteriota; class Cyanobacteriia; order PCC-6307; family Cyanobiaceae; genus Prochlorococcus_A. The sequence continues at coordinate 38,074 of CACAXS010000003.1, read as the reverse complement.
ATTAGCACTCGAGGTGGAGTAGTCGAATCTTTAACTACTGTATTTTCAAATTTCCAGCCCAATGGTGCTGCTATTGGAGTAGCAATAATGACGCTAGGTATAGTATTTCTTACTCCTAGAAAAATAAGTCAGTGGGTTCCCTCTCCTCTCTTAGCCCTATTGATAGTTACCCCAATATCAATATTAATTTTTGGGGATGGATCTATTGATAGAATTGGAGAAATCCCAAGGGGAGTTCCATCTTTAAATTTCCCGAGTTTTAATCAATATTTCCCAATAATTTTCAAAGCAGGATTAGTCCTAGCAGTACTTGGAGCAATTGACTCCTTACTGACATCTTTAGTAGCAGACAATATCTCTCAGACAAAACATAATTCTGATAGAGAACTTATTGGTCAAGGCATAGGAAATGCTATTGCAGGTCTGTTTTCAGGTTTACCTGGAGCAGGAGCAACCATGAGAACAGTTATAAATGTTAAATCTGGAGGATCAACTCCAATTTCTGGTATGGTTCACTCGGTTGTTTTGTTGATAGTTTTAGTTGGTGCAGGACCTTTAGCTGAGCAAATACCAACTGCATTGCTTGCAGGAATTCTTATAAAAGTAGGCCTAGATATTATTGATTGGGGATTCTTGAGGAGGGCTCACAAATTATCTTTAAAAACATCAGTAGTAATGTACGGCGTACTTTTGATGACTGTTTTTTGGGATTTAATTTGGGCGGTTTTAGTAGGTGTATTCATAGCAAATATGCTCACTATTGATTCAATAACAGAAACTCAACTAGAAGGAATGGATGAGGATAATCCTTTATCAGAAGATGCTCAAGGAAAAAATGCTTTGCCTGCTGATGAAAAAGCACTTCTAGATAGATGTTCAGGAGAAGTAATGTTATTTAGACTTAAAGGACCACTTAGTTTTGGAGCAGCTAAAGGTATATCTGAGAGAATGATGCTAGTTAGAAATTACAAGGTTTTGATATTAGATATCACTGATGTTCCACGACTTGGAGTGACGGCGACTCTCGCTATAGAGGACATGATGCAGGAAGCAAAAAATAACTCTAGAAAAGCATTTGTTGCTGGGGCGAATGAAAAAGTAAAAGATAGATTAGCTAAGTTTGGAGTTGAAGGCATTATTGAAACAAGAAAAGAAGCTTTAGAAACGGCTCTAAGTGAAATAGCCTAATAATTTATGGAAATTAATCCAATTCTGCAAAATGTATTAGCCCCTCCAGTTCTTTTCTTTTTAATTGGAGCAATATCAGTAATCTTTAAATCTGATTTAGAAATACCAGCTCCATTACCTAAACTCTTCTCCTTGTATTTGCTTCTAGCTATTGGGTTTAAAGGAGGTATAGAGATACAGAAAAGTGGTTTTACAGATCAAGTATTGCCTACATTAAGTGCTGCAATACTGATGTCATTAGCAATCCCGCTGATTGGATTTTTAATTTTAAGATTTAAGTTTGACGTCTTTAATTCAGCGGCAATAGCAGCAGCATACGGTTCAATTAGTGCTGTTACATTTATTTCCGCAGAAAGTTTTTTGGAAAGTCAAAAAATAGCTTTTGATGGGTTTATGGTTGGCGCCCTAGCTTTAATGGAATCTCCTGCAATAATTGTTGGATTATTACTTGTAAAATTTGCAGCTCCCAAAAATAGACCAAAATCAAGAAAAATGCATCTAAGCGCAATATTACACGAATCACTTTTGAATGGATCAGTTTATTTATTGCTCTCAAGCTTAATTGTAGGATTTCTCACTGCTTCTAGTAATCCCTCAGGGATTGCAAAAATGGAGCCTTTTACTGGACAATTATTCTATGGAGCAGAATGCTTCTTCTTGTTAGATATGGGAATAGTCGCTGCTCAAAGATTGCCTAGACTGAAGAATGCGGGTTCATTCTTAATTGGCTTTGCTATTTTTATGCCTTTATTTAATGCATTTATTGGTGTTTTCGTTGCAAGATTTTTATCTTTAGGATCTGGCAACGCACTCTTATTTGTGGTTTTATGTGCAAGCGCCTCTTATTTAGCAGTTCCTGCAGCGATGAGGATGACAGTTCCAGAGGCTAAATCTAGTTATTATATTTCAACTACACTAGGTTTAACTTTCCCATTCAATATAGTTCTCGGCATCCCAATATATATGAGTTTAGTAAATACTATTATCCCACTTTCCCCTCTATAAAAATGAAAAGATTAGACTTGATATTTAGTGAAAGAGAACTAGATGCAATCATTAAAACATTAGAAAAAGCTAATGTTCCCGGATATACAGTTATGAAACACGCAACAGGCAGAGGGCCTGAAAGAGTTGTAACTGAAGATATGGAATTTACTGGATATGGATCAAATGCTCATGTAATTGTTTTCTGTGAGCAAGAATTAATAGATAAAATGAGAGATAATATCAGGGATGATTTAAGCTACTACGGAGGAGTCGCTTATATTTCTGAAGCAACACCCCTTTAAAGTAAAGAATTAATATTTTTTTTAAGAATGAATCCAATCTACTCTTATATTTTTTCTACTATTTAAATATCTATCAATTGACATCGCGGCAATACATCCATCAGAAGCCGCAACAACTGCTTGCTTAAATGGTGTATTTCTTATATCTCCAATAGCCCATACCCCATCAGAGTTTGTAGACATAAAGTCATCCACAATAACACCTCCATCTTCTTTTAAAGCAATTTGATCCCCTAAAAAATCAGTAATCGGCTTTGAACCACTCATATAGACAAAGACTCCATCTAAATTTAAGTTAATAGGATTTTCTTCTTGCTTATTTTTTACAACAACCCCATTCACACCCATATCATCACCCAATATTTCCAATAGTCTTGTTCTACTCCAATGTTTTATATTTGAATTATCCATCAATTCCATAGCCTCTTCATTATCTGATTTAGGATCACTAGATGTTATCCAATGTACAGTAGAAGCAAATTTGGTAAGAACATTTGCCTCTTCAATTGCCTCCTTGTTCACTCCAACGACAGCAACTTCTCTATTTTTGTAAAAAGCTCCATCACATGTAGCACAATAACTTACTCCTTTGCCAAGAAAATCAGCTTCTCCCTTAAATGACGCAGGCCTACCCATAGCTCCACTTGCAAGAACAAGTGCTTTAGCTTTGAAAGTGCCTTCGGGCGTATAAACCATTTTCCATTCTCCATTTGCGTCAATTCCAAACACTTGCGCTCTTCTATAATCTGTGCCGTATTGCACAGCCTGTTCTCTCATTAAAGTAAGTAATTTCTCTCCACTTATATCAACCGGAACTCCTGGATAGTTAGCTATTTGATGAGTTATTGCTAAGGCGCCAACAGATGGATTTTTGTCTAAAATTACTGTCTTTAAGTTTGAACGAGATGTATAAAGTGCGCAAGTACATCCGGCCGGGCCACCGCCGATAATAACTACATCTGACTCAATGATTTCCAATTTTTAAAAACTCCTTTTTTAGTAGTTAATTAGATGAGTTCTTGGTTAGAAGATATTCTTAAAGTAAATACCTGAACCTTTGTATAGATATAAGTTAAAAGAAAAAAGAGAAAAAAGCTTAATATAGAAACAAACTTACATAGGAAAAACATAAAAAATTAATTATCAAAATGATCAGTTACGTGAAATGTTCTGTATTGATCTATTATTAAGTCATATCGAAAAATCAATTGCCGTTGAAACATTATATTTTTCATGACCAATTCTGATTACCTTTTAAAAGCTGCCATTAAGAAAGTAACCGAAAAATTTAACGAAATATTGGTTGAAAAAATTCAAGAAGCAACAAATATTGCTCAGGATACTCCAGAAATTCTTAAAAAAGAATTTGATAGTTTAAAAGAGTCCATAATTGAAGAAGCATCAAGACTGGAAAAAGCCGAAAATATTCATGAAAATGAGTCTACAAATACTTATCAAGATTACAAAATAAAAAAAGCTTTAAATGAAATTGAAGGTATCAATAAGCAAATTGATCTCATTAATAAAACTATAAATAATAAAATTAAATGAGTTATCAAATTCTTCATTATCGTTTTAAAAAATTGAAGAGGGCCTTTCTTATTTGGATAACTCTGATTTCGCTTTTAATAAATTTATGGATAGATAATATTAGATTTACAATTTTCCAAACTAAGAAAAATGAAAAAAGTAGGGTCCAAATTAAAAGAGCTAGGTGGTTTACAAATCAATTAATAAAGCTTGGATCAGCATTTATTAAAATTGGACAATTATTATCAGCGAGACCCGATTTAATTCCTAATACTTGGATTCAGGAATTGTCTAAATTGCAAGATCAAGTTCCTAATTTTTCATTTGCGCAAGTTGAAGAAACTATAAAAGAAGAACTAGGATCTAAGTTTAATGAAATAGATCAAATAATATGTGATCCGGTTGGATCAGCATCACTAGCTCAGGTCCATAGGGCGACTTTAAAAGATGGTAAGAAAGTAGTATTTAAAGTGCAAAGACCTAATTTAAAAGAATTGTTCATTATAGATTTGGGCATAATGCAGCAAATAGCAGGATTATTGCAGAAAAATAAAAATTGGAGTCGAGGTAGAAACTGGGTTGAGATTGCTAAAGAGTGCAGGAAAGTTCTCATGAAGGAGCTTGATTTTAATTGTGAAGCACAATATGCAGCAAGATTTAGACAGCAATTTCTTGATGATGAAAATGTTAAAGTTCCTGAAGTAATTTGGGATATGAGCAGTGAAAAAGTCCTTTGTTTAAGTTATCTAGAAGGAACAAAAATAAGCGATTTAGACAAATTACAATCACAAGAAATAGATTTACCTAAAATCGCAGAAATAGGCGCCATAAGTTATTTAAAACAATTAGTAAATTATGGTTTTTTTCATGCAGACCCTCATCCAGGAAATCTAGCAGTTTCAAATGAAGGTAAATTGATCTTTTATGATTTTGGAATGATGGGAAATATCTCAAATAATCTTCAAACAAGCTTAGGGGGGATGGTTAAGTCTGCTGCTTTAAGAGACGCCTCATCACTTGTCAGTCAATTACAACAAGCTGGGCTAATTTCAAAAGATATTGATGTAGGACCAGTCAGAAGATTAGTCAGATTGATGCTTAAAGAAGCCTTAACACCACCATTTAGTCCAAATATTATTGAAAAATTATCTGGAGATTTATACGAACTTGTTTATGAAACACCATTTCAACTACCAGTAGATTTAATCTTTGTGATGAGAGCTTTATCAACTTTTGAAGGAGTTGGTAGAATGCTTGATCCAGGGTTTAACCTTGTATCAGTTACCAAGCCTTATTTAATAGAACTTATGACTTCAAATAATCAAACTCCCAACGATTTAATTAACCAATTTGGAAGGCAAGTAGGTGAATTAGGATCGAAAGCTGTTGGCATTCCCAAAAGAATAGATGAAAGTTTAGAAAGATTAGAGCAGGGCGATTTACAATTGCAAATAAGAATGGGAGAGTCTGATAGGCAATTCAAAAAAATGTTTACTGCTCAAAAAACTTTAGGTCATTCAATTCTTATAGGAAGTTTATCAATTGCATCTGCCTTACTTGTAACCAATAAACAAAATAATTTTGCATTGTTGCCACTTTTTTTCGCATTACCAATAAGTATTGATTGGATAAAGTGCCAATTAAGTATGAGAAAAGGCTCACGTTTAGAAAAACTTAAGCGCTAAAAACTATATATTTTTGGGACCTAAACCTAAAGCTCCAGCGAATCTTGCTTGATTTCCCAATTCCTCTTCAATTTTTAAAAGCCTATTGTATTTTGCAATCCTTTCACTTCTGCTCAAAGAGCCCGTCTTGATCTGACCCGATCTTGTGGCGACAGATAAATCTGCAATTGTTGTATCTTCAGTCTCACCACTTCTATGACTAATAACACTTGTGAAACCAGATATTTTAGCTAACTCAATAGCTTCCAAAGTTTCAGTTAATGTTCCAATTTGATTTACCTTAATTAGGATTGAATTAGCAGATTTTTCCATAATCCCTTTCCTTAATCTTTCTGTATTAGTAACGAATAAATCATCACCTACAAGCTGAACTTTATTTCCTAATTCTTTGTTTAATTCTGACCAACCCTCCCAATCATCCTCAGCTAAACCGTCCTCTATTGAAACTATTGGATAATTAGAAACTAATCTTGAAAGATATGAAATCATTTCAGAACTGTTTAAACTTTTACCTTCATATTTATAAATACCATCACTATAAAATTCAGTACTAGCAGCATCTAAAGCTAAAGATACCTGCTCACCGGGCTTAAATCCTGCTTTTTGAATTGCTTCTAATAATAAGTCCCCTGCTTCTTCGCTAGATGACAAATTAGGTGCAAATCCACCCTCATCACCTACAGCAGTAGATAGACCTTTTTGATCAAGTAATGACTTTAATGAGTGAAAAATTTCAGTACCCATTCTTAATGATTCACTGAAATTATTAACTCCATGTGGGACAAGCATAAATTCCTGAAAATCAAGACAATTTGGTGCATGAGCACCACCATTTATTACATTCATTAATGGGACTGGAAGGAGATTGGATAATGGATCTCCAAGATACCTATACAATGGAACCTCTAAAGCATTTGCTGATGCTCTGGCATTTGCAAGACTTACTGCAAGGATTGAATTTGCTCCAAGGTTAGATTTATTAGGAGTTCCATCAATTTCAATCATTAATTTATCTACTGCAGTTTGATCTAAAGCTGACAAACCACATAAAGCCGGGGATATTGTTTCATAAATTTTATTAACAGCATTTAAAACACCCTTCCCCATATATTTTGAGCCACCATCCCTTAATTCATGTGCCTCATGAGCACCCGTGCTAGCTCCGCTGGGAACAATTGCTCTACCACTTGCACCACATTCCAAAAATACTTCTGCCTCTACAGTTGGATTACCTCTTGAATCAAGGACTTGCCTTGCTTCAATAGTATCAATAAGAAAATCAATAGTTTCTTTCACAATTTAATTATTACTATTTAAATCCTATAAATAGCTGAACTATTTGGCTAATATCTGAAATATATATTTTAACCAATTATAAATTTTTAATTTCACAACAACTTAAATATTAGTTAACGCTTTTATTAATTCCAAAATCCCTGTAACTCCTCTAAAAAAGATATTTTTAAATTCATCTTACAATTTAAAAATTATTTGATGATTATTAATGCAAATACTATTTAGAATATTAATTAATAATCAACTGTAATTTTATAGTTTATGAGAGAAACACTTACATCCAGTCCTGAACTATTTAGCGATATCAGTTGGAATCTTCTTTTATTAGGGGAAGAAACAGCAAAAAAATGGGATCATAGCGAATTTAATATTGAACACATAATTCATACATTGTTCTCATCAAGTGAATTCTATGCTTTCATTGAAAAATTATCAATCGACCAAGATGCAGTTTTAGATATAACAGAAGATTTTTTAGAAGAGACACCAACAAATGAGTCAGATATTTTTACTATCGGTGAAGATTTAGAAATTTTATTAGATAATGCGAATCAGATTAAAATCCAATGGGGATCTAGATTCATAGAAATCCCTCATTTACTAATTGCTCTTGGAAGAGATTTAAGAATTGGAAATTATGTTTTTGAAGAAGGCAACCTTTCGATGGAAAAGTTAGAAGAAGAATTAAAGTTTTTTCCAAATATTAATCAATCAAAAGATTATTTTAATAATGAGAACGTACTAGAAATTAATAATCAATCAAATTTTGAATCAAATAAAGAGACTTTAGTTAAAGAAGAGAAATTTAAAGAAACTATTGTTCCATTACCCAAAAGTAAACTTCAAATTGAAACCAAAAAACAAGTTGAGGAAGATGAAAATGCTCTTTCAATTTATGGAAAAGATTTAACAGAAGCAGCTAAAAAAGGCCTACTGGATCCTGTTTTAGGGAGAGAAAATGAGATCAATAATTTAATGAGGGTACTCTGCAGAAGAAACAAAAATAATCCTATACTTATCGGCAATCCTGGAGTTGGTAAAACCTCAATTGCAAAATTTCTTGCGCAATTAATTGTAGACAAAAAAGTTCCAGATTCTTTAAAAGACTTTAAAATTATTTCGCTTGACTTAGGTGCTTTAGTTTCGGGTACAAAATTTAGAGGCCAACTAGAAGAAAGGCTAAGCTTAATAATGCAGGAACTAAACAATCCAAGCCAAGGAATGATTTTATTTATTGATGAAATTCATGCAATATTAAGTTCTGACAGATCTTCTACCGACATCAGCAATATCTTAAAACCTTTACTGGCTGAAGGAGAACTTAGATGTATCGGTACAACAACACCTGAGAAATTTCGTGAAACTATTGAAAAAGATCAGGCATTAAATAATTGCTTTCAAAAGATAGCTGTTAATGAACCTTCAGTAGAATTAAGCGCAAAAATACTGCAAGGTATCAAAAAGAAATATGAATCACATCATGGCATAAAAATTTCTGAAGAAGCTGTAAACTATTCTGCAAAATTGGCCGACAGATATATCAGCGATAAATGTCTTCCTGATAAAGCAATAGATTTAATTGATGAAGCAGCTGCAGAGTTAAAAATCGAGTCTAATAAAAAGCCTCAAATAATTCTCCAACAAGAAAACAAACTTCTTACTATTAATGAAAAACTGAATAATTTGCAAGGAGAAAATATCGAAGATCAAGAAAAACTGTTGAATATGAGACAACAATCAGAGGTAAAATTGAACGTTCTTTTGGACAATTGGAACAATTTGCGTGAGGAAATGGAGCAACTATCTATTTTAATGAAAGAAGAAGATAAGTTAACCAAACAAATTAAAGATAAATCAAATCCCGAAATTGAAAATGATCTGGATTATTTAGAAAAGCTTGAAGAAGAGTTAAATGAAATACATAATGAAATACAAAAAGTTGAAGAGAACTTTAATAAAATAAAGAAAAATAGAAATTTTCCTTTTAAATATCAAGTTGAACCTGATGATATTGCTGATGTTGTCTCAAAAATTACAGGTATTCCAATTTCTAAAGTAGTTTCAAATGAACGTAAGAAATTAGTCAATCTAGAAACAGAACTAAGTGAAAAAGTTATTGGACAAGAAAAAGCCATAGAAGCTGTTTCTGCTGCAATTAGAAGAGCTCGCGTTGGCATGAAAAGTCCTAAAAGACCTATTGGATCTTTTTTATTTATGGGTCCTACAGGGGTTGGCAAAACAGAATTAGCAAAATCTCTTGCAACAGCTTTATTTGATGAAGAAGACGCACTTTTAAGATTAGACATGAGTGAATATATGGAAAAAAATGCTGTAGCAAGACTTTTGGGAGCTCCTCCAGGTTATGTTGGTTATGAAGAAGGAGGTCAATTAACTGAAGCTGTGCGACGTAAACCCTATTCAGTAATACTTCTTGATGAGATAGAAAAAGCACATTCAGAAGTTTTTAATATCCTTTTACAAGTCTTAGATGAAGGAAGATTAACTGACTCTCAAGGAAGGACCGTAGACTTCAAAAATACCGTAATCATCATGACAAGCAACCTAGCTGGTAAGTCTATACTAGAGTATTCACAAAAGATTTCTAAAAGTGAGGAAAAGATAGAAAAGGACCAACAAACCTTAGATGATTCCATTAGTAATACATTGTCTTCAATTTTTAGACCTGAATTTTTAAATAGAATTGACGAAGTAGTAAAGTTTAATCCATTATCTATTGATGAACTTCAAAAAATAATAATTTTACAAACAGAAGATTTAAAAAATCTGCTACTTGAACAGAAAATAAATATCGATATAGACAAAAAAGTTATTAATAAAATTGCAAACGATTCTTACGAACCTGAATATGGTGCTAGGCCACTTAGCAGGGAACTTAGAAGACAAATAGAAAATCCCTTGGCTGCAAAACTTTTAGAGGATAACTTCAAAAACAAAAAAAATATAACAATTAAACTTAATCCTGCTAAAAAAGATGAGATCGTTTTCAAACCTAGCTGAGGAGTAAATCAATAAGCTAAAATAAAAACAAAAGCGTAAAGCTTAATTTCAAAAAAAATTTCGTGACAAGTCCTACTACTAATAAAGAACCTCTAAAAAAGGATTCTCCTGAAGTTGAAGAGCCTAAAAAAAAGAATAATTTTTTTAGATCTACCTACGATGAGCTTAAACTTGTCGTGTGGCCCAACAAACAACAACTTTTTAGCGAATCAGTAGCAGTTATAATTATGGTATCATTTTCTGCTGCAGCCATTGCTTCTGTTAGCAGATTCTATGGATGGGCAGCCTCGCAAATTTTTGGTTGAATTATCTCCCGAATATCCATTAATAAAGATCTTAATTAAGCTTTCAGAAAAATGAGTAATGAATTCACTACAAGCCTTGCTTCTTCAAAAGCAAATACAAGCATCGCAAGATGGTATGCAGTTCAAGTAGCATCAAGCTGTGAAAAAAAAGTAAAAGCGACTCTTGAACAGAGATCAGTAACTTTAGGTGTCAATAATAGAATAATTGAAATTGAAATTCCCCAAACTCCAGGAATTAAATTAAAAAAAGATGGAAGCAGACAAACTACTGAAGAAAAAGTTTTCCCAGGTTATGTCCTCGTAAGAATGATTTTGGATGAAGATACAATGATGGCTGTTAAAAGTACCCCAAATGTAATTAACTTTGTCGGTGCTGAAGACGGTAGAGGCAGTGGAAGATCGCGAGGTCATATCAAACCTCGACCATTATCAAAACAAGAAGTTAATAGAATCTTTAAGCGTGCATCAGAGAAAAAAGCTGTAATCAAGTTAGATATTGAAGAAAAAGATAGGATCATTGTAACTAGTGGTCCATTCAAAGATTTCCAGGGAGAAGTTATAGAAGTTTCCGGAGAAAGAAATAAGTTAAAAGCATTACTTTCAATATTTGGGCGCGAGACTCCTGTAGAATTAGAATTCTCCCAAATCAATAAGCAAAATTAATTTCTAATTGTTCTTGTTTATCGAGTAAAATTATGATTTTCTACTTCAGCTTAATTTCTCTAATCTAATGGCAAAAAAAATTGTTGCAGTTATCAAGCTTGCTCTACAAGCAGGCAAAGCAAATCCTGCTCCTCCTGTAGGGCCAGCTTTAGGACAACATGGTGTCAATATCATGGCATTTTGCAAAGAATACAACGCAAGGACACAAGATAAAGCAGGTTTTGTAATTCCAGTCGAGATTTCTGTTTTTGAAGATAGAAGCTTTACTTTTATCACTAAAACACCTCCTGCTTCCGTCTTAATAACAAAAGCAGCTGGTATAGAGAAAGGATCAGGTGAATCCGCAAAAGGCTCTGTTGGGAATATAAGTAAATCTCAATTAGAGGAAATAGCCAAAACTAAGCTTCCTGATCTAAACTGTTCTAGTGTTGAATCAGCAATGAAAGTAATTGAGGGTACTGCTCGTAATATGGGCGTCTCTATCACTGATTGAGTTCAATACAAAATTTCTCACTATTTAGGGGAGGTTAGTTAATAACCGTTTGCACCCAATATTATTATGAAAAAACTTTCCAAAAGAATGGCGGCTCTATCAACAAAGATAGAAGATCGCATTTACGCACCACTTGAAGCTCTTAGTATTATCAAGGAAAATGCTAATGCAAAATTTGATGAAACTATTGAAGCGCATATACGTTTAGGTATTGATCCAAAATATACTGATCAACAATTAAGGACCACTGTTGCATTACCACATGGTACTGGCCAAAGCATCAAAATTGCAGTAATTACAAGCGGTGAGAATGTATCGAAAGCTAAGGCTGCTGGTGCAGATTTATTTGGCGAAGAAGATCTTGTGGAAAGCATCAACAAAGGAAATATGGAGTTTGATCTACTTATTGCAACTCCAGATATGATGCCAAAGGTTGCAAAATTAGGAAGAGTTTTAGGACCTAGAGGTTTAATGCCTAATCCTAAAGCTGGGACAGTAACTAATGACATTGCTAATGCAATAAAAGAATTCAAAGCTGGTAAGCTCGAATTTAGAGCAGATAAGGCTGGAATCGTTCATGTCCGCTTTGGAAAAGCAAGTTTCACAAAAGAGGCTCTATTTGACAACTTAAAAACCTTACAAGAATCAATTGATAAAAATAAACCAAGTGGAGCTAAGGGAAAGTATTGGAAAACTTTTTATGTAACTTCAACAATGGGGGCTTCAGTTCAGGTAGACATAAATTCTGTACAAGATTACCAGCCTGAAGGTTAACGTTTTGTAGTATAATTTTAATTGCAATAATACGGCCAAAGAAAGTAGGTTGATTTAGTTATTCTAAATTTTTAATTCCTACCGAGGACTCGTCTTAAATTATTTCTTTTTGGATCTAATAAAAGCGGCCTCTTTAAAAGGACTTTGCCGCATTTCCTGCTCTCCCTAAATTACGATCCAAAAAACATCAATGGGCCGAACACTAGAGAATAAGCAACAAATCGTTACTGAGATTAAATCTCTATTAAACGACTCGGAAATGGCTGTAGTTCTTGACTATAAAGGTTTAACTATCAAAGAGATGTCAGATTTGCGATCTAGATTGCAAACAACAAACGGCATTTGCAAAGTTACTAAAAATTCATTAATGCGTAAAGCTATTGATGGAGATAGTAATTGGAACGATCTTGAATCTTTACTGACCGGAACAAATGCTTTTGTCTTAATTAAAGAAGATGTTGGTGGTGCTGTAAAAGCTATCCAATCTTTTCAAAAGGACACCAAAAAATCCGAAACCAAAGGAGCTTTATTTGAAGGCAGACTTCTAAGAGATTCTGAAATAAAAGAAATTGCGAGTCTGCCATCTAAAGAAGTATTGATGGCAAAAATTGCTGGCGCTCTCAATGGCGTTGCAACAAAAATTGCGATCTCTATTAATGAAGTACCTTCTGGACTTGCTAGATCACTAAAACAACATTCTGAAAAATCAGAATCCTAAATTCAAAACCTAATTAACTTTTAAGAAAATGTCCGCAAAAACTGAAGAAATTCTTGAATCATTAAAATCTCTTTCACTTTTAGAAGCATCTGAGCTTGTAAAGCAAATTGAAGAGGCTTTTGGTGTATCTGCTGCAGCTTCTGCAGGTGTAGTAATGGCAGCTCCAGGAGCAGCTGGCGGTGACGCAGATGGTGGCGCTGCTGAAGAAAAATCTGAATTTGATGTAGTTCTCGAAAGCTTTGATGCAGCTGCAAAAATCAAAGTACTTAAGGTTGTAAGAAATGCAACTGGTCTAGGTCTTGGCGATGCAAAAGCACTTGTTGAATCTGCACCAAAAACAGTAAAAGAAGGAATTGCTAAAGCAGATGCTGAATCTTTAAAGAAAGAGATTGAAGAAGCTGGCGGTAAAGTTACACTTAAGTAAGAGAATATTTTTTCAAGCCGATAGACTTTATATCGGCTTCAAAAATTATGAATATTGATAGTATTGCAATTGAAGCTGCAACTGACGGAGCCTGTAGTGGTAATCCAGGTCCAGGTGGTTGGGGTGGTCTAATAATTTTTGACGACAAAAGTGAATTAGAAATAGGTGGTTCCGAGCAAAATACTACCAATAATAGAATGGAACTTACTGCGGCTATAAAAATACTTGAGAAATTAAAAACCTATAAATTAAAAGAAAACTTTAAATTAAGAACTGATAGTAAATATGTCATAGAAGGGTATACAAAATGGATTATTAATTGGAAGAGAAATGGATGGAAAACAAGCTCAGGAAAATCAGTTCAAAATCTTGATTTATGGCAAAAAATTGATCAATTAAGAATTAATGGTCTTGTAATGGAATATGTTAAAGGCCATAGCGGTGACAAACAAAATGATAGGGTAGATAAAATCGCAACCAACTATAGCAAAGGTATATCTCTAAAAAGTAACTCAAAAAAGTCTGAATCTTCAGTAGAATTTTTTGAAAAAAGTGCACCTATAGAAATTCAGGAATTATTCTCAAGAAATGAAATGATTCAAAAATTCGCAGAAAAAAAATACTTGTTAAGTTCACCAGAACTAACTAACTTATTAGGGGAAGAAAACCACTTTAAGATAAAACAATATTCATCTTTTGAATGGCGTAATTGGATATTGATTCCTAAAGGTGAAAAATATTGGATAATAGAAAAAAAGAATCCTGATTTTTTATGAATGAACAAAAGGGGGTATTTAAAAATCTTTATAAAAACTTGGTTACTCCAATACTAAAAAAAGACACCGGAATCGATGCAGAATATTTAACTAATTTATCTCTTAACCTTCTGTCATTCAGTTCAAGAAAATATAATTGGCCATTAGTTTCACATATCCTAAAAAATCTAAATGAAGAATTTTCTATAACTGACCAAAAGTTAACTCAGAAAATATGTGGAATAAATTTTTGTAATCCTATTGGTTTAGCTGCGGGTTTTGACAAAAATGGAAATGCCGCAAACATTTGGAAAAATTTTGGTTTTGGATTCGCTGAACTTGGTACAGTAACTAAGTTTGCTCAAGAAGGTAATCCCAAACCAAGGTTGTTTAGATTAGCAGAAGAAAAGGCGGCATTAAATAGAATGGGTTTTAATAATAATGGTGCTGAAAACCTTGTTAAAAACTTTCTTAAACAAGGTATTGAGTTAAAAAAAAACAGGGAGAATATTTGTTTAGGTATAAATTTCGGGAAGTCAAAAATTACAAGTTTATCTCAAGCAAAAGATGATTATTTAACTTCTCTTAAATTATTAATTCCATATTGCGATTACGCAGCAATAAACGTTAGTTCTCCAAATACTGAAGGACTAAGAAAGTTACAAGATCCAATTCTTCTAAAAGAACTTCTTAGAGAAATTAAAAACTTACCTAATTGTCCACCATTATTTGTAAAAATTGCGCCAGATTTAAGCCTTAAAGATATTGAAGATATTTGCCAATTAATAATCGAGGAAAACATCGATGGAATAATTGCTACAAACACCAGCATTGATAGATTAGGTCTTGAAAATAGAAAGATCAGGCAAACCGGATTATTACTCTCTCAAGAGAATGGAGGATTAAGTGGAAGGCCGCTACAAAAAAAAGCAAATCAAATAATAAAACATATACATAATATTGATAAAAAGATTATTTTAATTGGCGTTGGTGGAATAGATAGTCCTGAGTCAGCTTGGGAAAGAATTTGTTCTGGAGCATCATTAATTCAACTCTATACAGGATGGATATATAAGGGTCCACAATTAGTACCAGATATACTTGAAGGAATTATAAAGCAACTTAATAACCATCAATTATCTAATATAAAAGAAGCAATTGGATCAGATTTAAAATGGATTGAATAAAATTATAGAATGAATTATGAACAAATCTAAACCTCATGATTACTAAACATTAGCCATGCAAGGATCAGACTTAAAGCACGGTGGAAATGTATATGCAACTGCGAAAAAATTAAATTTATTACCCTCCGAAATCATTGATGCAAGTGCATCATTAGTACCCTTTGATCCCCCTCAAATACTAATAGATTCAATAAATGCGGAAATTAAGAATCTTAGCTTTAGATATTACCCAGAAAGAAACTTGAGTGATCTGAAAGAAATAATCGGCAAATTTCATGGGATAAATTCAGACAATATATTGCCTGGGAATGGGGCTTCTGAGCTAATAACCTGGGCAGGTTATGAAGCATCCAAATTTGGAATAAGTTGTATACCTTCTCCATGTTTTGTTGATTATGAAAGATCTTTAAATTGTTGGAGTAACAATTTTATACATTGCGAATTACCAAAAAACTGGAATGATATTTTTCCTCAATCATTTCCGCTTCATCCTAAAGGTGATGTTATTTGGATAACAAATCCACATAACCCCACCGGACAATTATGGGAGAAGAAGTCATTAGAGGAAATTATAAAAAAATATAAATTAGTTATCTGTGATGAAGCTTTCTTATCGATAACACCAAATGGAGACAAAGAATCTTTAATACCATTAACACAAAAATTTGATAATTTATTAGTCTTGAGAAGCTTGACCAAAATCTTCAATATTCCTGGTCTTAGATTAGGTTACGTTATTGGCTCATCAAATATACTTAAGCAATGGGAAATAAATAGAGATCCTTGGCCTTTAAACTCCTTTGCTATTAAAGCCGGAATTGATCTACTAAGTAATAAGAAATTCTATGAACAGTGGACAAAACAGATTCACAGCTGGATAAATATTGAAAAAAAGAGAGTATTTGAACAATTATCAAAAATAGAGAACCTTAAAGTTCATAACTCTTCAACCAACTTTTTTTTAATAGAAAGCAACACATCCTTGTCGCCCAATATAAAATACTTAGAAAATAAGGGAATATTGCTTAGAGAATGCACTTCATTTAGATTTCTTGACGAAAAGTGGGCGAGAATAAGTTTGCAGAATAGGAAAAATAATACTCTTTTATGTAAAGAAATTCAAAAATCCTTTAAAAAATAATTAATAAATTTTTTAATCTCATTTTTAGATTTGATTTTATTATTATTTTCCATGTTCTTCTTCATAAGATCTAATATTTCATAGTGAATTTTTCCTTTTTTTGATTTTATTTTAAAAATTCTTTCTAGAGTTTCCTCAAAAAATTCCTTAGAAATTTTATTCTGATTGATTAAAACTGAGCCTCCACTTTCAGCGAGGAGCATTGCATTTTTCTCCTGATGATTATTTTTAGAATATGGATATGGAATTAAAATTGAAGGTTTTTCAGCCTCTATCAGTTCATTGATTGTTCCTGCACCAGATCTCGATATTACAAGATCACAGTTTTGAATTAAAGCTGCAATTTCATTAGTAAATTTCTTTTGAATATAATGTTTGGAATTTTTTATATGAAAAGGTTGTTGATTAGCTTCGCCAATAATATGAACTATCCGAAACTTTTTTTTCAGTAAAAATTCTAAGGAATCATAAAGAATTTGATTTATAGCTTTTGCTCCTTGACTACCTCCCATAACAATCAAAAGAGGGCCTTTTCCTTTTGGAACCCATTCTGGCAAAAAATTAAATTTATAGAATTGCTCTCTTAAAGGTGTTCCTGTGAAAATAGTTTTACAATTTTTTAAATAAGAATTTGTTTTCTTAAATCCTAAAAGAACATAGTTACACAAAAAACCAAAATATTTCGTGACCATTCCTGGAATTAAATTTGATTCATGAATGATGATAGGTATCCTGAGAAGTTTTGAAGCAACAATAGTGGGTGCTGATATATAACCTCCTGTCGTGAAAACTAAGTTAATTTTTTTTTCTTTTAAAATCCTCATTATTTGGAAAGCTGACAATAAAATTTCAAAATATTGATAAATTAAAAAAATGTTTTTTCTTGGTGTCTTTAAATTCAAAGTCCTCAAATTATATTTTTTGGGAATAAAATTAGCATCAAGTCTTTGATGAACACCCAACCAATGAATATTCCATTCATCTTCCAACTCTTTAGAAACTGCTAAGGCTGGGAAAATATGCCCGCCTGTTCCACTGGCTGCAACTAATAAATTATTTTTTTTAGACATAAAAACTTAAATTAGTAGAATAAAAATAACCATTGGTTAATATGTTTAATTTAAACTTATTCAAAAATATAGGATTTCTTATCTACTTATTTGTTTATCTTATTATTCCTTATTCAGCAATAACGCAAACTTTAAAAGTTGGCTTTATAAAAAATCTAGAAAACTCTTTAAATGCGAGAGATTTAGAGTTCATTAGAAAAAATTTTAGAAATGAAGAAAGCCAAAATATACCAAAACAATTTTCAAAGATTATTAATGATTTCCCTAACAGCAAATGGAAAATCAAAAGATTAAAATCTAAAATTCCAAATGAGAATATTTTGCGAATAAAAGTTTCTGGGGAAAAAATAGTTAATGGAGAAATACATATACTCGAATCCAATTTTGATTATTTATTTTCAATCGTAAATGGGAAAATAGATAAAGGGATTATCAAAAATTTATTCACAACTATAAGAAATGATAATAAAAAGATAGATATTAGTTTTGTAATTCCTGATAGAGTTCTTACAGGTTCAAAATATGATATCGATATAATTCTAAATAAGCCTCTTGAAGAAGTGATTATTGCTGGAGCTATAAAACCTCATCAAGTGGATTCATTTTTTGAACAAGAAATATCATTGGAGCCATTGGCGTCTGGAGGGATTTTTAAAATCACAAGAGCCCCTTCAAAACCAGGGATACAAATTTGGTCAGGAATCATAGCTCACCCTGAAGGAATGATTACTTTCACAAAGAGTATTGATATTGTTGATGAGAAATAGCTTAAGCGTCGTTTAAAGCAGCTACACCAGGTAAGGTTTTACCTTCTAAAAGTTCCAAACTAGCCCCACCTCCAGTAGATATATGAGACATTTTCTCAGCTAATCCTGCTTTCTCAACTGCTGCAACTGAATCTCCACCACCAATTATTGTACAAACTTCAGAAAAAGCACTTAAGTCTGCAAGGGTCGTAGCTATTGCATTTGTGCCATCTGCAAATTTATCAAATTCAAAAACTCCCATTGGACCATTCCAAATAATTGTCTTACATTCTGCAAGAGCATTCTGAAAAACTTTAATGGAATCTGGACCAATATCGAGACCCATCCAATTCCCACTAATTGAATCAATTTGAGATACTTTACTTTCGGCATCAGGAGAAAATTCATTAGCTAAAACAACATCATTAGGTAACAATAATTCAACGCCTTTTGCTTTTGCTTTTACTTCTAAGTCTTTTGCAAGCTCAAGTTTATCTTCTTCTACAAGGCTCTTTCCGACATCAAGACCTCTAGCTTTATAAAAAGTAAAAATCATACCTCCACCAATCATGATTTTGTCACACTTATCTAGTAAAGAATCAAGCACTCCTATTTTGCTACTAACCTTCGATCCTCCAACTATTGCTGCCAATGGACGCTTTGGGGTATCTATTGCTCCTTGTAAGTATTTCAATTCTTTTTCTAAAAGGAATCCAGCAACTGAGGGACTTAAATAATTAGTAACTCCCTGAGTCGAAGCATGAGCTCTGTGAGCAGCACCAAAAGCATCATTTACATAAATATCTGCATGCGATGCTAAATTTTTGGCAAAATTCAAGTCGTTCTTTTCCTCCTCTCCAAAAAAACGAACGTTTTCAAGTAAAAGAACATCCCCATTACTTAAGCTATTTGATTGTGCAACTGATTCATCACCTATGCAACTATTAGTAAGAGCAACATTTTTTCCCAACAATTTACCTAATCTTGCTGCTACTGGGGTTAATCTCATTTTTTCATTTACTTGGCCCTTTGGTCTTCCAAAATGGGCAACTAAGATAACTTTTGCAGAATGATTAATAAGATATTCAATCGTTGGGATAGCGGCTCTAATACGAGTATCGTCTGTTATTTGACCATCTTCATTTAATGGGACATTAAAATCTACTCTGACAAGAACTTTTTTTCCTTCTAAATGAGTCTCATCAAGACTGGAAAGAGATAATTTTGACATTAAACAAGTTAAATTTCTAATTTCAAGACCCTAACGTTAATTTGGCCTTATTGGGCTAAAAAGTAGTAACTGTTACCTATGCCTTAATAAATTTTAAGAATTAACCATTATAAAAATTTTTTTAAGTTATTAAATTTATACTAAAATTTTAAAAGTAAATACTTTTGAAATTATAAAAATTAAAAGGAATACAAAATTTTATTTGAATTATTGAAGTGGACATACCCAAAATTCAATGGTATCCAGGCCATATCGCAAAAGCAGAAAAAAAATTATCTGAAATTATCAATAAAGTAGATTTAGTTATAGAAGTTAGAGATGCACGAATTCCTTTGTCAACAGGACATCCACACTTAAATAAATGGATAAATAATAAAAAACATATTCTTGTTATTAACAGATCAGACATGATCTCCCCTAATGCAATCAATAGTTGGAATAAATGGTTTAATGCTAAAGATCAATATCCTCTTTGGTGTGATGCTAAAAGAGGAATAGGTATTAAAGAAATTTGTAAATCAGCCAAAGATTCTAGGTCTTCAATTGATGAAAGAAGACTCTCTAGAGGAATGCGAATTAGGCCAATTAGAGCCCTTACACTTGGTTTTCCAAACGTAGGAAAGTCAGCATTAATTAATAGAATTGCAAAAAAAAGAGTTGTAGATAGCGCTAGGAAAGCAGGCGTGACTCGTAATTTAAGATGGATAAAATTAGAAAGTGGTATAGATCTGCTAGATGCTCCTGGTGTTATACCTCCAAATTTAGAAGATCAAAAATCAGCACTTAATCTTGCACTATGCGACGATATCGGTGAAGCTGCTTATGAAATAGAGAGTGTAGCAATTGGATTTATCAAAATTATATCCACTCTTAACAAAGATAAGAATGCGAATATCTCAGTTAAGCAAATATCTAATAGATATGGAGTTGATATTGCAAAAGGCTTTAAGAGTCCTTCTGCTTGGATCGACGAAGCAGCTTCAAAACATACCTCTGGCGATAAAAGGAGAATGTCTCATAAGTTATTGGAAGATTATAGAAATCAAATGCTGGGTAAAATTGCTTTAGAAGTCCCAATATGGAATTAAATAATCAAAATTCTTTCGGCATTGGAGAAGGTGAGCTTATAGAAATTATTTATGAGCTACCTCTTCCTATGAGGCTAGACAGATGGTTGGTAAGTAAAAGGCCAGAACAAAGTAGAGCAAGAATTCAACATTTTATAAATTCAGGTTTAGTACTTGTAAACTATAAGACGGCGAAAGCAAAGACCCCATTAAAAAATGGCGACAATGTTCAAATATGGATGCCTCCTCCAGAACCTTTAATTTATTTGAAACCTGAAAAAATGGATTTAAATATCCTTTTTGAAGACGAGCACATTATTGTAATCAATAAACAATCAGGACTAATAGTTCATCCAGCCCCTGGACACAAATCTGGGACTTTAGTAAATGGATTACTTTTTCACTGTAAAGATCTACCTGGAATTAATGGGAAATTAAGACCTGGGATTGTTCACAGATTAGATAAAGATACCTCTGGATGTATGGTGGTTGCAAAAAGCCAAGAGGCATTAGTAAATCTGCAGCAACAAATTAAAGAAAAAATAGCATCACGCGAATATATTGCAGTAATTCATGGAGCGCCTAATTCTGAAGAAGGCCAAATAGTGGGACATATTGGCAGAGATAAATTAAATAGATTGAAATATAAAGTAGTTGAAGAGACTTCAGGAAGATATGCCTGTACCTATTGGAAATTAGAAGAAAGATTTGGCAATTACTCATTAATGAGTTTTAAACTAGATACGGGTCGAACGCATCAAATAAGAGTTCATTGCGCTCATATTAATCATCCAATTGTAGGTGATCCGTTATATGGAAGATGTAAGAGACTACCATGTAAATTAGATGGCCAAGCTTTACACGCCATTAAGCTTGGACTTATACATCCAATAAATGGTAAAGAAATGATATTCAAATCAGAATTACCATTAGATTTTCAAAAATTACTAAGTGTTCTTAAAGTTAAATAAGATTTAAAGAGGAATTTAGAAGCGATTTTGTATAAGGGTTTTGAGTTTTCGTGAATATTGTAGAACTTTCTCCTTCATCAACTATCTTTCCATGATTCATAACTAGCAACCTATCACAAAATCTTTTAGCAATGCCTAAATCATGAGTAATAAAGATAATCGTTAAATTCATTTTTTCTTGCAAAACTCTAAGTAATTCAAGAATCTCTATTTTTACTGAAGCATCCAACATATTTACGCTCTCATCACAAATCAAAATTTTTGGTTTCAACAATAGCGCTCTGGCTAATGAAATTCTTTGCAATTGACCTCCAGATAATTGGCTAGGATAAGAACTAAAAAAATAATTATTTAAGGGAAGATTTAAATTTCTTAACATTAATTTTATTTCTTTTTCGATTTTTCTTTTATCTGAAATTTTTTGAATAAAAAATATATCTTCCAAAATATTTTTTATTGTCATTTTCGGATTTAAACTTGAAAAAGGATCTTGAAAAATAATTTGCACATTATTGTTTTTTTTAAAAGATTTATTTTTTTTCAATGCATGATTTTTATCATAAATTTTGATTTCACCACCTCTTACTTTGAGAAGTCCAATTAAAGCCCTACATAATGTACTTTTACCGCTCCCTGAAGAACCAACTATTCCAAGAGTCTCATTCTCATATAACTTGAAACTTACTTCATTTAAAGCTTTATTCCATTTATTAATGAAAATTGAAGAATTTAATTTATACCAATGTCTTAGGTTATTTACCTCTAGAACGACCTTATCTCGGTTATTATTTTTAGTATTTTGTTCTAATACTATTTTTGAAGCATTTACTAACTTTTTCCCGATATCTGATTTTGGTGATTGAAAAATATCTAATATATTACCTTCTTCAACAATCGATCCCTTTTCAATTATTGCAACTTTTTTACACCACTTTGCTGCAAGATTTATATCGTGACTAATTAAAATTAAAGTAGTATCAAATTCATTACATAGTTGAATTATTTCCTGCATAATTTCAAAACTTGTTTTGGTATCTAAGCTTGTTGTAGGTTCATCAGCTATTAATAATTTAGGTTTCAAAGCAAGTGCCATTGCTATAGAAACTCTCTGTCTCATTCCACCGCTAAATTGATGTGGGAAAGAATCAAGTCTACTTTCTTCAATTCCTACTTTTTGAAAAACTTCTTTTACTAATTTTTTAATAATTACAGATGATTTAGTTTGATCATGCGTTTTAAATAATTCATATAAATGATCCCCAACCCTCATTAGCGGATTAAGTTTTTTTATAGAGTCTTGATAAATAAATCCAAAATTCTTTCTTCTAAATAATTGTGCATCCTTGTTATTAATTTTCCTAGGATCTGCACTTGAAATCGATAAATACCCTTTAGAAGTAGCCTTTTCAGGCAATATATTTACTAATGTTTTTGCAAAAGTGGTCTTTCCACATCCAGAAGGTCCTATTATGGCCAAATGATCTCCACTATCTATTTCCAAATTAAAATCTTTGATAATAGGTTGCTGTTTTAAACCATATTTAACAGTAAGATTTTTAACTACAATAATTTTTTCTTTATTTTTTTCCATGATTTATAGCAAATTTTTCTAGACCTAAATAAAATACATCTAAAGCAATATAAAATGTCAGAGGAAGCTGCAAATTCAAAAGAAAACGAAATTAAAGTTTCCAAAACTATTTTGCCTGAAAATAAAAAATATGAAAGTGAATCTTTAAATTATCAAATAAAAATTCCCGATTGGCTTTTTAAAGATATTCATAATTTTGAAAAATCAAATAAAGAAAATGATGAGAATCATAACCTTATAGTAAAGGCTTTTAAACTTGCTTATAAAGCTCATGATGGACAATTCCGTGCGAGTGGCGAGCCATACATTATCCACCCAGTTGCTGTTGCTAATCTCCTCAAAGAAATAGGTGCTAGTTCATCTGTTATTGCTGCAGGCCTTTTACATGATGTTGTTGAAGATACTGGCATTGATTTATCCGAAATAGAAACAAATTTTGGATTAGAAGTAAAAATACTTGTAGAAGGTGTAACAAAATTAGGAGGCATTCACTTTAACAACAGGACTGAAGCACAAGCTGAAAATCTTAGGAAAATGTTTTTGGCTATGGCCAGCGATATCAGAGTTGTTTTAGTAAAACTTGCAGATCGACTTCATAACATGAGAACAATTGAATGGCTAAATGATGAAAAAAAACTAAGGATAGCGAGAGAAACAAGAGAGATTTATGCACCATTAGCTAATCGACTAGGAATAAACAGATTTAAATGGGAATTAGAAGATTTAGCTTTTAAATTGCTAGAGCCTGAAGAATATCAAGATCTTAAAGATCAAATCGCTGTTAAAAGAAGTGATAGAGAAAAAAGATTAAAAGTAACTTTGAATCTTATGAAAGAAAACTTGGTTTCAGCAGGTTTAAAAAATTTTGAAATAACAGGAAGGCCAAAACATCTTTATGGCATCTGGAGCAAAATGGAAAGACAACAAAAGCATTTTCACGAGATTTATGATGTTGCTGCCCTAAGAATTATCGTGGACAATTCAGATAGTTGTTATAGAGCTTTAGCAGTTGTTCATGATACTTTCAAACCAATTCCTGGTAGATTTAAAGACTATATAGGATTACCAAAACCCAACGGATACCAGTCCTTACATACTTCTGTGATTGGAAGACATCGACCTATTGAAGTCCAAATAAGAACTACTTCCATGCATCAAATTGCTGAATATGGTATCGCTGCTCATTGGCAATACAAAGAAGGTGGTTCTCCTGCTAAAAGTAATGCCGAGAGATTTAATTGGCTAAGACAATTAGTAGAATGGCAACAAGAAGGTAATGAAGGGGATCATAATGATTATTTAGCTTCAATTAAAGAAGATTTATTTGATGAAGAAGTATTTGTGATCACTCCAAAAGGAGATGTTGTTGGTTTAAGGAAAGGATCTACTGCGATAGATTTCGCATACAGAATTCATTCTGAAGTTGGAAATCACTGTAATGGAATAAGAATTAATGAAAAGCTTTCTCCATTATCTACAGCACTTCAAAATGGTGACTTCATAGAAATTCTGACAAGTAATAATGCTACTCCAAGCTTGGATTGGTTGAACTTCGCAGTTACGCCAACTGCTAAAAATAGAATCCGCCAATGGTATAAGAAAAGCCATCGTGATGAAACAATTAAAAGAGGTAGAGATTTGCTTGAAAAAGAAGTAGGTCGAAACGGTTTTGAAGCATTACTTTCTAGTGAAGCCATGAAAAAAGTTGCAAATCGATGTAATTTAAAAACTACTGAAGACCTTCTTGCATCACTTGGTTTTGGTGGTTTAACTTTGCATCAAGTATTAAACAGACTAAGAGAAGAAATAAAATTACAGACAGAAGATGTAAAAAATGTTTCTGACTCTGTAATAGCAAAATCTCTTAAAAGTAATAGTAATTTATCCACTAATAAATCTAATAAGGCAGCTAAATCACCAATTTCCGGGATAGAAGGTCTTGATTACAGAATAGGTAAATGCTGTACCCCACTTCCAGGCGAGGATATTATCGGAACTGTTTCGCTCGGCAACCATGGAATAACAATACATAGGGAAGATTGTGAAAATGTAATACCAATTCCAATAGAGAGAAGATTACCTGTTGGTTGGAATCAAGATAATAAAACTGGCGATAATAAGTTTCCGATTCAGCTACGTATAGAAGTAATTGATAGAGTTGGAGTTCTTAAAGATATTCTTATGCGGTTATCTGATAAAGGTATAAATGTTAGCGATGCCAATGTTAAAACTGCTTATGGTAAACCAGCTATTATAAATCTTTGTGTAGGTCTTGAAAGTTATAATCAACTTCACAAAACAATTGAACAAATTAAATCAATGGCAGATGTTTTAGATATTGCCAGAGTTGGGCAAAGTTAATTTTAAAAAAAGATCAATCTATCTTTTACTTTTTATCTTATAGATAAAGAAAACAATACTTCCACAAATCAAAGCTAATAAAATACCTACAAAAGATGAACCTAAGAGTAATTTTAGGGAAAAAATTCTACCTTGTTTCCATAAGTCATCAATAACTAAACTTTTTTCAAGAAATTTATTAGAAGAATTATTCAAAAAAATCGAACCAACTTTATAATTAAAATAATAAAGTGGAATATAAGTAAAAGGGTTGCTGATCCAAGTACCAATTACAGCTAGAACAATATTTCCCTTAGCTATTTTCGCAAAAAATACCCCTATAAAAGTCTGAAACCCAAAAAAAGGAAAGCAGCCACTAAATACACCTATAGCTAAACCTTTAGCATTAAAGAAAGGACTTCCATTCTGACTCCTAAATAATGATAGAATTTTCTTATAGGTAATATCTCTTTTAAATCTCATTCAGAAAGAAAATTTAAAAATTAAATTCTTGATAATCTTACTTAATTTTCCATAGCAAAGCGAGAGATGGATCCGATAGTTACTACAGAAGATACGATAGCCGCAATTGCTTCAGCTATAAGTATAGGGAAAGGAGGAGTTGCGATAATAAGAGTATCAGGGAAAGACTCAATAAATTCTTGCAAAAAGATTGTTCAAACTAAATCTAAATATGCATGGGAATCACATAGAGTTTTTCATGGTTTTATTCAAGAAAATAAACAAAATAAATTTATAGATGAGGTTCTAATTTTAGTGATGAAATCACCAAATAGCCTCACAGGAGAGGATGTTGTTGAACTTCATTGCCATGGAGGAATTATCCTAGTAAATAAAGTTCTTAAGAGATTATTATCTAGTAATTCAAGAGTTAGACTTGCAAACCCAGGAGAATTTAGTCAAAGAGCTTTTCTTAATGGAAAAATAGACCTTACTCAAGCCGAGTCGATTAATCAATTAATTAATGCAAGCAATACCAGATCAGCAGAGTTAGCTTTTAGTGGGGTTCAAGGGGAAATAAAGAAAAAAATCAATGATATTAAAAATGACCTTATAAATCAACTTTGCGAAATAGAAGCGAGAGTTGATTTTGAAGAAGACTTCACAGATTTTGATTACAACAAATACCTAAAAAACATTAAAAAAGTAAAAGAAAAAATAGAATTACTAATAGAAAATGCAAAAAGAAATTCATATATTCACAATGGAATATCCATTGCGCTTATAGGCAAAACAAATGTTGGTAAAAGCTCTTTACTAAATTTGCTTGCAAAAAAAGACAAAGCAATCGTTACTAATATTCCTGGAACAACTAGAGATGTAATTGAAGTTAATTTAACTATTAATGATATACCAATGAAAATAATTGATACTGCTGGCATAAGAGAAACTAATGAACAAATTGAAAGTATTGGAATTAAAAAAAGTTTTAGGAAAATTAAAGAGTCAGATTTTATAATTTATATTTATAGTCTTGAAGAAGGATTTAATGAAGAAGACAAAAAAATAATACAAGAAATCCCCAAAGAAAAATTAATTACTATTTTAGGCAACAAAAAAGATTTAATTGATTGCAAAAATATTAATTCAAATGAGTTAAAAAATACAATTCTTATGAGCATTAAGAATAATGACGGTGAAAGATTATTAATCGACACAATCATAAAAAATTGCGGATTAAAACAAGTAGAAAATATCAATATATTTTTAAACGAAAGACATCTTACAAATTTGTCTGCTTGTCTTTCTAATTTGAATGATACTGATGAAATAATTAAAAATAAATTGCCATTTGATTTGTTATCAATAGAACTAAGAGATGGAATTCAAAACTTATCTAAAATAACTGGTCAAGAATTAACAGAGGAACTTCTAGATAATATTTTTTCTAAGTTTTGTATTGGTAAATAAATTTGAGTTAAATTACATAGTGATATATAGTTGATTCTCTAACTTCATTTGAATTTTATTAATTAATTTTTTTTTAGTTTAGTGGATTTCAATACTCCAATAATAAGTAAGATCATTGATAATTGGATCGATGAAGATATAGGTAGGGGAGATCTTACAAGTCCTTCTATTACGGAAGAGAGTGGTAATGCATATTGGATTGCAAAAGAAGGTGGTATATTTTGTGGTGTCGAAATCATAAAAGAAATTTTTAAAAAAATTGATTTAAAAATAAGTTCAAAATTTAATATCTCTGATGGAGATCAATTTGTTAAAGATCAAAAACTCATGGAAATATATGGACCTTCAAAAAGTTTGCTAGCTAGTGAAAGAATAGGATTAAATATAGCGATGCATTTATCTGGAATATCAACATATACAAGAAGTCTTGTAAATAAGTTAGAAGGTACAAATATAAAATTAGCAGATACTAGAAAAACTACTCCAGGCTTAAGAATATTTGAAAAATATGCATTCAAATGCGGAGGTGGAGTGAATCATAGAATGGG
Source organism: uncultured Prochlorococcus sp. (assembly GCA_902536545.1). Taxonomy (GTDB): domain Bacteria; phylum Cyanobacteriota; class Cyanobacteriia; order PCC-6307; family Cyanobiaceae; genus Prochlorococcus_A. The sequence goes on along the minus strand of CACAXS010000003.1, from coordinate 10,112 downwards.
ATTACACGATGCAGCTATGATAAAAGAAAATCACATTGCATGGACAGATAATCTTAATAATGCAGTAAAAAAAATTCGACTAAATTCGCCTTTTACAACTCATATCATAATTGAAGCTGAGAATATCGAACAGGCAAAAGAAGCAGTATTAGCAGGAGCAGATAGTGTCTTATTGGATGAACTTAGCCCTGAAATCATCAAAAAAAACGTTCAAGAATTAAGATATTTATCAATGAATAGCTTAAAAAAAGAAGTCAATAAAAATTTGATAATAGAAGTTTCTGGAATTAATCCAAAAGAAATTAGTAAATATCTAATAAAAGGTATTGATTTGATTTCAACAAGTTCTTCAATTACCAAAAGTAATTGGATTGATTTAAGTATGCGTTATATTAATTAATTATATAGATAAATAATTGAATAATTAATGCTAATCATTTTTAAAGAATTAACAAAACAATTTGAACAATCTCTTTTAAAGAATCTTGAAAAAAATGATAAAAAAGGAGAATTCGACAATCTTAGAAAAAATTTAGTTACACAATCATCAAAAGAAGAGTTTGGTGATTATCAATGTAATGTTTGTCTAAGTTTATCTAAAATATATAAAAAGAAACCAAGAGAGATCTCTGATGATTTTGTTTATCTTTTAAATAAAAATAAAAGCGTATCAAAATTATGCAAGAGTATAGAAACAGCAGGGCCTGGATTTATAAATATAAAACTAAAAGATGAAGTCCTAATAAATGAAATCAAATCAAATATTAAATGCCATAGGGCTGGTATACCTCTAATTAAACAAGATTTAGAAAGTGGTTTGTCTAATAAAGTTATTGTAGATTTTTCAAGTCCTAATATTGCTAAAGAAATGCATGTAGGTCATTTAAGATCAACAATAATAGGTGACTCAATATCTAGAATTTTCGAGTTAAGAGGTTATCAAGTATTAAGACTCAATCATGTTGGTGATTGGGGAACACAATTTGGAATGCTTATTACTCAGCTCAAAGATTTATATTCAAATGATCTAAAAGAAATTGGAAAGATCAAGATAAGCGATTTAGTTGAATTTTATAAAGCATCAAAAAAAAGATTTGATAATGAATCTGAATTCCAAAAAAGATCTAGGGAGGAAGTAGTAAAGTTACAAAGTGGAGATAGTAAATCGATCCAAGCCTGGAAATTATTATGTGATCAATCTAGAAAGGAATTTGATGAAATCTATAAAAATTTAAAAATAAAAATAAAAGAAAGAGGTGAATCTTTTTATAATCCATTTTTAAAGTCAGTTATTGAGGATTTGCAGTTTAAAAAATTACTCATAGAAGATCAAGGAGCTAAATGTGTATTTTTAGATGGGATGACTAATAAAGAAGGCAAACCTTTGCCGCTAATTGTTCAAAAAAAAGATGGCGGTTTTAACTACGCCACCACGGATCTTGCTGCTATTAGATACAGATTCAATAAAGCGCCTAATGGAGATGATGCTTCAAGAATTATTTATGTAACTGATCAAGGACAGGCAAATCATTTTGCTGGAGTTTTTCAAGTTGCAAAGAAAGCAAAATGGATCCCTGATAAGTGTCAAGTAGACCATGTCCCATTTGGGTTAGTTCAAGGAACTGATGGCAAAAAACTAAAGACAAGAGAAGGTGAAACAATACGTCTAAAAGATTTATTAAGTGAAGCGGTTAGAAGAGCAAAAGAAGATTTATTGAAAAGATTAGAAGATGAAGATCGTTACGAGACCGCGGAATTTATTGTAAATACTTCAAGAATTATTGGATTGGGAGCTGTTAAGTATGCAGATTTAAGTCAAAATAGGATTACTAATTATCAATTTAGTTTTGATAAAATGCTTTCCCTTAATGGAAATACTGCTCCTTATTTGCTATATACACTTGTAAGAATTTCAGGAATTAAAAGAAAAAATGATTTTGTTCATGACTCTAAAGATTTTCAGCACCTAAATTATGAACATAAATCTGAGTGGAAACTTATCAGAAAATTACTTAAGTTTGATGAAGTCATAATTTCTATTGAAAAAGACTTAATGCCAAATAGACTATGCAATTATCTGTTCGAACTATGTCAGACTTTCAATAGATTCTATGATCAAGTTCCAATCCTCAAAGAAGAAAAAAATATAAAAATTTCTAGACTTAATTTATGTGACCTAACTGCAAAAACACTAAAATTAAGCTTAGAGCTTTTAGGAATTGAAACTTTAGACAGAATGTAATGAATGATTTTTATCCATTAAATAATCTTTTCCCAAAACCAAGAGAAGAAATAATAAATATGCAGTCTTACTCTGCACCTTTAGAAAATAGAAGAAATTTACTCCGCTTAGACTTTAATGAAAATACTTTAGGTCCAAGTCCTAAGGTCTTAGAGGCATTACAAGCGATAAAATTAGATGAGATTTCAATTTATCCAGAATATAATTTTTTAAAAAAATTTTTATGTGATAATTATCTTGATTCAAGAAAATTTGGTAAAGATGAAATCGGAATTTTCAATGGAGCAGATGCAGCAATAAATGCAATTTTCAATTGCTTTGGAGAAAAAGATCAAATATTTCTAACCACAAATCCAACTTTTGGTTACTATTCTCCTTGTGCAGAAATGCGAGGAATGAAAAAAATAAGTTGTTCTTACATTGGAGAAAATTTTCTATTCCCCATCGAGGAATTTAGAGAAAAAATAATAAAGCATAATCCAAAGTTAATATTTATTTGCAATCCAAATAATCCAACAGGAACGGTTCTTAGCTCTCAAGAAATAATTAACTTAGCTAATATCAACCACGATTCATTAATAATTGTTGATGAACTATATGAAAAATTTAATGGAGATAGTCTTCTTGAATCTATAGATTTTGAAAAGAATAACAATATACTTATAATCCAATCTCTTTCAAAAACTGCAGGTTTAGCTGGTTTAAGAATAGGTTTTACTTTTGGCAATAAAAGTTTAATTCAGTACATTAATAAAGTTACAGGACCATATGATGTAAATAGCTTTGCTATAACAGCAGCATTAGAAGCACTTAAAGACAAATCATATATTGATAATTATGTTTTAGAAGTAAAAAAAGCAAGGGAATGGATTTTAAATAAATTAAAATCAACAAAAATCAGAACTCACTTTAGTGGAGGTAATTATTTCTTAATTTGGCCAAAAAAAGAACCAAAAATCTTAATACAACAGATGAGAGAAAAAGGTATTCTTATTAGAAGCATGGAAAACAAAAAAGATATTGGTAATTCAATAAGGGTTAGTATTGGAACTAAAGAACAAATGATTTTTTTCTGGGACAATTACAAGGTCTTAGATTTAATAAATTAATTACTGAAAATATAAATTGTATTTTGATCAATTCTTTTAGGTTTTATTTGAAAATCTTTTCCAACATACTTTACTTTAAAATCTTTCATATTTTCGATAAATAAATCAGCATTTGAGAAATCACAATCTTTATTAAATTCTTTGCCACGTACAAAGTGGACTGGAATGACTACATTAGGTTTTAAGACATTAACTATCCTTGAGGCTTCTTTCCCATTATAAGATTTTTTTCCTCCTCCAATTGAAATAAATAAGATATCGGGACGAGACAAAATAATTTCACTATTTATATCAATATCACCAGCAGCTCCTCCCATATGAACAATTTTAAGATCATTCTGCTCCCAACTCCAAACTGTTGCCATCCCAAATCTTCTTCCATCTACTCTGTCATGTGGAACAGAAATTCCATTCAATAAAATACCCTCAAATTGATAGATTCCTGGATCAACAAACATTAATTGATCATTAGGGTTATATCCTTCATCTGGAAGCCTAGAACTAGCCAAAATAAAATCTACGTTAACTTCTTTTGGCTCCTTTAAGTTACTTGCACAACCTATTGCTTTAAAGGGATTTATAAGAATAGATTTATTTTCACTATTGATTAAAAAACTACTATGTCCCAAACTTTTTATTACTAAATTCCTTGCCAATAATGAGTTAGGTAAAAAAGAGGTAAATAATATCAAAAAGAAAAGGTTTTTAATTTGAGAAATCATAATATTAATTTTTTTTTATTTTACTTTTATTCAGTCATTTTTAGAAAATTACTAATTAATTTATGACCAAATTGCGTCAACACACTTTCAGGATGAAACTGTACCCCATGTAAATGTTTATATTCTTTGTGAGAAATAGCCATAATAGTTGAGTCTTCTAAAGTCGCAGTTATTTCGAAACAAGATGGTAAAGAGATTGAATCTACTATAAGACTATGGTATCTAGTCGCCACAAATGGAGTCTCGATATCTTTAAACAATCCTTTTTGATTATGAAATATTTTGGATGTCTTACCATGCATAAGTTCTTTACCAACTATTACCTTACCTCCAAAAACTTGAGCCAAAGCTTGATGACCTAAACAAACTCCCAATATCGGAATATTTTTAGATAATTTTTTTAGTATTGGCAGACAAATTCCTGATTGATCTGGATTGCCTGGACCTGGAGATAATAGAATCCCACTAGGATTTAGTTTAATAATTTCTTCTAAAGTAATTTCATCATTTCTTTTAACTATTAATTCTTTAGTTATTTCGTGTTCAACTGAAAGTTCTCCCAAATATTGAACAAGATTATAAGTAAAACTATCGTAATTATCAATAACAAGAAACATATTTATATAGATTTAAAATAAAAACTTTATTTTAGGAACAAAGATATATATAGCAATAATAACAGAATTAATGGAAGCTAATAATACCGCTCCTGCAGAAGTATCTTTTGAAATTTTAGCCAAACTACTAAATTCTTTTTTTACTACTAAATCAACTATTGATTCAATAGATGTATTTAACATTTCTAATATTAAAACAGACATAATTGTTGCAATCAAAATTACATAATTACTCTGACTAATTTTGAGTAAAAAACCAATTATTAAACTTGTAACTGCAAAAATTAATTGAATTTTAAAATTTCTTGAAGTTTTTAATACGTAACTAATTCCACTGAAAGCATATTTAAAACTTATAAATACATTACTAGAAGTTTTGTATGACTCTTTTCTATTGTCTAAATAATTTATTTTTTTTCCCATTGATTTTTAATCTAATCGCGTAATTAAATATTCTTGAAAATTTAACATATTTTTTAAATCATGCTCGTTATTATGTTCCCATCCCAAAAGATGTAAAAATCCATGACTAGCCAACCAGATCATCTCTTTATAAATTGAATGTTTATATTCATAAGATTGCTCAAGTGCCATCTCTAATGATATAAATATATCTCCCAACTCTATATGATCTAAATTATTCAGAGATTCATCAGAAATAATTGGAAAAGATAGAACATCAGTTGGACCATTTCTTTGCATCCACTTCTTATTCAAAGAAGCAATTTCTTGATTAGAAATTATCTGTAAGCCTAATGAAAAATATTTTTTTTCAAAAATATAATTTGGCAATTCATAATCTTCTTTTTTTAATATTGTATTTATCCAAGATAAAAAAACTTTCTCCCAAAAAATAGATTCAAAAATAAGTTTAGTTTTAGTATCTTTTAACTGATTTGAAAATTTAGAAAAATCATTACATTGAAAAACCAAATCTAAATTTATTTTAGAAATAATTTTTTCTTTCATAAATTCTTAAACAGGAATATTGGGCTTACCTATAGTGGCCACAAGTATTAATATCCCAATTAAAACTAGAAAGGTTATTGAAAAATGAGAAATACTTTTTGAACCTTTCCTTACCATATTTCTCATAGCAAGCTTTATAAAGCTTGGAGGAGAAACTTTTTTTTCTAAAATTTCGTTTTTATTTTCCATTAGTTATTCAATAGATTCGTTAGAAGAAATATTCAAACGTAATAATTCACGTATGAATGGTTCAAGTCCGCCATCTAAAACACTATCTAGTTCGTTAGTCTCTTGCATAGTCCTAAGATCTTTTACCATTTGATAGGGATGGAAAACATAATTTCTTATTTGATTGCCCCATGCAGCTTCCACAATATCACCTTTAATATCAGCGACTTCTGCAGCTCGTTGTTCTTTAGCAATCACTAATAGTTTAGACTTTAGAAGTAACATAGCTTTTTCTTTATTTTGTAATTGAGATCTTTCTTGAGTGCATCTTACTGAAATCCCTGAAGGCAAATGAACAATTCTTACTGCTGTTTCTACTTTATTAACATTTTGTCCTCCCGCTCCACCGGATCTACTCGTTGTAATTTCTAAATCTTTTTCAGGTATATCAAGTGAAATATTATCATCTAATTTTGGCATAACCTCTACCCCAGCAAAGCTGGTTTGTCTTTTGCCATTAGCATTAAAAGGAGAAATTCTTACTAATCTATGCGTTCCTTTTTCATGTTGCAGATAGCCGTAAGCATATTTTCCATCAATTTCAAACGTTACACTTTTAATACCTGCTTCTTCTCCTTGGGATAATTCATTGATGTTGAGGCTCATTTGATTATTATCTGCCCATCTTGAATACATTCTCAATAATATCTCTACCCAATCCTGCGCATCTGTTCCACCCGCACCTGCATTAATAGAAATTACTGCTCCTTCCTTATCGTATTCACCACATAACAATCTTTCAAATTCCCATTTATCTAAATTATCTCTTAATTGCTTTAATCCCAACTGGGATTCCAAAATCATTTCCTCTTCAGGTTCTAAAGAATAAAGCTCAAGAGAGGCATTAGCATCAGAAATAAAAGTTTTCCATTTATCTAACAATTCGAGTTGTGCTTTGACATCATCAAGAATTAACATTTGCTTTTTAGCTGCTTCTTTATTTTCCCAAAATTCAGGTTGAGCAGAAATTTGCTCTAATTCTTTCCTTTTCGCTTTTAATCTTGGAACGTCAAAGACAATCCTGAGCATTACCCAGGCGCTCTGTTAGTTCCGAAAGATCTTTTTTGAAATCTGTAATATCTATCAAAATAGAATTTAATCGTTATTTATAATCTAACAAGCACTTTTGTTTAATAGTATAAACTAAGTATTATTTAAAAAAATGTCCAAAGTTGAAATTTATACTTGGCAATATTGCCCATTCTGTATTCGAGCAAAATCACTCCTCAAGAAAAAAAATGTAAATTTTACAGAATATAAGATAGATGGCGACGAAGATGCCAGAGCATTGATGATTAAAAGGGCTGATGGTAGAAGAACATTACCACAAATATTTATAGATAATGAGGGTATCGGAGGCTGCGATGATCTCTACGCATTAGAAAACGAAAATAAATTGCAAGCATTATTAAACTAGATTTTATGAAATTTCTATTCGTAATAGATCCAATTAAAAATATAAATCCCTTTAAAGATTCAACTGCTGCTTTAATGCAAGCATCATCAAAAAAAAATATCGAAATCTGGAGTTGTACTCCTCAAGACCTTGAAGCTAGAGGTGATGAAGTATGGGCATCTTCAGTAAAAGTTGAAGTAAATCCATGGATTTCTTTCGAAGAGAATGATTGCATACCTCTCGCCGAATTTAATTGCATTTGGATGAGAAAAGATCCTCCAGTAAATGAGGCTTATTTATATGCAACCCATCTTTTAGAAGTTGCCGAAAGAAAAGGAGTAAAAGTAATTAACAAACCCTCATCGTTAAGGGCATGGAATGAAAAGCTAGGTGCTTTGAGATACAGCCACTTAATGGCACCTACAATAGTTGCGAGTAAGGTAAAAGATCTTATTAATTTTGCAAATATAAATAATGAAGTAGTCATAAAACCTCTTGGAGGAAAAGGTGGTCAAGGTGTTATAAGGATAAATAAAAATTCTCCGGGAATTAAATCAATCATTGAATTAATCACTTCTCAAGAAGAATTACCCGTCATGATGCAAAAATTTATCCCTGAAGTCATAGAGGGTGATAAAAGAATTATTATCGTAAACGGTGAAGCAATTGGATCTATAAATAGGATTCCTCAAGGAGGCGACTTTAGGAGTAATTTAGCGATGGGAGGCAAGGCTGAACACACATTATTAACAGAAAAAGAAAAAAGTATCTGCTCAGAATTATCTCAACACTTCAAAGATGAAGGTTTATTTTTTGTGGGTATTGATGTAATAAATGGAATGCTTAGCGAGATTAATGTAACCAGTCCAACAGGTTTAAGAGAAATAGAAAAATTATCCAATAAGTATGTTTCAGAAGAAGTTATTGAAAAATTAGTAGAAATTATCTAGGATTTTTAGCAAAAAATATCTGTTTTACTGTAGATTCAAATTTTAATTTAATTTCATCTATTTCTTTCTCTAAAACGGAGCCTGAAACTATACCCGAACCGGCAGTAAATTCAATATTCTCTTTAGTAAATCTTGCGCCTCTTATTGCTAAAAGAAATGAAGCATTTCCTGATGAATCAACCCAACCCATTGGAGAAGCATAATTTCCTCTAGGAAAAGACTCAAGAGTGTTTATCCAATCCAATGCTGGATTTTTTGGGTATCCACAAACAGCCGGGGATGGATGTAGGTTTTTAAGTAACTCAAAAGGACAAATATTTTCAACTTTAGAGAAAATGAGTGTTTGCAAATGAGAAATATCTCCAAATGAATTTACCTTGATATCACTTTTTTTAAAGTTTCTTATTTTTGAAACTTCTAAACATTTAATCAAATACTGTATTACATAATTATGTTCCTTTAAATCTTTAGTACTTTTAAGAAGTTTCTTAAAGTTTGAATTAGTAGAGATAGTTCCAGCAAGAGCCTCCAAAGTTAAATTAGGTTTGGTAAAAGAAAATAATTTTTCTGGAGATGCTCCAAACAAAATATCCTTACTATTCCTTTTCCAAACGTATCTACATGTATTTGGTTGATTCTTTTTAAATCTTTTTAAAATTTCTACTAAATCTAATTTATTTTTGAGTTTTATTTTAATCCTATGCGCTAAAACTATCTTTTCGAGGATACCTTTCTCTATTAATTGAATTCCCCTATTTACTACCTTTTCCAAATTTGTTTTAGAAATTTCTAAGGAGCGTGAGAAATAATCAATAGTAGGGTAATCAAAACTAGTTTTTAAGCAAGATGATTTTATTAATTCTGAGCCAGAATTAATAACTTGATTTCTAATTGTCCATATTTCTTCAATTAATGTTCTTAATGATGATTTACCTTCAACATGACCATTGATTCTTAACCAGCAATTCTTATGACTTTTAATAATTAATATTTTTGGTAAGATGGCTTCCAAACTAGGGATATCTGAAGGTAAATTCTTATTATTCAAATTTTCAGAGAAAGAAAATAAATAAATTATTTTTGAAAGTGCAGAATTATGGGATTCATTAGTTAAATTAATTAAATTTTTAAAATTCTCAGAATTAAACTCTTTTGCTACCTCAAATCTTTTTGGACCATCCAAAGTAACATATTTGCACTTATCGAAAGCTATATATGAAATGCCATCAGATTCCTCCCATAATGAAGAGAACGGATATTTATTAATTAACGATTCATAAACTTGAAATAAATCAATAGAAGGAATCTCAACACAAATACTTACTAATCCAGAATTTTCCACTTTCTTATCGAAAGAGGAAAATACATCTTTTAAAAAATCTGTTAAGTTTAAATCATTTTTCATTACTTATTGAAAATAACTAAAAATCATGCAATAAAGTAAAAAATGTAACTCAATTTATAAACTACATTTAATAATTATCGAATTTTGTATGTTAATTAAAAATGGAAGAAGATAAAAATAAATTATGGAAACAAGCAATAAAATGGCCTCTTTATTCTGTTGCCATACTTCCGGTTTTAATAACAGGGGCTTATTTACTAAATCAATATGAAAAGGTAAAAATTTATAATTTGGTTGCATTTACTTTTGCTTCAATTTTGATATTACTTTGGGAAAATCTAACTAATGATTTATTCGACGCAGAAACAGGAGTCGATTTATTTAAATTCCATTCAATTGTAAATCTTGTAAAAAATAAAAAAATAATTTCATTTATTGCATATTCATCTTTAGTTGTTGGCTTATTAATAATTTCAATTATTTCAGTATCAACAAGTATAAACATTTTGATTTTAGTGGCGGCTTGCTGCTTCT
>CACAXS010000002.1 GCA_902536545.1 uncultured Prochlorococcus sp. | reverse complement strand
GTAAGAAAATATTGTACTCATTTAATTAAGTTAAAGCAAAAAAATAACGACTGCGTTGATTATTTTAGAAAATTAAAAATTAGTGAATTGCAGCTATCTATTATGTAGTTTTAAAGTTTTTTATTTATTTTTTATGGGTTTTGGAGTAATTTTTCTTTGTAACTCCTCGCTATTATTAGATTGAAGCATATTAAACAATAAGTCTTTGGAACCTTTTGATTTAGCAGTTGTAGGAGGCGGAGCAGCCGGTTTTATGACAGCAATAACTGCTGCTGAACATGGAGTAAAAAAAATAATAATTCTTGAAGGCACTTCAAAACTTATGGAGAAAGTAAGGATTAGTGGAGGTGGAAGATGTAACGTCACTAATGCGACATGGATACCGAATGAACTAGTTAAGAATTACCCAAGAGGTGGAATTCAGCTCTTGGAATCATTAAATCGTTTTGCAGCTGGAGATGTATATGATTGGTTTGAGAAAAAAGGGTTAAAATTAAAAATTGAGGAAGATCTAAGAGTATTCCCAGCTTCTAATTCTTCTTCAGATGTTATTGATTGTTTGAGAAAAAGTGCTTTATCAAAAAATGTAGAGATATTAACAAAATTTTTTGTAAAAGAAATTTCAAAAACTCCAGATAATATATTTAATATTTTTAGTCTTAAAAAAGCTAAGGTAACTTCAAAAAATATTATTCTTTCAACTGGAGGTAATCCAAGCGGATATAAATTAGCTCAAAATCTTGGTCACAACATTGTTAAACCTGTACCATCTCTTTTTACTTTTTCTTCAAAAGAACCAAATTTGGGTGAATGTAGTGGTGTATCGATAAAGGGCATAGATATTGAAATTAAATTAAATAATAAGAATTTTCAAAATAGAGGTGATTTACTTATAACTCATTGGGGTTTTAGTGGGCCAGCAGTATTAAAACTTTCATCAATTGCAGCAAGGGAACTTTATAGCCAAAAATATAAATTTAATCTAATCATTAAATGGTCTTCTTTAAGTTATGAGGAGTTAAGAGAAAAAGTTAACTATTTAAGATTAAACAAAGGCAAGGTGAATCTAATTAACAGTAGACCTATTCCACTATTAACAAGAAGATTATGGATTTTTATATTAAAGAAAATAGGTATTGATAAAGAGAAAAAGTGGGCTGATTTACTGGCGGACGAAAGAGAGAAAATGATAAATATTCTAATGAGAGATAAATATATAATTTCGGGCAAAGGACCATTTGGAGAGGAATTTGTTACTTCCGGAGGAGTGAAAATTAATGAGGTTAATTTTAAAAGTATGCAGAGCTTAATTTGTCCAGGGTTATTTTTTTCTGGAGAAGTTTTGGATGTTGATGGGATCACAGGTGGATTTAATTTTCAACATTGTTGGACAAGTGGATGGATCGCTGGGACGGCAGTCTCAAAGTTAAATCACTAAGTAACAAATCAATAAGTTTATCTTTTTTTTATTAAGTATTAGACGGAAAAAGTTTTTTGAAGAAACTTTAATTTTAAAGTTTTAATTATTGGTGAAGATTAATGCAGAATCTTGTATCAAAAAAAGAAGAAGAAGAAAGAAGATTAAAAGCTTTAGCAGAATATAGGATTTTGGGAACCAAGCCAGAATCATGTTATGACGATATTACTAAAATTGCTGCTACAACTTGTAATGTGCCTATTTCTTTAATGACTTTGGTAGACAAAGATAAACAATGGTTTAAATCCAAAATAGGACTTCAAATATCAGAAACTAGAAGAGATTGGTCTTTTTGTACACATGCAATAAAAGAAAATAGTCCATTAATTATTAATGATGCCTTCCAAGATGAAAGATTTATAAATAATCCATTGGTAACTGGAGATCCAAAGATTCGTTTTTATGCAGGCTTTCCCCTTAGAAATAGTGATGGTAATAAGCTTGGAACTCTTTGTGTAATAGACAGAAAACCAGGAAATCTAACTACACAACAATTTAATATTATGGAATTATTATCCAAGCAAATAGTTTCATTTTTAGAGCTTAGAAAAAAGTCATTAAATTTGCTAGATGCATTGTCTAATTTGCATAAACAGGAAGGGATTTTGTCTGTATGTTCATATTGCAGAGAAGTGAAAAATAATGAGGGCGATTGGATGCATTTAGAAAAATATCTTTCGAAAATTAGTGATATTAGGTTCAGTCATGGAGTTTGTGATAATTGTATGGAAAAACATTTCCCAGATGTAATCGAAGTATGGAATAAAAAGGATTTTTTTGAAGATGGTCAAAAAAGGTTTTTAGAGTCCTAGACTCAATACCTTGCTTTTTATTGTTTAATCTATTTTCTAAACAAATTCTTTATTTGGTGGTTAGTATTGTATAAATTTTGACTAGAAAATGTTATTAGGAACTTTATTTACAGGCGAAATTGCTAAAAGTGCATTAGTAGCATATGTTCATTATTTAGGAATTATTTTGTGTTTCGGTTCTCTTTTGTTTGAAAGATTGACTCTCAAAGTAGGTCTTAATAAAAATGAGACGATCTCAATGATAATTGCAGATGTGGTTTATGGTTTGGCAGGAGTTGCAATATTAGTTACTGGCATATTGCGTGTTAAGTATTTTGGACAAGGAGGTGATTTCTATACGGGTAATCCTGTGTTTTGGATAAAGGTTTCGCTTTACATATTTGTTGGCTTACTTTCTTTATACCCAACAACAACCTATATCTTATGGGCAATTCCATTAAGTAAAAACAAATTACCTGAAATATCTGAAAATCTTGTTAAGAGGTTCAGGCTCATCATTACTACCGAATTAGTGGGCTTTGCAACAATTCCTTTATTTGCGACTCTTATGGCTAGAGGTGTAGGTTTAGGTTGAAAAGTTTATTTCTAGAAAGAAATTGTTTAATAAGTGCTAGCAAATTATATAGATGGAGTTTAAGTTATAAGATCTCTAAATCTACAAAGGAAATCATTTTTATTGGTTTAAATCCCTCATTATCGGATGAAGTTTTCTTAGATAATACAACAAAAAAAATAATCAAAATTTCAAAAAACAATAATTACGGCAAAGTAAAATTAATCAATCTATTTGCTCTTGTTTCAAGCAAACCAGAAAAACTTTTTAATCACAAAAACCCTGTGGGTTATCTAAACAATAATCATATTTATAAAAGCTTAAAACACTGGTCTGAAAATAAAAATTGTGATTTATGGTTAGGTTGGGGTAATAAAGGGAAATTTTTAAATAGAAATAAAAAAATAGCAAAAAAAATAATTCAATATAATTTAATTAGGAAGAATAATTTTAATAAACCTCTTGGACCGCTTTTTATTAAAAAAACAATCAAAGATAATCCAATACATCCTCTATACTGTTCCGATAATTCCATCCTCAAAGCCTTAAAAACGATTTGATGCTAAGGTTTTTGAAGCAATTTTTTTAAAGCTATGTTAAAGTTACTTTAAGAATTGTTTAAATTATGAGTAATACAAAGCAACTGAAAAAACTTAAAAACTTAAATGTAAAAGCAGAAAAATGTCTTACAAGAGATGAAGCAAAAAAAATATTGATTAAGGCCTCTAAAGCTCAGAGTAAAATAAATTTATAAATTCGATATTTAATTTTTTTTTAGGAATAATTTATAAAAAATTTTTTACAAATATTTTTCTAATTATTTAGAATTTTTTTATTCTATTAAACTTTTATGGTTTTTAATATTATTAAACTAAGAAAATCCGATAATAGGTTTTTAACGGGAAGAGATTGGCTGCATTCAATGCACACATTTTCTTTCGCAGAGCATAGGGATCCCAAATGGGATAATTTTGGGAATATTAGAGTCATAAATGAAGATACTATTTCTCCAAATTCTGGCTTTAATATGCATTCTCATTCCGATATGGAGATAATTACTGTTGTAACAAAAGGTGTAATTACTCATCGGGACTCATTGAATAATTTAGGAAAAATTTATGAAAATGAAGTTCAAGTTATGTCAGCTGGCACTGGCATTACTCACAGTGAGAAAAACGAAGAGAATAAACCCTGTAAATTATTTCAGATTTGGATTTATCCCAAAAAAAGTAATCTGAAGCCTGACTATAAGCAAACATCATTTAAAAATGGTATTGGAGAGAATCTTATTATTGATTACTTAGATGGGAAAAATAAACTTTTAATAAATCAAGATATCTCTTTATGGCGTTGTAAATATAAATGTATTAAAGAAAAAAATTTGCCAATAAAAATAGATAAATATAATTGGATTCAAATAATAGAAGGTAATCTTTTATTAAAAAGTAAAAACTCTAATTCAAAAATATGTCTCGAATATGGTGATGGCTTGGGATTTGAAGTAGATTATTATGATGATGTCTCTATAGATAGTGAAAAAGAACTAGATTTCCTCTTATTTTCGATGCCTTCATTATAGTAAATCTGTTACTATTACCCATCAACTCCTTTATTAAATGCATTCAAGGCTTGCAAAGCCATGTTAAGGTGAACTTCCATAGCACCAAGAGCAATTAAAGAATTTGGTGATTTATCTTTTAGTAAATTCTCTTTTCTTTTTGATAACTCATTAACAACATGCTTGGTTGAAGCTTCCCAATTGTTTATTAACTCTTCAAATTCTCTTTTTTCTGTGCAATCTTTCTCTGCTAATTCATCAGAAAAATGAGAATCTTTTTGTGCCTTAAGCATCAAGTAACTTAATTTTTTATGACTTATTGCTTGAGGTAAATTGTTAGATTCACTCATTATTCTTGGTTAATTAATAACTAAAATCTAACTAATTAAGTAAATATTTGCTAGCGGGGAGACGGTTGTGATGACCGACCTGAAAATTACGAAATGATATTTGAACAAAATTATGATTTATTAACCTTAAATTGTTCGCTTATTAGTTTCTTGAAATAATCTCCACGCTCTTCATAATTTTTAAATTGATCAAAACTAGAGCATGAAGGTGAAAATAATAATGTCCCACCCCTGTTATTTTGCAAATAATTAAAAACAAAATTTAAAAGCTCTTTGAGTTCTGAAAATTCAAAAATATTATTTTTAAATCCTTCATTAATAAGCGCCATTTTTAGGACTTTTGAACTTTCTCCAAAAAGAAAAACACATTTAACTTTTTTCTTTAAAACTTTTATCCACTTACTATATTCATTGCTTTTTAATCTGCCTCCAGAAATTATTATTATTTGGCCTTCAATTGAATTTATTCCTGCAATAGATGAATCAAAATTTGTAGCTTTACTATCATTAATTATTTCTAGATCATTATTTTTATAAATTGTTTCCATCCTATGGGGTAATTGTTTGTAATTAGATAATGAATCTTTAATCTTCTTTCCAGATAATCCAGCTTTTCTTGCTGCTGCTATTACCAATAAAAGATTTTGAATATTATGTATTCCTTTTAAAGAAAAATGTTCAAGTTTGAATAGTCTCTTTCCTCTCTCAACAATGTATGTTTGATCATCTATCCAATAATCGCATTGAATAAAATTTGATTTATCGAAACTAGTTGTTATCCAAACCCCTCTTGATAATGAACTGTAGTGATTTCTAAGGTTTTTATCGTCATAATTATAAATTCTAAAATCTGATTTTTCTAGTAAGCTTTTTTTTATGTTGAAATAGTTTTCAAGTGTTTTATGTCTTTCAAGATGATCTTCTGTGAAGGTTGTCCAGATTCCAATACTAGGGTTTACTTCTGGAGATATTTCTATTTGATAACTACTTAATTCAGCTACAACCCAATCAATTTTTTCATGCTTTTTGAAGTAAGCATATTTACATAAGGGTGTACCAATATTTCCAGCAAAAGGTGCATATAATCCAGTATCGCAAAGTATATGGCTTAGTAAATGAGTAACAGTAGTCTTGCCATTAGTGCCAGTAATACCTATCCAATTTGTGTCTTTTAAAGTTTCCCATGCAACATTAATTTCTCCTATTACTTTAATTCCATTTTTTTTTAATTCAATAATAGTTGTATGGTCATAAGGTATTGATGGACTTACAACAACAGATTCAATCTCTTTAGCAAAAGGTTGAATTTTTTCAAATACAAATTCTTTATTAAGAGAAACTAATATATTAAGTTCCTCCAATTCTTTTTTTCTTTCTAAGAATTCTTCCCCATCTTTACTTTCCCAAACAATTACTCTCTTATTGATGCTTCTCAAATACTTGGCAGCCCAAAATCCAGATTTACCTAATCCAATTACAAGATGAATATTTTTTCCTTTATTTGGATGATTATTATCTATCATTAAAATTATGATTGCATTTATGTTAATTGTGTTTAAGGGTTAATTCAATTATGAGATCTTTCTTCAGTATTTATATAATTCGCCAAAGAAAAATTAATTAATGGAAGATAATACTACAAAATATTGGTTCTCTTGGTTTTATGAAAAGTGGGAGAAAAATGCTCCTGGAGAATTAATTGAACAGGGTTTAACTCCTTCTCAGATTGCTGAGCGCTTTATTAATGTAAACCATGATAGTTTAATTCAATTGTCAAAAAAAATTGATGAAAAAAATTATGATGCCTTAACAGAATTTATGAAACTCTCAGAGAGTGAATTACATATCTTGAAGTATTTTCTAAAGTTAGTAAAAATGAAAAATTTATAAGAACTTATTAAGTATTTCGAGGCTTTTTTCCCATAAATTTTTTCGTTCTGTTTTATTAATGGCGAAAGGAGAAGTAGGGGATAGTTTTGGATGACCTCTGAAGTTAAATTTAGGACCATAATGATCACCGCCTCTTGCATCTGGTGAAGTAGCTGCAAAAAGTTGAGGTAAAGCACCCATCTCTGCAGATTGAAAAATAGGGCTAAATAATTCTAAGGAGAACGTTTCGATTGGACTAGGTTTAGGTTTTTGAGCAGTAAAGAGATTTGTTTTTGCAATCCCTGGGTGAGCAGCTAAAGAAAGTATATTCTTGTGTTTTAAGTTCTCATTTAGTTCCATAGCAAACATTACATTTGCCAATTTGCTATTTGAGTAAGATTCCCATTTGTTGTAATAATTCTCGGCTTTAAGATTTTTCCAACCAACTTTGCCAAAAAATTGTGCTCCAGAAGTAACCGTAACTATTCTCGATTTTTCTTTTTTTTCAATAATTGGAAGTAGCTTTAGGGTCAAAAGCATGTGAGCTAGATGATTAACTGCAAATTGTATTTCATATCCCTGAGCACTAAGTGTCTTAGGCGGATGCATAATGCCTGCATTATTGACTAGTAAATCCAGATTTTCAAAATTATCGAAAATTTTGGACTGGACTTCAACAACATTTTTTAAATCTGACAAATCTAATTCTAGAGGTGTAAATATTCCTTGAGGATTATTACCTTTAAGTTTTTTGATAGTTTGACTAGCTTTTTCAAGCGATCTGCATGCTATGACAACATGAGCATTTTTTTCGGCTAAAGCCTTTGCTGTGTAGTATCCAAGACCACTATTTGCACCAGTAATTAGTGCTGTTTTGCCTGTAAGGTTTGGAATATGAGATGTTTCCCAGTTAGAGATTTTAGGTCTTGAAATAGTGGCAGTCATTTAGTAATCCTGCAAATTGATTTTGGAATTTAACAAAATCCATTACTTTCTTACTGTAAATACTGAAAGTCAGTATCGTGAGCTCTTTTTGAAGGTACTATTTAATATTATTTTTCAATTGCATATTGCCATGCATTATTTTGAGATAAATTTCTCTCTTTAAGTAACTGTAATTTCCTACTATTTATTTTAATAACTATCCCATTAGTTGGATATTTTAAAAATATTTTTCTCTCTAACCAATTTTTTAAATATATTTGGATTTCGCTTGTATGATTTGTGAAGTAACTTTCAGGGGTGCTGAAGCCACATTTTTTAAGATAGTTAAGGGT
Source organism: uncultured Prochlorococcus sp. (assembly GCA_902536545.1). Lineage (GTDB taxonomy): Bacteria > Cyanobacteriota > Cyanobacteriia > PCC-6307 > Cyanobiaceae > Prochlorococcus_A. Next base: position 90,727 of record CACAXS010000002.1, on the reverse strand, counting down.
TTCATATTGATTAAGTCTTCCATTAAGTATTTGGAAACAGCAAAAGTTGAGACTTTCTCCAATCCCTTTTTTATCATTGAGGTATTTTCTTGTAATTCTTTTGGAAATTCCGGCAACTTGGTTTGTAGCGTATAGTTCACCTCTAATTTGAAAATCTCGTTTGATAGGAATACAATCGGGGACATTCTGAATTTGTTTAATTTTGCTTGAGACATCAAATCCTTTTTTTGTAATAGCTTTATTAAAATTGCCATTTATATATCTAATTGCAATAGCGCAGCCATCAATTTTTGGTTGAATGCTTAATCTTGTGTTTGTTAATAAATTTCCCAAAAATTCTTTATAGTTTTCTTTAGCTAAATTTGGCAAAGGTTTGTTATTTTTTTGATTGAAGTAGTCAGGTACTGGTTCAACAGGTATAAAGAGCTTCTCAAGTTGTTTAAATGCACCATCGGAAATTATGCCTTCACCTATTCTGTATTGTTTATCAAGATACTTAACATCCCTCACTAATAAATTATTCATAATAATTTTGATAAATATATAAAAAAACTTTTAAAATAAACCATTTAAATAAAGATTTGAAAATTAAAACTTGATTTAAACAGTAATTAACAAGTAAATATCCTCCTACGCAGAGAGCGATTTAAGCGTATAAAATGTACAGATTATGTGTTTAAATTAAATACTTCAATCAAACATATTTACTTAAAAGTGAATTAGAAAATTTTAAAGATTAATTTCAAGCTAATTTTTGAAATTTCTATCAACACAAAAAAAATTTTTTAAAGTTATCAGAAAATGTCATTTTTATTAAAAGCTCAAAATACCTGGGACAATTTTGCGAAATATAAAATTAATGATTATGCAAAATTAAGAAATTTTGATTTTGGTCCAAATAACAAAAGTTCAGTTTCAAAATTATCACCTTTCATAACTCATAGAATATTATCGGAATATGATCTGATTCATGATATTAAAAGTAAGTACAAAATCAAAAATTCAACAAAATTTGTTGAAGAAATATTTTGGCGAGTTTACTGGAAAGGGTGGATGGAAAATAGACCTAAAGTTTGGCGAAATTTTATTTCAGAAAAAAATCTTGATTTTGATAATGAATTATACGAAAGTGCAATAAATGGCAACACAGAAATAGATTTTTTTAATTCTTGGGTCCATGAATTAAAACACTACAACTATTTGCATAACCATACAAGAATGTGGTTTGCGAGTACATGGATATTTAATTTAGGCCTCCCATGGCAATTGGGAGCAAAATTTTTCTTTAAATATCTTTTTGATGGTGATGCAGCATCAAATCTCCTTAGTTGGAGATGGGTAGGAGGATTGCAAACGAAGGGAAAGCAATATCTTTTTTCATCATCAAACCTCAGAAAATTTTCAAATAATAGATTTAATTCAGAAAAAATAAGTAATAAAAAAATTTTTCTTGAAGAATCGAATCAAATACCTTTTGAAGATGAGATTTATAAAAATAATATGGATCCTAAATCAGATAATCTGATTATGTTTGAAAATGATCTGCACCTTGCAACCCTTAAAAATTTATTTCCAAGCTATAAAAAAGTATTTATTATCCTTTTAAAGAATGAACAAAGACAAATTAAATTATCTGAATCTGTTTTGAAATTTAAACAAGATTTGGTCTCTGAATTTGTAGAGCATTTTGATAATGTTGAACAGATTGATCCATTTACACTGGAAATTACTTTTAAAAATATTAATGAAATAGACATTATCTATCCCGGAGTGGGAGAAAATTATGATTACATAACTGAGTTTAAAAAATTACACCATAAAAAAATTTTTAATCTTGTGAGGGATGAAGATTTATTTTCTTGGAAATTTGCTAAAAAAGGGTTTTTCAAATTTAAAGAAAATATTCCGAAAATCAATCAGAGAATATTAGAAAATTATTCAAAAAATAATTTTTAACTTAATTGAATTTCTAATCAGACAAAGAATCCTTTAGCTAAGTAGGTATAAATACTTAATTAGGCCCAACTTTTGCTTTTTGATCCACGATGGAAACTGTGACTAGTTATTTTTACTTAAGGATAATTTTTTTATAGTGCTTTCAACAATTCTCACTAAATCGTTTAGCAAAGATACTGCTTTATTAATACTTAGAGTTATAACTGGAACTGTTCTCATTCATCACGGTTATGAAAAATTAGCAAATATAGAAAATTTTGCTGATGCTTTTGTCAGACCATTACATCTTCCATTCCCAATATTTTTATCATACATAGCAGCATTTTCAGAGATAGGTGGTAGCTGGTTATTAATTATCGGCTTAGCTACAAGATTCGGAGCTTTGGCGATTGTTGGAACAATTTCCGTCGCAATATACCACGCACTCGTTACTTCAGGTTTTAATATTTTTTTGCTAGAACTTTTACTTCTGTATTTCGCTTCAGCAACTTCAATTGCATTAACAGGACCTGGAAATTTCTCCCTAGATGAAGTCATTATTAGAATTTTGAAATTAGAAGATCCAGATGAAGTTATACCTTCAACAAATTTAAAATCTTCTAAGGAACTTGAAATTAAAGAAGAAACAAGTAAAGGTGGTTTATTTCAATTTCTTCAAGCAAACATACTCTCTGACACTTCAAGCTAACTTTTTGGGATAAAGGCTATTTACTAGCTCTAACCTTTTGCGATAACTGTTTTTCTTCTCGAGTTTTATCTTAATTGTTGCTTCAGAAAGACTAATAAACAGTCCTATAGCAGTTACCCAAGATAAAAAAATAAAAGGGTTTTCTGGAATTTCTGAGAAATTCATATGGATATTACTTCTTTTTTAAAACTGACTTATCACTATGTGTTTTTCAACCTAAATATACAATTTAGAAATATTTAAGGATTAATTTCAACTTTTTCCCATTTCTTAATCTTTTCCCAAAGATATCGTTTATGAACAGGCTGTTCTAATTTAAGAAGATCTACTGAATTGATTTCAAAATTTAGAACTACAAAATTTTCTGACTTGGGTAGATTGGATAATATTTCATGAGCAGGTTGCACTTTTGGGTTTATTTTCTCTCCCGGACATCTCCAAAACCAAGAAGATTTTGATTTTTCTGATAATAAATCCCAATAATTTTTGTTATCACTTAATTCACGTATTTTCCCTTTGAATCTATATTGTGATTTGGTTTTCAAAAAGAACCATAATATTTCTGCATTAGGATTGGATTTTAAATGCCCAATTTTTTCACTTCTTCTATCTGTAAAAATAAGCATTGAACTATCTTCATGCCATCCTCTGAAAACAACTGTTCTTAATCTTGGCTCATTTTCTTCGCTGACTGTTGCAAGCTGTATCCATCTATTAGAAGATGATTTGCCTTCTTTTTTTCTAGAAGATTTTAAATCTTGTCTCCAACTTGGTAAGTTGTTATCAAACATTTAATTTAGGCAATATTAGACCACTTTTCTTTTTGTATTCTTCGAACGAATCATATTTTGAAAGCGATTTATCTTTTTTTATCATTCTTGGTAGAAAAACTATAGAGAAAAATATTGCAAGAATTACTAATGGAATGAAACTCATTGAAAGTAAGGCGAATGATAGATAAATTAGTATTTCTCCAAGATAATTTGTATTCCTTATATTTTTGAAAAATCCTTCTTTAATTAGATCTTTTTTTAATTTAAGAGAAAAATATTTTTGGGCATCACTAGCAAAATGTAAAAACACACCAATTATATTTATAGATACAGATGCAGCTATTAGAATATTTGGAACAGATTTCTGAGATGAGATAAGAATGTAGGGAGCTACCCAGTAACTTCCTAGGAAAATAAAACCAGTAACTGAAGTTAAAAAATTGATTTTTTCTTTAAAATAAGGATCTGGGAATATCTTTTCTTTTAGGAGCCAAAGTAATCCATAAGTACCATGAAGAGCTAAATAAACGTAGGGAGCGATTGTAAAATTATCAAAAAAAATCATAAGGCCTATCACTACAAATGCAGTGAGCCCCTTATGTAGATTAATTAATTGATTAAGTTTCATCTTTTTTAACAATCTAAAAAATGAAATTATTTTCTGTGGATATAACCTAGGTCGTCAAAAGTTTTGATGGGCGATACTGGATTCGAACCAGTGGCCACTACCGTGTCGAGGTAGTGCTCTACCACTGAGCTAATCGCCCAAATTGAAGAATTTTTAATCCCTCTTATAAGAAAATAGCAGGTTGCGTTTCATTTTCTAAGTAATTTAACTTTCCATCGTTCTCTTTTGGTTATTTCTAAATTTAGAATTTCGATAAATCCTTTATTTTCAAGTTCTAGTTTATCGCCAATTTTTAGATTAATAGTTGGCTTATTAACTTTGCTTCCATTTAATCTGAGCATTCCATTTTCTATCCTTTCGATGATTTTGGTTCGTGATACCCTAAAGCCAGCTGAAGCTATAGCATCTAATCTTGTTGAAGCTTCTACTGTATTGACAAGTTTTTTTGATCTTCCAGAAGGTATTTGTAATTCATCTATACCTACTACATTAATATTTACTTTTACCTCTCTCAAATAAAAAATCTTTTCATCTAGATGCTTAATATCTAAATTATCAATTATCCCTTGTGCTCCTCTATCGCCAATAGTCCATATATCTCCAACTTTTATTTGATTTACCCCATTTTTAATCAAGAGGGATCTAAAGTCCTCTTGTGTAGCATTATCAAATAAAAAATTTCCATTAATTTTTATTCCTTGAGCTGGAAAATTACTTTTTAGCGTATCCTCTTCAGGAATATTATCTCCTCTAAAGCAAGCTATCCTAGATCTTTGAGAAGAGGAGTATCCTCCATAAATAAAAAATTTGAAATCATTTAAATTTTCAAAGTCTTTTAAAATCTCTTCGCAAACATAAGTCGAATTAAACCCAGTCCAATAAGTTTCCCAGTGTTTGTAAGCTAAATTAGCAATATTTATTAATTCCTCAGTTTCTTTTTTGTAGTTTGAATTTATTAAGATTTCTTTTAAGTCAATCATCTTTTAAGTCAATCATCTATCCTTCTAAAAAAATTATATCTTTTGCTTCTGATTTTTTTATCAAAGCCCATGGTAATTCAGCTCCAATTTGATTTTCAATCAGAACAAGCCATTTACCCTCTTTATTTAAATTAATAATAGATCTCAACTCTTTATTCCTATTGATGTTGATACTTGCAGAAGAAACGACACTACCTAAATATCCTGAACCCATTCCTAAAAGACCTCCTATTAAGGATTCACCGATGTTATTCAAACCAATAAAACTGAAAGTAGATAAATTTGTCATATTAGAGAAAGCTATTCCAGCTATAAAACCAAATGGCATTAGCCAACTTCTCATTGCTTTTTGTCTAATCTTTCTATCAAGTTTAGGATTTAAAATTCTTATATCTTCAAAATTTTGAGATTTGAATAAAATATTCGCTTTCGAATTTAGCAACTCTGTTTCATCTGATGATATTTTCTCACTTATTGGTGGGATCAAAATAGCCTCAGAGAGCATTACTGATTTTTCTTTGAAAACTTCAAATAGTTGGATACATTTATCAATGTCTTCAAATATCACAATGCTTTTTGTCAAATCTCAATCCTCAAATGTTTGTGTGTTATTCAAATTAATAAAATAAGATACATACACTATAGATTAAGTTAAAGTAAAAGATTAAAGAACCAATCTTAAATGACAAAAGTTCTAATTACAGATCCAATTGATCAAACAGGAATCGATATTCTTTCACAAGTTGCACAGGTTGATCAGAAGATTGGAATCTCAGACTCTGAGCTAGCTTCCATTATTAACGATTATGATGCTTTAATGATTCGCTCTGGTACTCAAGTGACTGAAGAAATTATTAAATCTTCAAGTAAACTGAGAATTATTGGAAGAGCAGGAGTTGGAGTTGATAATGTAAATGTTAAGGCAGCTACGCAAAAAGGAGTTCTTGTTGTTAATTCTCCAGGGGGTAACACGATAGCTGCTGCTGAACATACTATAGCTATGATGTTGGCTTTATCTAGACATATTCCAATCGCTAATAGTAGTACTTTGTTAGGTAAATGGGAAAGAAAGAAATTTGTTGGTAATGAGCTTTATAAGAAAAAATTAGGTGTAGTAGGTTTAGGGAAAATTGGTGCTCATGTAGCGAAAGTTGCTAATGCATTAGGAATGGAAGTTTACGGATATGATCCCTTTGTTTCAACCGAAAGAGCTCAACAAATACAAGTTAAACTATCTGAATTAGAGGATTTATTCAAACAATCTGATTATGTAACTTTGCATTTGCCTCGCACACCAGAGACAGAGAATTTAGTAAATATAGATGTCCTTAAAAGTATGAAAAGTAGCGCAAAATTAATTAATTGTGCTCGAGGAGGCTTAATTGATGAACAGGCATTAGCAGATGCTTTAAATAAATCATTGATTGCAGGTGCTGCTATAGATGTCTTTTCTAAAGAACCTTTGGAATCAAATTCACCACTTTTGAAGGTTGAAAAGAATCTTATCCTTACCCCACACTTAGGAGCATCTACTCGGGAAGCACAAGAAAATGTAGCTGTTGATGTTGCAGAACAAATAAGAGATGTCTTGCTTGGTTTATCTGCTAGAACCGCAGTAAATATACCAGGTTTGAGCCCTGATATTATGGACAGTCTAAAACCTCATTTGCAGTTGGCTGAAACAATGGGTCTGCTTATAAGCCAGCTTTCAGGTGGGCAGATACAGAAACTAGAAGTCAAACTTCAAGGTGAATTTGTTCAACATCCTTCTCAGCCATTAATCATAGCTAGTCTAAAAGGCCTTCTAAGTAAAGCTTTGGGAGATAGGATTAATTATGTAAATGCTTCGCTTGAAGCAGATTCAAGAGGTATTTCGGTAGTCGAGAATAAAGATGAGGCGAGACCAGAATTTGCTAGTGGGTCGCTTCAGTTAACCACATATGGAGATAATGGCGACCATAGCGTAGCAGGAAGCATTTTTGCTGATGGGGAATTAAGAATTATTAGTATTGATCAATATCCTGTTAATGTATCGCCAAGTAGATACATGCTTGTTACTAGGCACAGAGATATGCCTGGTATTATTGGCAAGCTTGGTTCTTTATTAGGTAGCAATAATGTAAATATTGCCTCGATGCAAGTTGGGCGCAAAATTGTTAGAGGAGAAGCTGTTATGGTTCTAAGTATTGATGATCCAATTCCTAATAAGCTGCTCGAAACCATTATTGAAGTAGAGGGAATTACCAACGCTAATCCAGTTACTCTTTAAAAAGGCCAGCTTTATATTAATGGCAATTAAAGATTGGTATAAACTAACTTTTCTGATAGAAAGTGATTCTGAAGAAATTATTATTTGGAAATTAAATGAGCTGGGAATATTAAGTTTTTCATTTGAATATTTAATTAAAAATGAAAATAAAAAAGAGGTGAATATATGGCTTCCAGTCGATGATTGGGGCGAGAGTTCTAGGTTTGATTTTGAAAAAATAATTATCAAACTTCTAAACATTAATGTCCCTAGGAATCAATTTTTTGATTGGAGCATTATTAAAGAGGAGGATTGGTTGACAAGTTGGAAGAAATATTGGGCGCCTGAATTAGTAGGAAATCATTTTTTAATATTGCCTTGTTGGATGAATCTAAATGAAACATTTAAAGATAAAAAAATCATAAAAATTGATCCTGGAGCAGCCTTTGGTACAGGAAGTCACCCTTCGACTTATCTTTGCTTGGAAAAAATGGAGAATATTTTTTTTTCTAATAAAAAGATATTGGATATTGGGAGTGGTAGCGGGATTTTGAGTGTCGCTGCAAGATTGCTTGACGCTAAAGAGGTTTTTGCAGTGGATAATGATTATTTAGCTATAAATTCAACAAAATCTAATTTCCAACTAAATTTCGGTAATTTAAACAACTTAAATACATATTTGGGATCTTTTAATGAGGTAATTTTAAAAAATCAACTCAAACAATTTGATTTTGTTTTATGCAATATTCTTGCCGAAGTAATAAAAGGAATGATTCCAAATATTTATAAGTGCTTGAGAAACAATGGGGAAGTCATTTTTAGTGGAATTCTTAATTCACAAAAGGATGAAATTATAAAAATATTAATTCAGAATGACTTGAATTTATTGGATGTATCAACTAGAAAAGATTGGGTCTGCATTTCTGCCCAAAAAGCCAGTAATTCAACCTAAGTATAAGTTTTTCTTATGGATACTCTTTCATACATTTTATTGTGTCATTTTTTACTTCAAAATCTCACATATCGACCTAATCGATGTTAAAAATGTATTTAATAGGTATTAATTACCAACAATTTATTATTTAAATGGCTTCTTACAAAGTTACTCTCATCGGCGAAGGTGAAGGTCTCAATTCAACGATTGAAGTACCTGATGACCAATACATCCTCGATGCAGCAGAAGAACAAGGTATTGACCTTCCTTATTCCTGTAGAGCTGGAGCATGTTCAACATGTGCTGGAAAAGTTACTTCAGGTAGTGTTGATCAATCAGATCAAAGTTTCTTGGATGACGACCAACTAGAAGCTGGTTTTGTTCTTACTTGTGTTGCTTATCCAACATCTGACGTAACAATTACAACTCATGCTGAGGAAGAATTGTACTAATTATAAAATTTTAACTTTTCTAAGTTGATTATTGATTATTTCTCTGCCACCCTCTATAAAGGTGGTTTTTTTTTGTAAATGTATAAATTTGAATTTTTCAAGACCGGCAGTGTTCAATCAAGTTATGGGGGTCAGTACAGTTATAAGGTAATTGGACCATGTTGCAGACTTTATGATAGGGAAGAATTACCTTGGCCCTGCTCAAGACTTGCTTGGAGAAGTAAGGAGCCTAGTTGGAGAAGAATAGGGTCTAGGTTCGTTGCTGATATGGCTTCAAGAAAATGCCCATCTTACTCAGTTCAGATTTTGGAGCCTGGATCAAAACCTGTTGTGACAGTTATAACTCTTTTTTCAAAGAAATTTTCTTCTGATATTCAAGAATGGTGGTATAGCAAAAAACCAGGCTCAAAAGAGCCTGGTAATATCTTCCCTTCTGAAATTGGTTAGCTTTAAATATTATGCTTTTGGCTTTGGAGGCATGTAACCTTTTAAACCAGTGCATTCAAGACTATCAATTGTATTAACTCCAGTTTGTGAGTTAGTTCCACTAGCTCTTTCACATAATGACTTTCTCTGAGAAAGATCAAGATTTGCATCAGTAAAGTCTGCCCCATCAATAATTGCTCCATCGAAAACACTTTTCATTAGCTCACCATTTGTAAGATTTGCATCAGTAAAGTCAGCATTATCAAAGCGTGTTGCATATGCAATGAGGTCTGTCATATTGGCTCCTTTAAAACTAGAGTTTTTTGCTGTAGTTACGCTCATATATGCGCCTTGAAGATTAGCTTCTCCTAAATCTTGATTAGATAAATCATATTTAACATATTCAGTATTATGAAGGTCGGCACCGTGAAGATCATCTTTTAGAACGTCAACTGATGAAGGATCACTAGGATAGAGTGCATTTGCAGATATTGGATTAATTAGTAACCCAATAATTAATGGAAGAAAAATAAATAGTCTTTTACAAGACTTATGTAATGATGAAAAAATAGAGACCATTTCGATCGACATCAAATATAAAAACCTAAAACTATTATTTCACGGGTTGGTCGTTTACAACGCTCCTGCTAACGAACTGTTGCAGTTTATTTTATTTCTGCAGTTAGAAAATCTTTGGCAAGGTGAGTATTTGGGAAAACTTTTTGTGCCTCTTTAAGCAAATCGCTTGGTGTAATTGAATTTTTATTAGTGTATCTTGGACTTAAATGAGTAATAATTAATTTTTTTGTATTAGATAATAATGCTGTTTTGGCAGCCATGATTGTTGTGGAATGTAATTTTTCATAGGCCATGCTCTCATCCTCCTGAGAAAATGTTGATTCATGTACGAGTAAATCGGCATTTTTCGATAATGAAACAGCTGATTCGCTAAAGACTGTATCTGTGCAATAAACAAAACTTTCTCCCTCTCTAGGCGGTCCGCAGAATTCTTTCCCATCAAATGACCTTCCATCCGCTAATACGACTTTTTTACCTTGTTGCAGTTCTGAATAAATTGGTCCAGGTGCTATTTTTAAAGACTCTGCTTTTTTGATATCAAATATACCTGGCTTATCTTTTTCACTAACCCTATAACCATAAGCAGGTATTTTATGTTTAAGGCAGGCGCAATTTACTTTTATTTTGTTGTTTTCAAATAAAATTTTATTTTTTGATGCAAAATTTTCAACTTCCACAAAATGCAATGGGAATGACAATTTGCAAAAACTACTTTTAAGCGCTGAGTTTATAAAGCTTCTCAACTCTGAAGGACCGTAAATGTCAATACCCTCACTATTGCCTGATAAACCTAAGGTAGCCAAAAGTCCAGGCAAACCATAAATATGATCACCATGCATATGTGTAATAAATATTTTCTTGATTTGTGAAGATTTTATATTACTTTTCATTATTTGATGTTGCGTTCCCTCTCCACAATCAAAAAGCCAAACTTCTGATGACTGTGATAATTTAAGTGCTAGTGAAGAAACATTTCTTGTTAAGGATGGGACCCCTGAGCTTGTTCCTAAGAAGGTGATATTCACTTATTTATGATATTTTTATTTTTATATCTGGATTAAATCTAGACTTTTAGTCAAACTTAGGCAAATTAAGCATTTGTTTTTTAAACAAAGTGATACTTAAATTTAAAAATAAATATAAATATAGTAAATATTGCCTGATTAGTATTTTATTTATTTGTGTTTTTCAGAGTGAAAGTACTTTTGCATCTAGAGAGCCAATAATTAGAGTTTTGATATCAAAAAATAATAATTTACGGATCAGATCCGATAGATCAATTCCTTTAACAATAGAGGGGGAATTTTTTTCAAGTAAAAAAATAAAAGGCTTAACTTTGAAAAATGAGAAAAATGAAAAAATTTTATATTTTGATAGAAATAAACAAAAAAAATATAACTTAAAAAATAATCAACAATTTCAAATTAGATCCTCTGATGGGAGAGGTATATGGGTAGGTCAGAAGAGATTTTCTGGTAAGCTTAATCTCTTTGTCTCTGATTCTGAAATATTGGTAGTAAATGTTTTAGGAATAGAAAAATACCTAAGTAGTGTAGTAGGCTCAGAAATGCCAACAAAATGGCCTATTGAAGCATTAAAAGCACAAGCAATTGCCTCTAGAACTTATGCTTTAAAGCAAAAGGGAAATGATCTATTTGATATAGATTCAACCCAGAAAAATCAAGTCTATAATGGCTTAGAATCAAGAACTTATAAAACTTTCAGAGCCGTTAAAAGTACAAGATCTTTAGTTTTAACGTTTAAAAATAAATTAATTAATTCTTTGTTTCATAGCAGCTCAGGTGGAATGACAGAAAATAGCCAAGATGTATGGAAGAATAAATATCCATATTTATCAAGTGTGAAAGATTTTGATAAAAATAATCCAAAATTTAGATGGCAAAAAAAAATTTCGAGTAATGAATTAATAAATTTATTTCCCAAGATTGGAGGTTTAAAGAATATAGAGATCCTAGATATTACTAGTACAGGGAGGGTAAAAAATGTAAAACTTATTGGGGCTTATGGTTCTGATCAAATGTCTGGGGTAGCTTTAAGAAAAAGATTAGGCCTGAACAGTAATTTTGTGAGATTTAAATTTTTTGAGGAAGAATTAAACAACAAATTTCCTATAAAAAAAGGTTTGATAATTTTTGGACAGGGATCAGGTCATGGAGTAGGAATGAGTCAATGGGGTGCTAAATATCTGGCGTCTAGAGGCCAAAAAGCTGAAAGAATATTAAAGTATTTTTATAAGGGTGTGCAGATTAAACCTTTTAAAAAAGATTACCTGTAGAAGTTATTTAGCATTAAGAACTAATTTTGGATTTATATTAGATTGATCTTTATTTAAGAAGCCTATCCCAAGTAGTGTTTGTTTTTTATCTATTATTTTTAAGGGTTTTTTATAGTCAAAAGATTTGCTTTCCTGGAAGTAATTAATATCAACTTTAATTGCTCTTCCTGTTTGCCAAAAATTGATTTGTTCTTCGTTATTTAAAACAAATGTTGAAATGTGATTAAGAGCAGAAATTGTTGGAATAATAAAATTTTTCGATTTTGCTCCCCCTTTTTCTTTTTCAATATCAGATATTTTTATCGAGTTTTTTTCATCAAAGCCACAAGCTGAAATTCTTTTGAGTTGTAGAAGGCAACCTTTGGAATTAAGAATTTCACCCAAATCTCTTGCAATTGCTCTTATGTATGTACCAGCTGAACATTTGATTTTTATTTCTATGATCCCGTTAATTTGGTCCCATTTCATTAAAGTAAGTTTGTCTATTTTTACTTCTCTTGGTGCCAATTCAAAAAATTCATTCCTGAAAGATTTTTTATAAGCTCTCTCTCCATTAACGTGCACACTAGATACTTTAGGTGGAATTTGTTTAATAATTCCTCTAAAACTATTTAAGTATTGATCTAATTTTTCGCAGCTGATTTTAGGCCAACTTTTTTGACTAATTATTTCTCCTTGAATATCATCAGTGTTAGTTCTTATCCCTAATTTAATTTGTCCTATGTAAGTTTTACCTTGAGGAAGATATTGAATAAATCTCGTTGCACTGCCTACAGCGATTGGTAATGTTCCTATAACTTCTGGGTCAAGAGTTCCTGTGTGGCCGACCTTCTTTATATTTAGTAACTTTCTTATTCGTTTAACACAATCATGTGAGGTACATCCTTTACCTTTATCAATTACTAAGAATCCATCTTTAGTTTCCATTTTTAATATTAAGAATACTTTGAGAAAGATTTATAACCATTCTATGATTTTGGTATTAGAAATTTAGAGAAAGAAATTGAAAAGCAATAATTTTATTTTAAATGAGTTTTTAGAAAATGCTTTCAATTTGAAATCACATTTAATGGAATTCTTATCAATAAAAGAATGTGATTTAGATGGATTCCTTGCAAATGCAAAGATGAATTTGGCAAATTCACATCCTGGGGATACTTTGAATGATGTTTCAGATTTTTATACTGAGATTGTAGGAGATAGGCATGTAGCTGATTTGGCTGCTTGGCATATCACAAGTAGGGACTATATCGCTGATACTTTAAAACTTCAGCAGAGATTTTCTAGAGATTTAGTTTTGGATTTTGGAGGAGGTATTGGTACGCACGCCCTAGCTAACGCTATGTCTTCAAAAGTTGAGCATGTTTTTTTTGTAGATATTAATCAAACAAATAGAAATTTTGTTGAATACAGGGCTAAGAAATTAGGAGTGGAAAAAAAACTTACTTTATGCAAGACAATTCGAGATACACAAATATTGAAATTTGACACGATTATTTGTCTCGATGTTTTGGAACATCTTGCAGATCCAGCTTATCAAATTAGTAATTTTAGCGAGATTATGGATAGTAATTCTATTGCCTTATTTAATTGGTATTTCTATAAAGGAGATAATAATGAATATCCGTTTCATATTGATGAAAATGAAATTGTTGAAAAGTTTTTTGAGACTCTTCAATCAAAATTTTTAGAGGTATTTCATCCTATACTTATAACTACAAGAGCTTATAAGAAAATTAGATAACTATATTAACTCTTTTTCTATTTCTTAAATTTCTTTTAATGCTTTCGAAACTTACGGTTCCTTCTTTGAGAGCAAAAAGAGTGTCATCTTTACCTTTTCCGACATTAATCCCCGGCAAAAAGGATGTACCTCTTTGGCGAATTAAAATTGATCCAGCAGTTACTTTTTCCCCTCCATAAGCTTTTACACCCAATCTTTTAGAATTTGAATCTCTTCCGTTTCTTGTAGAACCTGTTCCTTTTTTATGTGCCATTAGAAGTGTTTAATTCGTTGATTTTTCGGATTTTGGTTTAGTTTCCTTTTTAACAGTTTCCTTTTTAAAAGAAGACTTAGGAGTATTTTCACCTATCTTTATAGATTTTACCATAACTCTTGTAAGTTCTTGTCTATGTCCCATCTTTCTTCTTGTCTTTTTTTTCGGACGCATTTTGTATACAAGAATTTTCTTATCTCTTTTATGTGACACTACTTCTAATTCAATTTTTGCATCCTTAACATAAGGTTTTCCAACAGTGATAGAGTCTTTGTCTTTTAAAAGTAAAACTTTTTCTAGTGTTATCTTATCTTTCTCCTTTGCATTTAACCTGTCGATGTCATAGTATCTGTTGACTTCGAACCAAAATTGTTGACCCGAAGTTTCTGCTATTGCATACAACTCATTACTTTTTGAAGAATTGTTTGAGGAGTTTTTAGAATTTGTCATATCTTAAAGACGCTATCGGGCTCAAATTAATAATTTGATTAAGCCAAATGAGCAATCATAATAATTTGTTTATTTTCTTATTTTGTAGTGTAATAAGTCAAGGGTTGTTTTAAATCTTTTATATCAATTTAGGAACTATAACGATGGCAGCAAGAAAAACATATATTTTAAAACTCTATGTTGCTGGAAATACTCCTAATTCAATGAGAGCTTTAAATACTTTAAAAGAAATTTTAGAAAATGAATTCAAAGGAGTTTATGCTTTAAAGGTTATTGATGTACTTAAGCAACCACAACTTGCAGAAGAAGATAAAATTTTAGCTACCCCAACCTTAGCTAAAATCTTACCGCCACCTGTAAGAAAAATAATAGGTGATCTCTCAGATAGAGAAAAAGTTTTAATTGGTTTAGATCTACTTTTTGATGAATTAACTGAAACTGAATATAGTGGAGATAAATAATAAAAATAAAATTTTTAAAATTAAAAAAATTCAAAATTTATTTTTGTTTAACTAGCACAAAATTATGAATGATAAGAAATTTGGAAAATCAAATAAAATGCAAGTACAAAAATTACCAACTGGAATAGAGGGCTTTGATGATGTTTGTAGGGGTGGGTTGCCTGTATCTCGAAGTACACTAATTAGTGGCACGTCAGGAACTGGTAAAACTGTTTTTTCACTTCAATACTTACACCATGGAATTTGTAATTTTGATGAGCCTGGAATCTTTGTAACATTTGAGGAATCGCCTTTAGATATTATTAGAAATGCTGCAAGTTTTGGTTGGGATTTGCAAGAATTAATTGATCAAAATAAACTTTTTATTTTGGACGCTTCTCCTGATCCTGATGGACAGGATGTGGCTGGTAACTTTGACTTATCTGGTCTTATTGAGAGAATTAGTTATGCAATTAGAAAATATAAAGCCAAAAGAGTTGCAATAGATTCAATAACTGCTGTCTTTCAACAGTATGATGCTATTTACGTTGTTAGAAGGGAAATATTTAGATTGATAGCTAGATTAAAAGAAATAGGTGTAACAACAGTTATGACTACAGAAAGGGTGGATGATTACGGACCAATTGCTAGATATGGAGTAGAAGAATTTGTATCTGATAATGTTGTCTTATTAAGAAATGTTCTTGAATCAGAGAAGAGAAGAAGAACTCTAGAAGTTCTGAAGTTAAGAGGTACTGTACATATGAAAGGCGAATATCCATTCACTATGGGAATGGATGGAATAAGTGTGTTTGCCTTAGGAGCAATGAGATTAACGCAGAGATCCTCAAATATTAGGATTAGCTCTGGAGTTAAAGATCTTGATGATATGTGTGGTGGTGGATATTTTCAAGATTCCATTATTCTCGCTACTGGAGCGACTGGTACGGGCAAAACAATGCTTGTATCGAAATTTGTTGAAGATGCTTATAACAATAATGAAAGAGCAATACTTTTTGCATATGAAGAATCTAGGGCTCAATTGCTTAGGAATGCTACTAGCTGGGGTATAGATTTTGAAAAAATGGAGAGTGATGGATTATTAAAAATTATTTGTGCATATCCTGAATCAACTGGTTTAGAGGATCACTTACAAATTATAAAAACGCAAATTAATCAATTTAAACCAAAAAGAATGGCAATTGATTCTCTATCTGCTTTAGCCAGAGGTGTAAGTTTGAATGCATTTAGACAGTTTGTAATTGCTGTCACCGGTTATACAAAACAAGAAGAAATTGCAGGCTTTTTTACTAATACTGCGGAAGAATTTATGGGAAGTCATTCAATAACTGATTCTCATATCTCAACCATTACGGACACCATATTGTTGCTTCAATATGTAGAAATAAAAGGTGAGATGGCAAGAGCTTTAAATGTTTTTAAAATGCGGGGATCATGGCATGATAAACGAATAAGAGAATTTATCATTACAAATAGTGGTCCAGAAATAAGGGATTCTTTTTCTAATTTTGAACAAATATTTAGTGGTGCCCCACACAGAATTGTGCCTGATCAAAATGTTCAAAATGTTTTTAAAGGAATAGATAATAATTAGATAATTTCTTAAATTCCAGAACCCGGAAAAGAATCTGAATTATTAATAGCTTTTGTCAATAATTCATCTTTATCAGATTGTGCCAAGGCTAAATCAAACCAAAAAGTTGTTCCTACTCCTAATTCACTAGCCATACGAATCTCACCACCGTGCTTTTCAATTATTCCCCGCACTATAGATAAACCTAAACCGGTTCCTTGCTCAGTATGAACAGAATTCTCCACTCTATAAAAACGATCAAATATCTTTTCTTGATCAGTCTGAGATATTCCTGAGCCAGTATCAGCAATTTCAATTCTTACTTTTGGGAGTGGCGAGACTAATTCACATTGAGGGGCTGCATCATTTTTAATACTTGGAGGGAGAGCAGGACAGGAATCTGGCCAAGTATAAGCTCTTATAATTAGGGCACTATTTTTTGGACTAAATTTCAATCCATTTCCTAGTAAATTATCAAAAACCTGCAAAAGTAAATCAAAATTTCCAAGAATTGGAGGAATAGTTTCCTCTATGTCATGAGCTAATGAAACATTTTTTTCTGAAGCATTAAGTCTATAATTTCTAAGAGTCTGTTCTATTGCTGGTTTTATGTCCATTTGCTCTAGCTGAACAATTTTTCCAGACTCCAATCTAGATAAATCTAATACATCATTTACAAGTCTTGTTAACCTATCAGTCTCTGAATTTGCAATTCCCAAAAATTCTATTTGTTCTTCATCAGACAGCTGATCTTTTAAATCATGTAAAGTCTCTACATAACTTTTGATGTTAAAAAGTGGTGTCCTTAATTCATGTGATACATTGCTTATGAATCTATTTTGTGCCGCGTTAAGTTCAACTTCTCTGGTTAAATCTTGGATTGTCACAGCAATTCCCTTTAATTCAACTTTATTTGTATCTAAGACTGATTGCAAGACAATTCTTAATGTTCTTGCTGGTTCTCCTAAACTGAATCTTAAATCGTCCTTCTCCTTTTCCCTTTTTAAAATAGATTCTATATTTGTATGTAAGTCGTTGGATAAAATTTCGGGGATTTCATTTAAAAAATGTTTACCTTCTAGAAATCTTCCTTCCCAACGAAATAATCTCTTTGCTGTTGGATTAGTAAGAACAATCTTGCCTTGTGAGTCCAATAATATTGCACCATCAGCCATCGTAGCTATTAAGGATTGCTGCTTGATTTGTGCCGCTTTTAGTTCTTCTATATTTGCTTCATCATAATTTTCTAACTGAGTTGCCATTCGGTTAAATCCATTTAAGAGTTCTCCTAGATCACCTGTCATGGGTAAGGAAATTCTGGATTTAAAATTTCCTCTTGAAATTTCTCTAACACCTCTTACTAATTCTCTGACTGGTCTTGTAATTGTGAGTGCATTAAATACAGCTCCAAGTATTACTAAAACCCAAATAGAGATAAAAACTGCAATGGTCACTTCTCTAGTTAAGGCAGCACTGGCTAATGCTTTTTTATTAGGGGTTACTCCCAAAGCTAAAGTTCCTAGATATTTGCCTTTCCACAACATTGGAACAAATACGTCTGTTACTTGACCTTGAGGTGTCGCATGCTGCCTAACCAAAGGGAATTGCGGTCTCTTCTTCAATTCTGAAGGTAGTTTTAATTTTCGAGTGAGCTGAAACTGACTGTCTGAGCTTGTTGGCGTTGCACTGATAGGTATCCCAAGTTGAACAATATCTTCAGCATCAGTAAAGAATATATAACGCAGGTTTCGACTGGATCTCCAAAACTTTTCAGCTACATTTGAAATTTCTTTTTTTTGGTTATTAGCAACTAATTCTGTAACATTCCCTGATAACAATAAGCCAAGATCTCGAGCATATCTAGTATCATTCATACCTGCATCTCTTTGAATACTATTTAATGCAAAAAAAGTTATTCCTGTCATTAGGAGGCTTACGACAAGAGTTGCTATGGCTAATAACTTTGTTCTTAAACTGAACCCACTCCACCAAGTGAGAAGTCCATTAATCCAATAATTAATATTCATATCTTCATTGTCAGTGATGTTATATTTTCTACTTTCTCGATTATTGGTATCAACCATAAGCTCAATTCTCCTTAGAAAAGTTTTTCCTCACTTGATGACCTATGTCATTTCTAAAGTAAATGCCCTCAAAATGAATTTCTTTTAAATTTTTATATGCTTTTTCAAAAACCGTATCGAAATCTTTATCTTGACAGACAATACTTAAGACCCTTCCTCCATCAGTTAATAATTTCCCACTTTCACTAAAAGAAGTACCTGAGTCAAAAATTTGACAATCATTTGAATCAATCTTACCTATTTTTATTTGATAGCCAGTTTTATATTCTTGAGGATAGCCTTTGGAGGTTGCTATTACACATCCACTAACCTTATCAGAAGTATAAATTTTTTCAACACCAGTTAAACTTCCCATTGAGCATTTTTCTAAAAGAAATACAAAATTTTGATCCATCAAGGGCATTATTGTTTGACATTCTGGATCACCAAATCTGCAATTGTATTCTATAACCTTGGGCCCAGATTTTGTGATCATTAACCCAAAATAAATTACGCCTCTGTAATCAATATTTCTTTTATTTAGCTCATTTATTGTAGGTTCAATTATCTCTTTGATGATTCTATCAAGGTAATCTTCTGTTAATAATGGGGCAGGAGAATAAGCTCCCATACCTCCTGTATTTGGACCTCTATCTTTTTCATAAAGTCGTTTGTGATCTTGGGCCGTTGGAAGTAATGTATAATTCTTTCCATCGCATAAAGCAAAAACTGAAACTTCTGGCCCTTGAATTTTTTCTTCTAGAACAACTATATTTCCAGAGTTACCAAATCTTCCATTAAAAATTGTCTCTGCTGCTTTAAAACATTCATCTTTTGAATTAGGAATAAAAACACCTTTACCTGAAGCTAGACCATCAGCTTTTACTACAAGTGGAATTGATGATGAATTAATAATTTTTTTGGCTTCTTCTAGAGAATTGACTTTCCAAAAGTTTGCAGTTGGAATATTTGCGTCTTGCATAAACTCTTTCGCCCAAGATTTGCTAAATTCTAGTTTTGCGCCATCTTTATTAGGACCAAACACTTTAAAATCTTTTTTTCGAAGAAAATCAGCTAATCCATTTGCTAGAGGTATTTCTGGTCCAATAACCACTAAATCTATCTTAAAAAAACCAAGCTTTTCTACTAATTCATTTTTATTATTCATATCAATTTTTATTCTTTCACATTTATTTATTCTTTCTGAACCAGCGTTACCAGGTATTAAATAAACTTTTTTAACTAATTCATTTTTTTGAATAGCCCAAGCCAAAGAGTTTTCTCTCCCGCCATTTCCAATTATTAAAATATTTTCTAATCTAATAAAGTTCCTAGAGCTAGGTGAATTAATTCCCATATATTTATTTTTAAGGTTATGAGGTTTCGATAAATAATCAGTTAAAATAAAACAAAATCATTTGAAGTTGATCTCTAATATTTATGTTAATTATAATGAAGTACTTTAGTAATGATAATGAGGTTTTAAGTTAATGAATAATAAATATGAGTTGATTTATGAAGGCAAAGCAAAAAAAGTATTTACTCATGATGATGCAAATAAAGTAAAAATTGAATTTAAAGATGAAGCTACAGCGTTTAATGCCTTGAAAAAAGAAAAATTTGATGGAAAAGGCAAGCTTAATTGCTTAATAAGTACAAGAATTTTTGAGATTCTCATTAAGAAAAATATTCCAACTCATTTTATTAGACTTGAAAATGAAAATACAATGATTGCAAAAAAAATAAAAATAATTCCATTAGAAATTGTTCTAAGAAATACTGCTTATGGTTCTTTGTGTAAACAAACCACTATTAAACCTGGAACTTTATTATCAAAACCATTAATTGATTTCTATCTTAAAAATGATGAACTTAATGATCCCCTTATTACAAAAGATAGAATTGAATTAATGAACATATTAAGCTCTCATGATTTAGAATTAATAATCAATTTAACCTTAAAAATTAATGTAATCTTAAAAAGTTTTTTTAAAAATATTCAACTTCAACTTGTAGATTTCAAATTAGAATTTGGTTATGATTCTAGAAATAATATTATTCTCGGGGATGAAATAAGTCCTGATAATTGCAGATTGTGGGATTTAGATCAAAAAAATGATATAATTGTAAGTCTTGATAAAGATAGATTTAGAAATGATTTAGGTGGTCTAATTGAAGCTTATAGTGAAATCCACCGAAGAATAAACGATTTTCTTAAACCTAATTGAATAAATAATGACTTATTTATCTTAATCACAAGTACTATGCAAAAACATTTTTTAAAATTTGGAAAGGTTTTCATAAATGTTGCCTGCTCTCCCTTATTTTTTATTTCAAATAATTCAGAACTGGCTGCTATGTATTTGCCAAATGAAGTTGATCAATCAATAAAAAACATAGAAGTACCAAATATTTATAATGTTTTTTTTCAAGGGATTGATATTCAAAAAGAGAAAAAAATTCTTCTTGCAGAAAATAATAATGATATTAGTAAAGAAAGTGTTCTTATTTCAGAAATAATTATCGAAGGTTGGGAAAATCATCCTGAGGGTAGAAAACTTGAATTGGCTGCATATGATTCCATGAGCATAAAGCCTGGAAGTATTGTTGATAATCAAATTTTAAATCAAGATCTTAATGCAATATATGCTAGTGGTTGGTTTTCAGAAGTTAAAATAAAGTCTCAAGATGGGCCACTAGGGGTAAGGCTAATAGTAAATGTAGTGCCTAATCCAATCTTGAAGAAAGTTGAACTTAAACCTGTAAACTCTATAGTTTCCAATGAGTATGTAGATGATATTTTTAAAAATTATTATGGGACAACTCTTAACTTAAAGGAATTTCAAAATAAGATAGAAATAATAAAAGAACGTTATGAAAAGGAGGGTTACTCTTTAGCTAGAATTAGTAGCCCAGATAGAATCTCTGAGAACGGAGTAGTAAGATTAAAAGTCTCAGAGGGTATTATTTCTGACGTAAAAATAAGATTCCCAAATTCTGATGGTGAATTTGTTATTGATGGAAAACCTAGAAAAGGGAAAACAAAAGACTGGGTTATAAAGAGAGAATTAAAAACACAACCTGGCACCATTTTTAATAGAAAAATTTTAGAAGCTGATATAGGTAGACTCTATGCCACATCATTATTTGATGATGTAAAGGTTTCTCTTGGCCCGGATAATTTAAATCCTGGTCAAGTTATAATTTTTTTAGATTTGAGTGAGCTAAGAACAGGATCGTTAACAGGTGGACTTGGTTATAGTAATGGATCAGGTATCTTCGCCTCAATTGGTTTGCAAGAAACAAATACAATAGGAAGAGCATGGTCTACAAATTTAAATCTAAATTTCGGAGAATATTCAACCACCTATAATTTTTCATTATCTGATCCATGGATTAAAGGAGATAAACATAGAACATCTTTTAGAACAAATCTTTTTTTAAGCAGAGATTATCCACAAGAATTTAAAAGTGAAAATAATGGGCGCATATACGCAGTAGATGATACTAGTACTTCAACCTCTGATACTTTTTCATCAGTAGTTTTAGAAAAAACAGGAGGTGGATTTTCTTTCTTAAGACCATTAAATGGTGGAGATCCATTTAAGGTCGCTAAATGGAGAATTCTTGCAGGAATGAACTTTAAGAAAGTAAAGATGATTGATGGTGATGGAAACATAAAACCTTATGGTGATAAGACTCCAACTACTGGAAATATAAATGATATTATCTGTCTTGGATTTACTCCAAACGATGGTTCATGCCCTGAAGAAAATACATTAGTGAGTATTATCGCGAGTACTTCTAGAAATAATTTGAACAGTTCCATAAACCCAACTGCAGGAAATAAATTTTCCTTTGGTACTGAACAGTTCGTTCCAATGGGAAAAAATTCTCCAACTTTTAATAGAATGAAGGCATCATATTCTTATTTTATACCGACAAAACTTATCAATTTGACCAAAGCATGTAAATCTAGTAAAGCTACTAGTGAAGATTGTCCTCAAGCTATTGGTTTTCAATTTAAGGCTGGAACTATTCTTGGGGAACTGCCTCCTTATGAATCATTTTGTATGGGAGGAACATCATCAGTCAGAGGGTGGGGATCTTGTGATTTAGCTGTAAGTAAAAGTTTTGTTGAAGGTACTGCAGAATATAGATTCCCTGTTTGGAGAATGATATCAGGAGCTTTATTTGTTGATGCAGGAAGTGATTTAGGATCTCAAAATGATGTTCCGGGAAAACCCGGCAAATTATTACAGAAATCAGGTTCTGGTTATTCGCTCGGAGGAGGGGTTGGAGTAAAAACTCCAATTGGGCCACTAAGAGTAGATATTGCTAGTAAGGACTTAAGTGGAGATTGGAGATATACACTTGGAGTTGGATGGAAGTTTTAAGTGTTTTCTTGGCCTGCTAATTATGATTTCTGCTATACCTTGGCTGGTGTTATCTCCAGAGAAGGTATAGGCCTTCATAGTGGAGAAAAAACAAGAGTTACAATTTCACCTTATGAAAAAGAAGGCTATTATGTCTCTTTCAGGGATAAACCTAGCGAGATTTTTAAGTTAACACAGGATTTAATTGGAAGTACCATGCTTTGTACAGCAGTTAAATTGGGAGGGCGAAATTTATATACTATTGAGCATTTACTATCATCGATGGCTGGGTGTGGGTTAAGTTATATTCATATTGAGGTTGATGGGAAAGAGATTCCTCTTTTAGATGGATCAGCTATCCAGTGGGTTAAAGATTTTGAAGAAGTGGGGATAAAAAAGGCGCCTAGACCAGATAATTTTTTTCAAGAGATTAATAAATCAATAATTATTAATAAAGAAGGCTCAGTAATAGCAGCTACCCCTTCTAAAAAAACTACCATTATATCTACAATAAATTTTGCCTATAAAGCAATTGGAAATCAAACTTTTGTAATTGACTTAAATCCAAAAAGTTTTGTTGAAATGATTGCTCCTGCTAGAACATTTGGTTTTAAAGATCAATTTCAAGAGTTAAGTGAACTTGGATTAATAAAAGGCGGCAGTTTGGAAAATGCCCTTGTTTGTGACGGTGAAAAATGGGTTAATCCACCATTAAGATTTGATAATGAACCAATAAGACATAAAATTTTAGACCTAATTGGGGACTTGGCTTTGGTAGGGTTACCTAAGGCTCAAATTTTAGTTTATAAAGGATCACATTCTTTAAATGCTTTGTTGGCCTCATCCCTAAAAAATTAACTTTATCTTTAATTGTTTTGGAAAAGAAATTATCCAGTGAAAATAATCAACTTTCCTCTGAGCAAATACTAGGTTTATTACCTCATAGATATCCTTTCGCTCTTGTGGACAAAGTAATAGAGCATATTCCGGGAGCAAAAGCGGTTGCGATAAAAAATGTAACTATAAATGAGCCTCAATTTCAGGGACATTTTCCTGAGAGACCCTTAATGCCTGGCGTTCTTATTGTTGAATCAATGGCTCAAGTTGGTGGAATAATAGTAACGCAAATGCCTGATCTTCCTAAAGGTCTTTTCGTCTTTGCTGGAATCAATAATGTTAAATTCAGAAAACCAGTTGTGCCAGGAGATCAATTGATAATTTCTTGTGAGTTATTGTCTATTAAAAGACAAAGATTTGGGAAGGTTAAAGGTGAGGCTCACGTTGATGGGAAGTTGGTTTGTGCTGGAGAATTAATGTTTTCATTAGTTGATTAGGGATATGGATCATAAAAATACTGAATTAAATTCAAGCTTTAGTGGAGTTAAAGTTCACCCAAATGCTTTTGTTGATCCAAGTGCCGAATTACATGATGGGGTTATTGTCTCTCAAGGAGCTATTATCGGTCCTGATGTGATTATCGGAAAAGGAACTGAAATAGGAGTGAATGCTGTTATTTCAGGAAGAACTCAAATTGGTATTAATAATAAAGTTTTCCCAAGTGTTTTTATAGGTCTTGATCCCCAGGACCTTAAATATAAAGGTGCCCATACTGAAGTAATTATTGGAGATAATAATACTTTCAGAGAATGTGTAACTATTAATAAGGCAACTGATGAAGGAGAAAAAACAATTATTGGAAATAATAATTTGTTGATGGCTTACACTCATATCGGCCATAATTGTGAACTTGGTAATAGGATAGTTTTATCAAATAGTGTTCAAGTTGCAGGCCATGTAAAGATTGAAGATAAAGCTATTATTGGCGGTTGTTTAGGTATTCATCAGTTCGTACATATCGGATATTTAGCAATGATTGGCGGGATGACTAGAGTAGATAGAGATGTACCTCCTTTTTGTTTGGCCGAAGGGCATCCAGGAAGATTGAGAGGTTTAAATAGAATTGGAATTAAGAGAAGTGGTTTAATGGAAAATAAAGATTTTGACTTAAAATTACTTCAAAGTACTTGGAATACACTTTTTAAATCTAATGATGCGATTTCAAATTCATTAGAAAAAGTAATAAAAGGAAAATTAGATATTTCATCTTCAAGATTATGTAGTTTTTTAAAAGAGTCAATATCTAAAGAAAGACGAGGACCAATGCCTGTTGTGAATGTATGAATAAAAAGATATTTATAAGTACTGGAGAAGTCTCTGGAGATTTGCACGGAAGTTTGTTATCAAAAGCATTATTAGATGAAGCTAAAAAAAAATCTATAGATTTAGAAATTTGCGGATTAGGCGGGGAAAGGATGAAGAAAGAAGGTGTAAAAATTCTTCAAGATACTACATCAATTAGTGCAATAGGAATTTGGGAAGCTTTACCTCTTATTGTACCAACATTAATAATTCAAAAAAGGTTCTACAAATTACTAAAAAAATATCCTCCTGATTGCTTAATTTTGATTGACTACATGGGACCCAATATAAAAATTGGTACTCAATTAAAAAGATCGAAGACTACAATTCCAATTTTTTACTATATTGCTCCTCAAGAGTGGGCTTGGAGGGTTGGCAATAATACTACAACAAATCTAATAAAGTTTTCTGATAAGATTTTTGCAATTTTCAAGAAAGAAGCAGCATTTTACAAAAAGAGGGGCGGAAATGTTTTTTGGGTTGGACATCCAATGATTGATTTAACAAAAAAACTTCCTCTTAAGAAGGATGCTAGAACTATTTTAAACCTTCGCTCAGATCAAAACATTATACTTTTAATGCCCGCATCAAGACCTCAAGAATTGCGATATATATTACCTACTTTTATGAGGGCGGCTAAAAAATTGCAACAAAAATATCCAAGTTTGGTTGTCTATATTCCATCCTGTAGGGATGCTTTTGATGAAATATTCAAAAAAGCCTTTAGAAAATATCAAGTTAAAGGACTTGTGATTTCTCAAAAAGATAGTTCAAAATTAAAGCCTTACATTTATTCCCTCACTAAAATTGCTCTTTGTAAATCTGGGACAGTTAATATGGAATTAGCTTTATATGGAATTCCACAGATTGTGGGTTATAGAGTAAGTAGGGTTACTGCTTTTATTGCAAAAAAAATTCTCAATTTCAAAGTAAAATTTATTTCCCCTGTAAATTTGTTAGTAAACAAATTTATTATCCCTGAGTTTGTACAAAATGAGTTTGATGAAGAGAAAATTTTCTATAAATCTTGTAGGATTCTTGAGGGGAAGTCAGAAAATATAAAAATCAAAAAAGGTTATGCTTTTTTAAAAAAAGAATTAGGAGAAAAGGGCGTAGTCCATAGAGCTGCTAAAGAGATTATTACTTCTATAATTTGAACTTTATAATAAAAAAATGAAATATTTCTTTCTTTTAATAATTACTCTTTCAATATTAATTAACCCTTTAAACGCTTTTGCAGAGGAATTGATTCTTGGAGGAGGTTGTTTTTGGTGTTTAGAACATGATTTAGAGTCATTAAAGGGGATAAATTATGTACAAAGTGGCTATTCAGGTGGAGATTTACAAAATCCTACATATGAAAATCATGAAGGACATCAGGAAGTGGTTTTGGTGAGCTATGATTCCAAGTTGGTAACTTTACCCGAAATCCTTAGGCTCTATTTTAGAAATATTGATCCTCTGGACGGCAAGGGTCAATTTTGTGATCGTGGAGATTCTTATAAGCCAGTGATCTTTTTCAAAGATGCAACTGAGGAAGGTAATGGCATAAATGCAATTGTTTCCGCCTCTAATGAATTGCGTGTGCCATTAGAAAAAATATCTGTAGAACTAAAATCAAAAGGTAAATTTTGGTTGGCCGAAGAATATCATCAGGATTTTGCTGAGAGAAATGAATTAAAATATAAGTTCTATAGATTCTCATGTGGGAGAGATCAGAGGTTGGATAAATTATGGGGTGATAACGCTAGATCAAATAATCTTTGGGATGAATGATTTAAATATATTTATTTATTTTGAATCCATTGAACAAGAGTCTTAACTCCAAAACCGGTTGCACCTGATGGGTTAATTCCCTTATTCTTATCAGTCCAACAAGTCCCTGCAATATCAATATGAGCCCATTTAATATCTGTATCAAAGAATTCCTCTAAAAACAAAGCAGCAGTTATTGACCCACCAGCTCTAGGACCTGTATTTTTCATGTCAGCTATATGAGACTTTAACCCTTCTTTATAAGATTTTTGTAAAGGCATTTGCCATAATTCTTCTCCAGATTGGGCTGATGCAGCTTTTAGGTCATTTGCTAGATCATCATTATTGCTCCAGAATCCAGCTACATCATTCCCTAATGCAACAACAATAGCTCCTGTTAAAGTTGCGAGATCTATTATTGAATCCGGTTTTAAATTGGATGCGTAAGTTAAAGCATCAGCTAATGTGAGTCTACCCTCTGCATCAGTGTTATTTATTTCAATTGTCTTACCATTAGATGCCATCACTACATCTCCTGGATGAACTGCAGATCCATTTATCATGTTTTCGCAAGATGCCACAATAAAATGAATTTCTAGTCCCTTTGGTTTTATTGCTCCAAGTGCTTTTGCTGCTCCTAAAACAGCAGCGCTTCCGCCCATATCATATTTCATCATTTCAATTTGAGAGGCTCCTACTTTCAGATTGTATCCTCCTGAATCAAAGGTTAAACCTTTCCCAACAAGCGCAATCTTTTCTTTTATAGGCCCCTCTGACTTTAAAGTAAGGTGTATAAATTTAGGATCTAGATCAGAACCTTTTGCTACAGCTAAATATGCACCCATTCCTAAATCTTCACAATCTTTTGCCTCTAAAATTTTTACTTCTAGACCATGATCTTTAGCTATTTGAGAAGCTTGTATAGACATTTCCTGAGGCGTAAGACTATTTGGAGGGGCTGCTACAAGTCTTCTAGCAAGTTCTACACCTTCACATATTTGTGCTGTCTCTTCAAAGCTAATATTCTCAAATTTTTTTAAATTCAAAAATTCAATTTCTCTAAGAACTTCCTTTTCATCTTTTTTCTTATTGAATCTATTGTCCTTATAGGCAGATAATCTTGCTGACTCTGCTAATTGATTTATTTCTAATTGTGAATTTATTAATTCCCAAGGTAGCAAGATGCTGATTTTTTCATTTTTATCAACAGTTTTCCTAACTAGATTTCCTATAGAGTTTTCTATATCACTTTTATTTACTTCTTTTGATTTGCCAAGACCAACTATGGTTAAAGTTTCTAATTTTTGATCTAAAAATTCAAAGCTTAAAGTTTTTCCTTTTTCTCCTTTAAATTTTTTTTGAGTAACTTTTTTTAGTAATAATTTTGGGTCAATAGCAAATTTTATTTTTTCAAGTTGGCTTGCAACTTCTTCCTCTAAAACTCCAAAAATTAATGAAGTCCCTTGCCAGTTATCTAGATTTTTTTGGAATGTGGAAAATTGCATTTGTAAAATGGATTTAATTAACTTTTAGTTGTTTGTGAAAGTAGTTGCCCACCTATCTCGAGTTTCTTTATTAAAAGGTGGTAACCATAAATATATCAGTTGCTGTTCTAATTTACGTCTTAATCTTACTTCTTTAGGTACATCTAAGAAGAAACGAATATCTTGGTGACTTGAGAGTTTGTTATGAGCTAGAGCTTCTTTATAGTTCATGAGGTAATTTTTACAGTCATGTTCTCCCTTCCATCTTTTATTTGCTGAATTTGTTTCTCCTATATAAAGGATTATTTTTGAACTCTCCATCGAGTCAATTACAAAATACAATGCTGGACCATTGTGTATATATTGATTGGTTCTCCAAAAGTTCAATGATAATGGCTGCAGGGAAAACGGATCAATTTTTCTTTCATTGGAAATTGTATTTATTGAAAGACTTGTTTGGTGCATATTTTTATTGTGAGTATCTTTTGAAATTTTGAATTGGTGATTATATACTCTATTTCTCCATTCAGTTAGGATTTTGCTTTTGATTTTTAGATTATTTGAGTGTTGAAGATTAATAGATGTATTTACATTTGAACCAAATAATTCAAATTGTCTATTTTGGTTTGAAATATTATTCACATTAAATTTTTTCAATATTTATGGAACATGTCTACTAAATTTAGTTCTGAAAAAATATAAATCAAAGAATTATTTATAAACTAAAATTTATTAATCTTCTAATCAATTTAAAAGATTCTTGTTATCTTGTAATTGAGCCTTATTCTTGCGAAGTAAAAAAATAGAAATGGGATTTTTTGAGTCAGACATTGTTCAAGAAGAAGCTAAAAAGCTTTTTACAGATTACCAAGAACTTATGAAACTTGGTTCTGATTATGGAAAATTTGACAGAGAAGGAAAAAAAATGTTTATAAAAAAAATGGAATCTCTTATGGATCGTTATAAGGTTTTTATGAAGAGATTTGAATTGTCTGAAGATTTTCAAGCAAAAATGACAGTAGAACAATTAAAGACACAGTTAAGTCAATTTGGGATTACTCCTGATCAAATGTTCGACCAAATGAATAAAACTTTGATAAGAATGAAGGATGAACTTGATAAAACTTCTTAAATTTAACTATTAAAGCTTCATGTCAGATAATTTTATATTGCCATCATGGCTGGCAAGAGGAATAGAAGAATATTTTCCAATTAAGGGAACAGATCAAACCTTTTCGGAGATTATTGATAATGCAAAAAAAAATAATAAAAAATTAAGGGTTAAACTCGGGATCGATCCAACTGGAACAGATATTCATATTGGGCACAGCATATTGTTTAAAAAACTTAGGGCATTCCAAGATAATGGACATATCGCAGTTCTAATTATTGGGGATTTTACTGCTCAAATTGGAGACCCAACCGGAAAAAACAAAACAAGAGTTCAGTTATCGGAAAAACAAGTTAAGGATAATGCAAAAACATACTTAACCCAACTAGGGATGGGAAAGCCAGCTAATGAATCTATTTTAGATTTTGATTCAAAAGATAGAATAGAAATTAGATATAACAGTGAATGGTTAAAAGGATTAAATCTTAATTCGATAATTGAATTAATGGGGAGTGCAACAGTTAGTCAAATGCTAGCTAAGGAGGAATTTAATAAAAGGTACATTTCGCAAGTTCCAATTGCTTTGCATGAATTCTTATATCCATTATTACAAGGTTACGATTCGGTAGTTGTTCAATCAGATATTGAGCTTGGAGGCACAGATCAGAAATTTAATATTGCAATAGGAAGAGATCTTCAAAGGCATTTTAAACAAGACCCTCAATTTGGTGTTCTGTTGCCAATTTTGACAGGTTTAGATGGAATTAAGAAGATGAGTAAATCTGAATTTAATACCGTCGGTTTGACTGAAGATGCTCTTTCAATGTATTCAAAATTAGAAAAAGTACCAGATAATATAATACCTACCTATTTTGAATTACTTACTGAATTAGATTTAAATTTTCTTGAAAACTCAAATCCTCGTGAATTACAGAGAAGAATGGCTTTAGAAGTTACTGCTTTATTCCATGGGGCTGAAGAAGCATTAAAGGTGCAATCAAACTGCGAAAAATTATTCCTTGGACACAAAGAAAAAGTTGGAGAAATTCCGGAGATTTCTTTAAAAGAAGTAGTTTTTCCAGTAAAGTTTTTTTACTTGTTAAGTGCTCTAAAACTTTTCAAATCTAGCAGCGAATCCAAAAGATCTATTAAAGGTGGGAGTGTAAAAATTGATAGTCAGAAACTAACAAATCCTGATTTAGTTTTTAATTCAAAAAAGGATTTGGAAGGAAAAATTTTGCAAATTGGAAAAAAAATAATTAAGAGGTTTGAAAACTGAAAACTGATGAATAAAAGATTTAACTCAGAAGATAAAATAATATTGGCAATTGATGGATTAGATGTTAGTCAAGCAAAATTACTTCTGGAAAAATGTCCTAATATTAAGTGGGTGAAAGTTGGTTTAGAGCTTTTTGTTAGGGAAGGTCCAAGAGTTATTGAAATATTAAAAAGTTTAAATAAAAAAATTTTTTTAGACTTAAAATTTCATGATATTCCAAATACCATGCGAGCAGCATGTTTCCAAGTTTCAAAATTAGGGGTTGATATAATTTCTATTCATGCTTCATCAGGTCTAAAAGCTCTTAAGGATTCGAAGAAAGCATCTTTAGAAGGAGCCACCTCAGTCAGTGTTAAACCTCCATTTGTTGTAGGAATAACTATTTTAACAAGCTTTTCTCTTAAAGATTTTCAAACTGATCTTGACAGAAATAATTCAATTGAAGAAAATGTATTGAGACTTGCAAAATTGTCTTTTGATGCCGGATTAGATGGATGTGTATGTTCCCCTTGGGAGGTGAAAATTTTGAGATCTATTTATAAGGATAATTTTGAACTTATTACACCAGGCATCAGATTAAATATTGATAATAAAGATGATCAAAATAGAATTATGACTCCACATGAAGCTATATATAATGGCGCTTCTAAGTTAGTTATTGGTAGATCAATATCAAAAGCTATAGATCCTAATAAAGCTCTAATAGAAATATTTAAATCTATTGATTCTGATTAATTTTGGATTCTTCTCCCTTGAGCAATCTTGTAATGTTTGTTCTATGTTTCCAGATTACTAACAATCCCACAATTAAACTTATAAAAAAATATGAGTGTATGTATTTACCTAGGTAAAAAAACATAAAAATAGGAAGTAAGATTGCAGCTGAAATACTGGATAAAGAAACAAATTTAGTTTTTGTTAGGACTATTAAAAAAATACCAAGAGATGCGAGTCCAACTTTCCAAGAAAGAGCTAAAAACATACCTAATCCAGTTGCGACAGCTTTTCCTCCTTTACCTCTAAGCCATATTGGCCAAATATGTCCTGAGATAGCGGATATCCCTGCTATAACTTCTATTAATCCTTGATCAGTGTAATATTGAGCAATTTTTACTGCAATAAGGCCTTTCCCAACGTCAATGATAAATACAAAAAGTGCTGGCCATTTCCCAACATTTCTTAAGACATTTGTGGCACCTGTAGATCCAGAACCTAGAGTTCTTAGATCTATATTTTTTAGATATTTTCCAATTAAAAAACCTGTAGGAAGTGATCCTAAAAGATAACTTAGGAAAATTATAAAGATATTCATAAGGCTTAGCTTAGTTCAAGATCATCGTAAATTTCATTATCTGAACCAGCAAATGCAACCCATAATGGGAATTGAAGTATTGGAATTTCAACAGAGGTTTCTGATGCATCAATAATAATAAATGGCAATTCTTCATTCGCTTCTAATCTATCAGCTCTCTCGATGACACCTTCAGGCCTTTCAAAAAGAACAATCCCACTATTAGGTCCAAAGTCATCCCTTGTGAGACCAAGTGAATCTTGAAGAATTCTTCTCCATTCACCTAATCGTTCAGGCTGAGAAGCTAAAATAAGAGTTTGAAACTGTTCTCCATATAATTCGCCAAGAATAGATATTAAACCCGCTGATAACAAGGCATTTTTTTGTCGAGACCCTCTACTTTCAAGAGAACCTCTTCCTCCCATGTTAAAGAACCAATCATCCATAATTTCTATATCTGATGAATCAAGACTCCGTCTTAATTTCCAAGGTTCTGCATAAAAGTCAGGTTGTTCAGTAAAACTTAAAAAGCAACTTTTTATAATCTTTTCATCTGGTTTAAATGTTTCAGAAAGAGCGGGAACATTAACTACATTATTTGTGCTAACGTCTTGATTTTTCTCATCAAGGGGAGAAGGCTTAACGATTATTGGTTGAGAAACTAATTCAAGTTTCTCTACGTTTTGTGAAAGATTCTGCAAAGCTCCTGTTAAGTACTCTTGAAAGCCTTTCACTCTTTTAGCAATATTATCTGACTGTCCTTTAAAATTTGACTCAATATCTTTTTCTATTTCATTTTTTTTTGTTTCTAACTCTTTTATTTCTTTAACTAAAGAGTCTTTTTTTGAAACGAGATCTCTAAAAATTTCATTAGAAATTTCATCAAAAGATTTTGTTGATTTGCCGTTTTTTTCAGTAATTTTTTTATTTTGCGTTGTATTTTTCTTACTAATTTGTTTGGTTTTATCATCTGAAATAGACTTATCTATTATTAATTCCTTTTCAGGATTATTGTCGGAAATTTCTGTATTGGTCATTTAAATGATTTTGATGAATAGGCAAAGTCTGAATTTTAAGAGTTTTTAATTTCAAGGGAGTCAACTTTTTTTATGAGCTCATCTTTTAATTGCTTTGGATTAAATAAAATTGGTAATAAATGAGGACTGGACTTTTCTCTAAAATAAAAAATACCTGGGATTATAGGGAAAAAGAATTTCCATGATATCCAGTTCTTGAAGGGGAAAGTTCTAATCTCTTTCCCTAATTGTAAAACGATAAAATCATCATTTGTTATTTTTATTCTTAAGGTGAACGACTGAAGTAATAAAAAAAAGCTAAAAGAAGCAAAAACTATTGTTGGCAAAGAACCAATATTCAAAAACAAAAGCATAAAACTAGATACTATTAGAATGATTGGCAACTGAAATGATGGAGATATTATTACTGGTTCCTCTTTTTTGGGTTTAGTGTAAAACATAGGATCATCCAAATAAAATTTGTGTTAGAAATACATCCATTAAAGATACAGTAACGAGAGTCATTACAACTGCGCCTGTTGTACTTGTTCCAACTTCTTTTGGACCACCTTTAGTTGTGAGTCCATAACCACAAGCAATGATTGAAATAAGTAATCCGAACACTACAGATTTTATTAACATTGAAGTTAAGTCTGTACTGGTTAAACTCACATTACCTGATCTTACAGATGTCCAAAAAACTATTGGAGGAACTTTATAAAAAATTGTGCTCCAAATTTGTCCGCTCCATAAAGCTACAGATAAAAACAAAAGACACTGTATTGGAGACATTATTACCATCGATAGTAACCTTGGGACTACTAAATATTGGACTGGTTCAGTCCTTAACATGGTTATTGCCTCAATTTGTTCTGTGACTTTCATAGTGCCCAATTGAGCAGCATAAGCAGTGGCAACCTTTCCAGTCATTAAAGTTGCAGTTAAAAGGGGAGCCATTTCTCTCGCCATACCTACTGCTAATAAACCTCCAATTTCACTTGAAACCCCCATACTTGTGAGTTGTGATGCAACTTGAATATTAAAAACTGTACCTGCGGCAATTCCTGTAATTAGTACAATTAACAAACTTCCAGGACCTGACTCCATAAGTTGGTCAAAGAGATCATTTTTGGAAATTTTACCTCTAAAGATAAAATTAATTGCTTGCCCGCCAATGATTAAGCTGCTTAGAAGTCTTTTGAAAAAATTAGGATAATACATATCTTTATATTAGTTTGTAATTAATTTTCGATCCCATTTTCTCATGATTAAAAGACCAATTATTACCAATATTGAGGGTATAAAACCAATACATAATCTAATAGTTAATTGTGCTGAGAAGCATTTTCCCATAATATTTTGCCCATCTTGATCAACCAAGCATGATTGATAACCAGATAAATACAATAAAAATCCTAATAATTGAACACTTAAAGCGATACCAATCTTCTGAATAAGCACCATCCAAGCGGTATAAAGTCCTGCTGGTTTCTCTGGATCTTCATCTATCGCATCAGGAAGTAGTGACCAAGGGATAAGAAAAGCAGTTGAAGCTCCAATACCAATAAGACAGATTATGAAAATTAAAAGAATGAACAAAATTATATTTCCCGAATTTAGAAATAATTTATCCCCAACACCTGAAACCCTTGATAAAGAGGGTAAAAACAAAGTTGACGTACATGAAAGAATCCAAATCATCGCTCCATAGTTTAAAGCTGAAATCCTATTCAGTTTATTTGATACTTTGGTCCATATTTGTAAACCCACTAAAGCGCTTATTTGGAAAGGTATCGGTATCCACTTCGCAATATATGTTGGTACATTCAGTACATCTTCTACATAAATTAAGGCTACAGTTTGCATTAATTGTAAGGCGCACCAGAGAAGAATATATAGCGTAATAATTTTTAGAAATTTTTTATTTCTGAAAATTCTTTTGAATTGAAGTGTTATAGCTTCCACTTTCCCTGAAGGCCTTCGTGCTTTTTTTGCAAATGGAGCCAATCCCCAACAAGAAATTAATGTTGCAGCAACTGCAATAAATCCACTTATTTTACCCATTAAAAAATATTCATCATTCGCTGACCCTTCAGAACCTAATACAACTCCAGCGATTATTAAACCAGTTAGTCCTGCAATTATTGAGCCAGTAAATCTAGAGGCGTTTAATCTCGTTCTTATTGATGTTTTTTCAGAAATTTCAGTAGATAGAGCTGCAAAAGGAAGGTTTATACTCGTATAAGCAGTCATTACGACTATAGAAATTATGGCATAGTATATAGTCTTGGTTAACACGGAACCAGTGGGTGTCCACCATATTGCAGCTAAAGAGAAACCAAGAGGAACAGATGCTGCTACCATCCAAGGGATTCTAGGCCCCCATTTTGATTTAGTTCGATCACTTAACCAACCAATTAAAGGATCATTTACTGCGTCCCATATCTTTATCAGCATTAATAATGAACCTGCAATTATTACTGGTAAACCAGCAGAAATAAAGAACTTGAACAGAAAAAAACCAAATTGCGTCGCGACTAAACCTGTGCCTGCATCTCCTAGCCCATAAGAGAACATTAATCTTGTAGTTGATCTAGTAATATTTTTTATCGAGTGTGAATTTTCCAATCTTTTTACTTTGTTGATTGTTTGATACTGTATTATTGCAATGGTAATTCTATTACTTAATGCGGGCGTGGTTTAGTGGTAAAACCTCAGCCTTCCAAGCTGAAGATGCGGGTTCGATTCCCGCCGCCCGCTCTTAAAATATATTGTTTTTTGTTCCAAATAATTCTTCTGAAATGATTAATAAAGAGCTTCTACTCTTTATTGAAACAGATTTTTCATAAATAGTTAAGGGTTTAAAAATCTTAGAGATGCTAGTGTCAACAACTTTTAACCAATTATTTTTACATTTCGGCAAGGGGAAATCGATGCTTTTTGAATATGCATTTAAACCTATCCAGACCATAGGATTAGTATTGCCTTTGTTAATGCTAAAGGCAACTGTGTGAGACCAACTACTCCAATCGGGTCTATCTAACTTTATTCCATGCCAATGATATCTTGGAATTTTTTCATTGGTTTGATTATCAGGGGGGGATGATGGATTAAAAATTTTTATTAATTTTTTTCGGATTTTTATAACGTATTTGAAATATTCTAATAGTTCCAAATCTTGTTGGCCATCTTCCCAATTCATCCAGCCCAATAAATTATTTTGGCACCAAGAATTATTGTTACCGCCTTGTGACCTTCCTATCTCATCACCCATAAGTATCATTGGAACACCTTTAGATATAAGTAAACTAAGAATAAGGTTTTTTTGTTGTCTTTTTCTTAAATCATTAATTAATAAGTTTGTAGTTGGTCCCTCTGTACCATGATTCCAAGAATTGTTATGGTTATCACCATCTCTATTTTGTTCTCTATTGGCAAAATTATGTTTTCTATTGAAAGTTACTAAATCTTTTAGAGTAAATCCATCATGTGAAGTAATAAAATTTATTGATTTTGGGAAAATATTATTTTCTTTATAAATAGATGGAGTCCCTTTTATTTTATCGCTCATATTCCAAGCTGTATCTTTGTCCCCCTTCCAAAATTTCCGCAAGTCATCTCTAAAATGACCATTCCAAGTGAAAGTATTTTTAGATGGGAAATCACCTAATTTATATAAACCGCCACAATCCCATGGCTCACTTATGAACTTGATATCGATAAGTTCTGGTTCACATTCTATATCTTCAAAAATTGGAGGATTATCAAGCGGTGAAAGATTTTCTCCTCTTGAAAGAGCAATTCCTAAATCAAATCTAAAACCATCAACTCCTAATTCACTCGCCCAACATTTTAATGATTCAATTATTAGTTTTCTAACTAATCCTCTGTTTGCTGCAATAGTATTACCACATCCGGAGACGTCCTGATAATTTTTATCTTTTCCAATAAAGTAATAAAGATTTTCATCTATTCCTTTCCAAGATATTGCTGGCCCTTTTGAATCACCTTCGGAAGTGTGATTATATACAACATCTAAGATGACTTCAATGTCTGCTTTATGACATTCCTCTACAAATCTTCTAAATTCCTCTCTATTCTTTTCGGCGGATTTATTCGAAAGATATTCAAAATGCGGAGTAAACCAATTAATTGGACTATAACCCCAAAAATTTTTTAGACCATTTGGGGCATCAGTAGGATCAAAACAAAAAATTGGAAGTAATTCAATTGTTGTAATACCCAGTTCTTTGAGATACGGAATTTTTTTTAAAAATTTCTTAAAACAACTTTCATCTTTATCAGTTGATTCAGTGAAAGCTTTGATATGGAGTTCATAAATAATTGTTTCTTCCCAAGAATGTTTCGGTCTTGGATAATCCTTAAAATTAAAAAATTTTCTATCGCAAACAACGCTTTTTAGACAAGACTTTGTATTTTCTTGAGTTTTTAATGCGTTTTCTCTTTTATAACTTCCCCATCCGGTAATACCCCTTGAACATGGATCAAGTAGTACTTTTTTTTCATAGTTATTATTAATTTCATTGTTTTTTTGTTTTACTCTAAAAGCGTAAATACAACCTTCATCTAGATTTTTTATTTCCGCATGCCAATAAGGACCTTTATTATGAGTCCGATCTAATTTGAATATACTTTTTGGGGAAATAGAATCCTCTTTCTCAAACAATAAAATTTCTACATATTCTGCATTTGTGGCTATTAAGGAAAAATTAACCCCTTGTGAAGTTAGAGAACTCCCTAAAGGAAATGGTTTACCTTTATTGAGATGAATCACTTTCTCTTTGTCATAGATTAGTAAAATATTTAGATAATTTATTTAATTACTGATATTTGAATAATAGATGCAAAATTAAAAAAAAAACTCAAATTTAAGGCTTCACTAATCAACTTTATTAGATCTTGGAGAGTATTAATTTTTTAATTTATTAAAATTCCTACATCCATCTGCTCAGTGCATAAAACGATTTAGAGAGAAAGTTTAATAATAAGAAAAACAGATTTTTCTTGATTTCAAAATACAAATTATGCTTTTTCATGTGATGAGAAGGAAATATATCTGAAAATTAATAAAACATAATAAATAGCTCAATATCTTAAATTCCTCCCCCTTTGATATTTTTTACCTTCGATAAATATAGTTAGATTTTTTAAGGCTAAATCCAGTGCCACCAACGCTTTTAGCTGTTCTCTCTATAAAGAGTCTATTTTTTATAAATGAAAAAACGCGGCTGTAAAAATAAATAATGTTGCTAAAAATGTCCCTAAAATTTGTATAAAGCTTTGCGCCGCCGGCATTTTCGGTTGCCGTATTTGAATTTGCTCCATATGATGTGGAAGTTCGAGGTTTAAAACTCGATTTAAATCTTTTTTTTAAAACCTTTGCTTTAATTTAAATTTCAATGAACAAAGCTGATTTAGTAAATCTTGTTGCAGCTCGTACAGAGCTCACAAAAACTGATGTTTCTTTAGTTGTTGATGCAGCTATTGAAACTATTGTAGATTCAGTAGTGGAAGGCAAAAAAGTCTCTTTACTAGGATTTGGTTCTTTCGAACCAAGAGATCGTTCTGCAAGACAGGGATTAAACCCCAAGACAGGCGAAAAAATAGCAATACCTGCTAAAAGAGTTCCTACATTCTCTGCAGGAAAACTTTTCAAGGATAGAGTTCAAGGGTAATCTTTTTAATCTATTTCTTTCCTTAATAACAAGGTGCTCTTTTAGGGCATCTTTTTTTAATCGCAATAAAATATAATTGGCTCAATCACCAAAACTCCTGCCGAAGTATCCAAAATTTTTAAATCTTAAAAAGTAATGAAATTTTTAACTATTTTATGCTTAAAATTTTTATTATTAACAAATTTTCTTATGGCAGAAACCATATCAACAAAGTCAAAGATTTTAAGACAATCTAGTGATTGTTTTAAAGATTCTCGAACCCAAGTATGTAAAGAATTAGTTTCTGAAATTGAAAAACTTCAATTTGTAGTATATGACCAAAATAAATTTAAATGTCAATCTAGTTTATTGGGGCTGCAAACGGAAATTATTGAAACTTATTTTTTTAATAATTCCTCAAATGAAATAATTTCATTAATGATCCCATATGTGATTAAAAATTGTTAATTATTAAAATAATTTATATTTTTGGAATATTATTAATTTGTTATTTAATTTTAAATGGTAAAAGGTTTTTCTGATAATGAAGTTAAGAACAATACTCAAATAAAAGAAACAAAACAAGAAAAAAAAGGCTTAGCTGGTTTTCTTAAAGGCAAGAAATTTACTTACACTTTGCCAGGTAAAAAACAAATAAATATTTTTGGATCAATAGTAATAGCCTTAAATATTATTTTAATATTACTAGTAATCCTGTATTTAAAGAATCAAGAATTCCAAGACTTTGTATTTAATATTGGTCGTTAGCTATATTTTTAGATCGAAAAATTTTATTAGATGATATATTTAAATTTTAGAATTTCTTATGAAGGTAGTTAATTTAGTTTCTCAAGTATTTTTTTTGTTAATAACTGTCTTATTTTTGATATATTTTCTAACAGGTTATGATTCTGCTTTTGAGGCAGACCAAAATTGTCATTCATATCTTGCAAGTTACGATAACCTATCTGGAAATTTTGGTTGTGATCATGATACTGAGACACATCAGTGGATACTTTACGAGTCCAATGAAAATAAAGAGCCAGCAAAAATTATTAAGAAATTTAGGTACAAGTTTTTATAGATTAATTTTCTTATAAAAAAACTTTGCAGATATAATAGAAATAATTGCCGTAACTGCGAAAGTAAGATATTGATATATGCTTCCTTCTAAGTAGATTTTATTTTTATAAAGAGGAAAATCGATCAAAGATCCTAAAGTTCCCCAAATTATTACCCATACAGATATGTATAAGAATACTTTTATTGGATTTGATTTTTTTGCTTCCATTTTTAATTAATACCAAAAATTGAAGAAGTAACAGGTCTGCCGCTAAAAACTAACTCAGTTAATATGAGCATTAAGAATCCGATCATTGCTGCTCTACCATTTACAAGTTCAGCACTGCTATTAAATCCAAAAACATTCTTTACTTCATCTCCCTGATTGTCTACCCATTTTGAATATTCATTATCAGTTGATGATGTATTAGTAAAATCATCATTTTGATTTTTTATTGGAGAACCGTTTTCTTGCATAGAATTTTTATACTTTATCTTAGTGGTTTTAAAACTAATTTATTGTTAAATTAAAGATGAAATTAAAAAAAAAATAAAGAAAAAAATTATTATCCATAATAATTGTAATCTCAAAATTAATTGACAAATTAATTTAATTTTTTCTCCAGTGCAATTATCTCCATTCGCATTGATCAATGGCTTCTCAATAATCTCATTTTTATATTTACTTTCACCACCCAATTTTATATCAGAAATATAAGCAAATATAGCTTCTGAAATCCCGGCATTAGGCGAATCATATTTTTTACCATCAAGATAGCTTTTTTTTATGATTGATCCATACTCATTAATTTTGGGACTAACTAAAGGTAATGTGATTAAAACTAATCTTGAAGGAACAAACGTAAAAATATCTTCGATTTTTGCACTGAAAAAACCTAAATATCTAAAATAATCATATTTGTAACCTATCATTGAATCTAAAGTACTTATAGCTTTATAAGAAAAACCAAGTGATAAAGGCCCTGGTAGAAAAATTGAAAATTTCATAAAAAAAATTCCAATAAAAATCCAAAATAATGGCCCAAATATTCCATCAACAGAATTTTCGGTAAGACTCTCTGTACTTGATCTCAAGAGATGTTTTAAAGAAGATGAACTTACATCCCTACTAACTATCCTTTGTACCTTCCTTTTTATTATTCTCTCATTTTGGTCATTAATTACTTCGCGTTCTATTAGTTCTGCAATATCTTTGACACTTGAAATAAGTCCCTTAGTCGCAATACAACTTGAAAGCCCAAAAAAAATTAACAATCCACTAAAAAAATTATTTCTTGATTGCACATAACTGAGTTCTATCAATTTTCCTAAACCAAAACTCATTCCAATGGTTGATATAGCTACGATTAAACCTCCCCAAAACAATATATTTTTATTTTCCCCAAAATTATTTATGAGGTAATCAGATATTTTTTTAATGTACAAGCCAATTACTTGAACAGGGTGGATTAAGAATCTTGGATCGCCGATCAATAAATCAAAACCAATCGATCCAAGGAATATTAAAAATAAATTTATTTCAGCCAACTGAACATCGAGCGCAGACCTTTTCCTACTTTCTCAATTTCATGTTTTGAGTTCTCTTCTCTTAATTTAGTCATTAAGGGTTTGTTTTTATTGCATTCTTCCACAAAATTCTTAGCAAAAGTTCCATCTTGAATATCTTTTAGAATTTTCTGCATTTCTTTCTTTGTGCCACTATTGATAAGTCTTTTACCACTTACATAATCTCCATATTCTGCAGTATTTGAAATGGAATCTCTCATTTGAGATAAGCCTCCCTTCACCATTAAATCAACAATAAGTTTAACTTCATGTAAGCATTCGAAGTAAGCAAGTTCGGGCTGATATCCTGCCTCTACAAGAGTTTCGAAGCCTGATTTGACAAGTTCTGATAATCCTCCGCACAAAACCGCTTGTTCGCCAAATAAATCAGTTTCTGTTTCTTCTTTAAAGTTTGTTTCAAGAATCCCAGCTCTCGTTCCGCCAATCCCTTTAGCGTAAGCCATTGCCAATGATCGTGCACTTCCGGAAGAATCCTGCTCAACTGCAAACAGTGCTGGAACTCCTTGACCATTCTGATATTCCCAACGAACAGTGTGTCCAGGTCCTTTTGGGGCAATCATTACAACATCCACAAAACTAGGAGGCTTGATAAGTTCGAATCTTATATTGAAGCCATGAGCAAAACTTAGTATCTTGCCTTCTTTTAAGTTTGGTTCTATTTCTTTAAGGTAAACATCTTTCTGAAACTCATCGGGGAGGAGAATCATAATCCAATCTGCTTTTTCGCAAGCTTCAGAAACGCTAAAGACTTGTAGACCATCTCTAATAGCTTTGCTTTCAGACTTACTTCCTTTATATAATCCAACTATTACATCCATGCCGCTATCTTTGAGGTTTAGGGCGTGTGCATGACCTTGTGATCCATATCCAATAATCGCGATTGTTTTATTATTTAAAAGACTTAGATCAGCATCGGTGTCGTAAAAGAGTTGGGTCATTAGTTGTAGCTTCTTTGCATTTGATAATTGTTATTTTAGACATTAAGGTAGCAATAAACCAAAAAAATTATTAATTTAAAGATTAAAATTAAAATATTAATTTAGAGAGTTTAAGACTGATTTGCTTCGCTTGGATGTGTAATTACTCTATCGATTAATCCATAATTTTTTGCTTCTTCCGCACTCAGAAAATAATCTCTATCAGTATCCTTTTCAATTTTCTCAAATGATTGGCCTGTCATATCTGCCATAGACATGTTTAACATATCTTTAATTCTTAAAATTTCCTTAGCTTCAATCTCAATGTCACTTGCTTGGCGTTGAGATGTCCCTCCTAAGGGTTGATGAATCATTATTCTGCTGTGGGGCAAAGCAACTCTTTTACCTTTTGTACCAGCAGCCAATAGGAACGCTCCCATGGAGGCTGCAAGGCCTACACATATCGTTACTACATCACTCTTTACGTATTTAATAGTGTCATATATAGCCAAACCAGCAGTTACTGAACCTCCTGGGCTATTTATATAAAGATAGATAGGTTTGGAATTGTCATCAGAATCTAAATAAAGCATTTGTGCAACAAGGCTATTAGCAATTCCATCATTCACTTCTTGTCCGAGAAAAAGAATTCTTTCAACACCTAATCTTGTATATA
Source organism: uncultured Prochlorococcus sp. (assembly GCA_902536545.1). GTDB lineage: Bacteria > Cyanobacteriota > Cyanobacteriia > PCC-6307 > Cyanobiaceae > Prochlorococcus_A. Next base: position 47,795 of record CACAXS010000002.1, on the reverse strand, counting down.
TATCGACCCATCTTTCGTATTGACTTCCTGGAAGTCTGTAAGGCACGCTTGGAGTTCCTATTGGCATGATTTTAAAATAGTTTGTGAGTGTTAAATTTTTTTTGGTAGATCTTTTTGACTTGTAAGTATTCTATCGATAACTCCATAATCAAGGGCTTCTTGGGGGTTGAGATAACTCATCCTGTCGGAGTCTTTTGAGAGTTCTTCAATAGTCTTTCCAGTATTTCGAGATAAAATCTCCAGCATTGATTTTTTATTTTTCAAAACTTCCTCAGCTCTTATTTGGATATCAGTTGCTTGGCCTCTTGCTCCGCTTATAGGTTGATGCAAAACAATAGAAGCATGTGGAAGAGCGGCTCTTTGCCCCTTAGTTCCAGATGAAAGAATAACTGCAGCAGTCCCCATTGCTTGTCCGATACATATTGTGTGAACTGGAGGCTTGATGTAGCTTATTGTATCGCAGATGGCAAAAGCTTCTGTTTCAAAACCAACTGCGTCACCAGTGTACCAACTTGTCCCAGTTGAATTGATATAGAAATAGATCGGTTTTTCTGGATCGTCAAATTCTAAATAAAGAAGTTGAGCAATGATTAGCTCAGTAACATCCATTCCTAATTGTCTTTTCGCATCATCATCAGAAAATAATGGTAAACCAAGATAAACAATTCGCTCTTTAAGTAAAAGAGAGGGAAGATCAGGGGGCGGGGTCCTCATAACGGTGTTCTCGCCGTAATAAGGAGCAGATACAGTCATTTGTATCACAAAATTAAGATTGAACTGATTCTAGCTAGATTTAGCCCTGTGTCGCTGGTGATTTAAAAGATTTGTTTGACTCAGGATTATTTATTAGTTTTCCAAAGACCATTCTTCCAGTGGGAGTTTGTAATGCTCCTGTGATGACAATATCTAATCTACTTCCTACAAAATTCTTTGCCTCATCAATAACAACCATTGTCCCGTCATCTAAGTATCCAATACCTTGCATTTTTTCTTTGCCTTCTCTGACGATTTTTATATTAAGTGACTCTCCTGGTTGTACTTCTGGCCTTAGAGCAATAACCAAATCACTCAAATTCATAACTTTTAATTCTTTAACTTCAGCGATCTGAGAAAGATTATAATCAGCTGTAATTAAAGTTCCTGTCATATCCTCAGTAATTTTAAGGAGTTTTTCATCTACCCCATTACCTTCATACTTTGTTGGGTTTATTACAAGTCTTCTCCCATATAAATCTCTTAATTCTTTTAATAACTTGAGACCTCTTCTGCCTTTCGACCTTTTTTCATTACTGCTTGAGTCAGCTAAAGTTTGTAATTCATCAATTACACTTTGAGCAACTATTAATTGCCCTTCTAATAAGCCACAACTTAATAAGCCATTGATTCTTCCATCAATAATTACGCTGGTATCAAGAATTTTTGGACTTGCAGCAGGGAGGATTCCTTCATTGACTAGATATGCATCAGTATTATTTGGATTGAATAATCTCAATAATGTCCTTCCATGGGTATCTGCCAACTTATAACCAAGCACACCAAAGAAAATGTTGCTTAATATAGCTGCTAAGGGTTTTGCGAAAAAAACTTCTCTAGGGAAGGGAATTAATAGTATTGGAGCAAGTAGGAGATTCGCAACAAGTAATCCTAAAATTAATCCAACGGACCTACTTATTAGTAAGTCAGTTGGCATTGTTCTTATTTGATCAAGAAAAGTCTTTCTAAGTTGAAGGAATACAAAACCAGCTGCTAATCCTACAAAAAAACCAATTATTGCTAAAACAATTCTAAAACCTTCTACATTAGATACCTGTTTAAGGATGTCTACTGGCAATAAATCAACACCAAGCCATCCTGAAGCAGCCCCAGAAAATATAAATAAAATTAATACTAAGATATCTGTCATATCTATAATCTACTAGGATTTATTAATTGAGTAAATAAGGATTTTATTTTTTTCAATCCTTGATACTTTTTTGGAGCTTAAAAATGAATTTAGATTATGAATAAGTTTCCAAGAAGTGCTTATGTGCACATTCCTTTTTGCCACAGAAGGTGTTTTTATTGTGATTTTGCAGTGATTCCACTAGGAAACAGAGTTGAAACTTTAAAAGGTTATGGAAGCAAAACTGTTCAAGAGTATTTGCAATTTTTATATAAAGAAATATTGTCAATTAAGCATAAATCTCCTTTATCGACAATTTATATAGGAGGTGGTACACCATCAATTTTAGATCCTACCCAAATCAAAGAATTAATTGATCTTTTTAAAGAAAATTATGGAATTGACTATGGTGCTGAAATCACTATGGAGATTGATCCAGCTAGTTTTACTCAAGATGATCTTTTTGGATTTATAAATGCTGGCATAAATAGATTTAGTCTCGGAGTACAAAGTTTTAATAACCAGATACTTCAAAAGTCGGGAAGGCGTCATTTGAGAGAAGATGCAGAAAAATCTTGTTTCTGGTTGAAGAGAGAATATGATTCTGGGTTAATAAAAAGCTGGAGTTTAGATTTAATTCAAAACTTGCCACTTAGTGGCTTTAAAGAATGGCAAGATGACTTAAAAAAAGCAATAACATTTTCACCACCGCATCTATCTATTTACGATTTAAATATTGAAAATGGCACTGTTTTTAAAAAATTAGCTAATTTAGGCAAATTAAAACTCCCAAGTGATGAAGAAGCTTTTAGAAATAGTGAATCAACACATTTAATTTTAAAAAACTCAGGGTATTCAAGATATGAAATTTCAAACTATTGCCTTCCGCGACATCAATCGAGACACAATAGAGTTTATTGGAGAGGTTTAGGCTGGTGGAGTTTTGGTCAAGGTTCCACTAGTTCACCTTGGGGTAAAAAGTTTACTAGACCAAGAGTTAGTAGAGATTATAAAGAATGGGTAACTAGACAATGCGAATTTAATTTAGATTCATCCCTATCTAATAAGGAGTTTGTTTATAAAGAACTTGATGAGAAAATAATGTTGGGATTAAGACTCAAAGAGGGTTTAGATATACAAGAAGTGTTTAAAGAACAGAACTGGGAAAACAAGAAATTTGAAAGCAATTTTTGTAAATTGCTTGAAGAATGGGAAAGGTTTCTTAAAAGTGGACTTTTAGTAAGAAAGGGCAACAGATTCTTTTTAAGTGAGCCTAATGGCATGGAACTAAGCAATCAAGTTCTTGTTTCTATGTTTAAGTGGTGGGATGAGGTTAATTAAGTCTTTCAGAATCTACCCATTCTTTTAATTTATCCTTAAATAATCTCTTTCCTTGGATAATTGGTTGGCAAAATGGGGGTTGATCATCATTGAGCCCTAACAAATCTGCAGTAACTCTTACTTGCCCATCGCAATAATTACCTGCGCCGATACCTATTATGGGAATTGTTAAAGAATTTTGTATTTCTTTAGCAAGCAAATCAGGAATATGTTCAAGAACTATTGAAAAACATCCTAATTCTTCAAGAATTGAAGCCTCTTTCTTAATTTTTTCTTGGCTTGCAAGGCTTTCTCCTTGTTTTCTTAATCCAATATTTAAATAGCTTTGTGGTGTAAGACCTAAATGACCCATAACAGGGATTCCCATTCTTATTAATCTAGAAATAACTTTTTGTATTTCAGGTTCAGCTCCTTCTACTTTTACAGCTTTTGCATATGTACTCTGAATGATTTTCCCTGCATACTCAACAGCCTTATCCTCACCACATTGGTAAGTCAGGAAAGGCATATCTGAAACGACTAAAGGTTGTTCCTCAATTTTTTTCTTAAATCCTCTTGAAACAGCATTAGTATGATAGATTAAGTTTTCTAAAGTTAATGGCAATGTTGATTTGTATCCTAAGCAGACCATTGCTAATGAATCTCCTACTAGTACTAGATCAACATTTGCCTGTTCTGCAATAGATCCTGATATGGAGTCCCAAGCAGTAAGTGCAATGATTTTGCGAGATTTTTTTTTATAATTAACTAGGTCTGAAGGTAACATAATAAATTTATGTATCTTTTTTAATCAAGAATTGCTAATATGATTCTGACTCGGCCTTTCGCGGTTTTAACGCCTAAACCTGGTCAGGACCGGAAGGTAGCAGCCACAAGGGATGCTTGAGGCAGGCGAGATAACCGAGTCACTCTATTTTACCTTTCAACCTATATCTTTTTTATTTTGCCTTAATCTCAAAAACTCAGGAATACTCGCTCCTGATTCTTTATTGTCGGAAAAATTATATAAAGGTTGATTAGATAATCTGTTTTTAATTCTTTGCTGGTTTAATGGTTGGGTTGTTTCAAATCCTGTAGCAATTACAGTAACTTGTATCTCGCCTTCCATTGCCTCATCGACAACTGCACCAACAATAATATTCGCTTCTTGATCAACAACATCGTAAATAATTTCAGATGCAGAGGTCATGTCTTCTAAAGTCATGTCTTTGCCTCCAGTAATATTTATAACGCAGCCTTTAGATCCATCAATTCTTGATGCTTCTAATAAAGGACTATTCATTGCTGCCTGTGCTGCCTCTATAGCTCTCGATCTTCCAGAACCTATACCTATTCCGAGAAGAGCAGTGCCAGCTTCAGTCATAACTGATCTTACGTCTGCAAAATCAACATTAACTAATCCCGGGCAAGTAATTATGTCACTAATGCCTTTGACTCCCATCCTTAGAACATCATCAGCATTTCTAAATGCTTCTTGAAGGGGAGCTCCTGCTATGACGTCTTTTAATCGGTCATTTGGAATAACTATAAGAGTATCGACATTTTCAGCTAGTCTTGCGATCCCCTCATCTGCTTGACGCATTCTTCTTTTCCCTTCAAAAGAAAATGGTTTGGTTACTATACCTACTGTTAGAGCCCCACTTTGTTTGGCTACTTCTGCAACAACGGGAGCAGCACCTGTTCCAGTTCCTCCACCCATTCCAGCGGCTATAAAAACTAGATCAGATCCCTCTAAAGCTTGTTGAAGCTCTTCTTTGGATTCTTCGGCTGCTTTTTGCCCAATACTTGGATTCCCACCTGCACCTAAACCTCTAGTGAGGTTTTGTCCAAGTTGAACTCTACTTTCTGCAGAAGATTGTATTAGGGCTTGAGCATCGGTATTAAGGACTCTAAATGAAACACCTTCTAAATCACTATTTATCATTCTATTGACTGCATTACTGCCACCACCACCTACACCAATAACTTCTATTTTGGCGTTTTGGCTTGGAAGGATTTCTTTCGATTGATCAAAGTTTGGATTGTTACCGAAGCTCATCTCTTAATAGGAATCTTTTACTAGTATTGGGTGCATTATGAACTTACTGCGCTCATCTGTAGGAATTTGTTGAGGAAAATCCTAAAAATATTTATTTATTAAATATTTTGTTTTGAATGCAAAACCCATACAAACACTACAATAATTAAAAAAAATTACTCAAAATCCTTTTTCAAATATTAGGGTTTGAACACTTTTATTTTTGGTTTATCAGGATTAGTAAGATCAATATTATCTATTTTTTTTGAAAAGCTATTTTTCTTAAATTCATTTTTTAGATAATTGATTTTTTGAAATTGATTGTTGATTAAATTAGGCTTAAATCCTAAGAATATTGTTTTTAAATCTTTCTCCTCAACAGTTAGAAACCCATTGGATGAAAAAGTTATTTTAACTATCTCTAATTCATAATTATCTATAGCAATAAAAATTTCAGATAATATTTTTTTAAATTTTTCTTTCCACCCAAAAACTTGAATGGTTAATTTATTGAACTTTTTTTCATCCACATTTTGTTTATTTATAAAAATTCCATCTTTATCAATGAAGCCTAATATTATTTCGTCATTTAATATTCTCTCACCATAAGCTATTGGTGTTCTTGAATTAATATGAACTTTCAAACCAAAAGGAAATAGTTCCCTGTTTACCGAAATATTCTTGAGAGATAAATTTTGTTTCAACTCTTTTTCTAGCAAATTAGTTTCAACAAAAATTAATCGGATGGGAAAATTTAAAGATGTATTTTTTATAACATCATTCTGCGAAAGTAATTCACTACCAGAAATCCTAATGTCCTGAGTATCAACTTTTTTAAGTGTTCTTATGCTTAATAAGCTTGTTAAAAATAAAATTGAAATTAGAAAAAAAAAGCTTCTATTTTTGATTCCTTTTTTGTCTTTCACAAATCACATCTAGCTTTTTCCATCAGTTGGTCCATCCATTCTCTCGCTTGTTCTGCATCTGAAAATGGTACATCCATCTCTTTTCCATCACCTACTAATCTCAACCTGCACTTACCTTGAGATTCACTTGTTAAAGGAGCTTCACCTGAAGTTAGTGCCATTAATTCAACTAATTCCAGTTTCTTGATCGTAAAACAATCTTTTTCTTCAAATTTACCAGCTTCAAATGCGCTCCACTTTAACTCCCCATTTTTTAAAGATGCTGCCCCTGAACTATCTAACTTGCACAGTTCAGAATCACTAGCCCAACTTCTAAAAAGATTTTGCCTTCTTCTCTCTAACCATCCAAGTGCAGTTAATAAAATGAAGATTAAAAGTAATGGTAACCAAAGTAGTCCATGCAACATTTGATTTAAATTACAAATCTGAAGATATTTCTACCAGTTTAGCCACAAGTTGTTCAATTTTTAAACCTGAAGCTTCCCAAAGCAATGGAAACATACTGTTTTTTGTAAAACCAGGAATTGTATTTATTTCATTTAGTAAAATTTTATTTGAAGATTTTTCTAAAAAGAAATCTACTCTTGCAAAGCCGAAAATATTTAGTGCTCTACAACTTTTAATAGCAATTTCTTTAATTTCTTTTGTGATTTTAGAATCTATTTCGGCTGGAATAATTATTTTATTATTTGAGTGATATTTTGAATCGTAATCATACCAATCACTTTCGTAATTTACCTCGCCTATTTCAGAGATTAAGAGTTTTGAATTCCCAATTATTCCGCATTCAATCTCCCTTACCTCTAAACCTTCCTCTATTATGATTCTTGGATCTATTCCCCGAGCCTTTTCTAATGCACGTAATATTTCTGATTCATTTATGACTTTGGAGATGCCAAGAGATGATCCAGAGTTCGATGGTTTAACAAAAACAGGAAAATTTAATTTTTTTAAAATTTCATTAATTATTTTATTTTTTACCTGCTTATCGTTGAAATCTTCATTTTGAAAAACTAGATAATTAACTTGTGGAAGTTTAAGATTTGAGAAAATTGTTTTCATCAAAATTTTATCCATTCCAAGTGCAGAACCAATAATTCCACATCCCACTAAAGGTTTCTTTGTAAATCTAAGTAAGCCATGAATTGATCCGTCTTCACCATTAAATCCATGTAAAAGAGGAAACCAAACATCAATATTTTGAAATTCAATCCCTTCAAGGAAGTTAATTTTTTCTTGATTAAAAATTTCTTTTTTTTTTGTTTTACTGTTTTCAATTTCACCAATTAGTATTTTTTCTGAACTATCACTATCAAGCCAATCTCCATATTTGTTTATGTAAAAGAGTTTAACTGTAAAGAGTTCTTTGTTTCTTTCTGAATTAAATGCTTTATAAACTGTTTTCGCGGAAGATATAGATACTTCATGTTCATTGGAATTCCCGCCAAATATTAACCCAATACATTTTTTCTTACCCCTTATCATTTAGAAAAAAATCATAAATTAAGTTCGCCGGTTAAAGAAAAAGGTCTTGCTTGATTTATTCTGACATCTATCTCATCCCCCAATGAAAAATTAAAGTTAATGTTTTTGGGAATCTCTACGAAAGTTAATCTATTTGTTCTAGTTCTTCCCATAATTTGCGAGGAATTTTTAGGATTTAAACCTTCAATCAAAACGCTTTCGATATTATTGATATATCTTTGATTTCTACTCCTAGCAGTTTTCTCGACCAAATCATTAATTTCCTGCAATCTAGCTTTTTTCACCTCTTCTGAAAGTTGATTCGCCCAAACTGCTGCAGGCGTGTTTGGTCTTGGAGAGTATGCTGCTGTATTAACCTGATCAAAGCCAATTTCTGATATTAGCTTTAATGTATCTTGATATTGTTGTTCGGTTTCTCCTGGGAAACCAACTATTGCATCAGCTGTGATTGATGCATTTGGCATTAATGATCTTATATTTTCGATAATATTTTTATACTTTTTTTTAGTGTATCCTCTGGCCATTTGCTTTAAAATTTCATCATTTCCACTTTGGAAGGGAATATGGAAATGTTCACATACTTTATCAAGTTCATAACAAGCTTTAATCAACCTTTTTGAAAAATATCTTGGATGACTAGTAGCAAATCTTATTCTGCGAATTCCTTTAACATCATGAATATAATACAAAAGATCAGTTAGAGTATTCTCTTTTCTCCCCTCTTTTGTTGTTCCTGGAAGGTCTCTACCATAAGCATCAATGTTCTGACCCAAAAGAGTAATTTCTTTAAAATTACCATCAGCCAATTTTTGGATCTCACTTTTTATCGCATTTGGATATCTTGATTGCTCTTTCCCTCTGACAGAGGGGACTACACAATATGAACATCTTTCATTACATCCATAAATGATATTAACCCAGCCACAAATAGAGCTTTCTCTTCTAGCACTTGTTATATCTTCAGAAATGAAGGTTTCTTCTGTGGCAGCAATTTGATTTCCTAAATCAACTCTACCCAGGAGATTCTCAAGATTATTTACATGTTGAGGCCCCATAACCAGATCAAGTTCTGGGACTCTTCTTAGTAAGGACTCTCCCTCTTGCTGAGCAAGGCAACCTGCAACAACAAGTTTTAAACTGGGTGTTTTGTGCTTTCTTTTTGCTTGTCTTCCAAGAAAACTATAAACTTTTTGCTCTGCATTATCTCTAATAGTGCATGTATTGTACAAGACCAAATCGGCATTTAATTCATTATCTGCTCTGGTGTATCCCATTTTCTCTAATGTCCCAGCCATTCTCTCAGAATCAGCCTTGTTCATTTGGCATCCAAATGTGGTTATCCAATAACTACTAGTAATTGAATTCTTTTGAAATTTTTTTTCGTCTTGTTTTGTTTTTGTTAGCACTTTGCTAGGGATTTTTTATGATTCTTTAATTCAAAATTACAAGTTAAATTATTTTGCTGCAATTTTTTTGAGGGCGAGCGAGGGGATTCGAACCCCCGAATAGCGGCGCCACAAGCCGCTGCCTTAACCACTTGGCGACGCCCGCCTCACATTTATAAATTTAACAACTCAAGGGTAATTTTTCATAGTTATTTTTATCATTTAGCGAAATTTGAATTATTTTTCTTATTCAGTAAAGTTTTCTTATGATTTAAAATAAAAGAAAATTTAGAAATTTGATTAATTCCGGCACAGCTGAGGTTCTTATTCCCAGAAGCCTTTGTTTAATAGAAGATATAGATAACCTCATTATCGATGTAGAGGGTTTATGTTCAGTTTCTATTAGTTGGGAAGATGGACTTGTCTCTGAGTTAAAGCCTTTAAAAAATAAATTTACAAAACCAAAAAATATTTTATTCCCAAGATTTGTTGAAACGCATTCGCATTTTGATAAATCTTTTACATGGGCAGACTTTCCTAATCTGGAATCAAACTATGGAGGAGCATTATCAGTAAATCTTGAAGAACATAAAACTAGAACTACAGATAAGGTTCTTGAAAGAGTTGAGAAATCATTAAAACTTGCCATACAAAATGGATACCGAGCTATTAGAAGTCATATTGATACATACAAAAGTCAATCTATTGATATTTGGATTGAACTTTTTAAATTACAAAAAAAATTTTCATCTGAGTTGACTTTACAATTCGTTGCTCTAGCTCCATTGGAATTCTGGGATACAACTAATGGAGAAGATTTGGCAAAAATATTTTCATCTAATGGAGGCATTTTAGGAGGTGTTATTGTACCCCCTTTCAATAAAAAAAATACAAGCAAACTTCTAGCAAAGATGCTTCTTCTTGCAAGTAAATATAAATTAGAAATTGATTTGCATATAGATGAGTCAATTATTGAACCTGGAGCGGGCATAAAAGTTTTATTAGAAACAATCGAAAATTTAAAAATTAAATGTATTCCTATCACTTGTAGTCATTTGAGTAGTCTTATTTCACTAAGTAATAGAGAGATTTTAAATTTAGGAGAAAAAATGGCTGAGAAAAATATTAAGGTTATTGCTTTACCCTTAACAAATTTTTGGCTGCTCAATCGAAGCAATAAAACTACATCACTAAAAAGACCAGTTGCGCCAATAAAGCAATTACAAAAATCACATGTGGATGTATCTCTTGGTAGTGATAATGTTCAAGATCCTTGGTACCCATTTGGTAATTTTGACCCTTTTTATATGTTGTCTTGCTCGATGCCTATGCTTCAACTAAATCCCTGGGAGAGAATGACTCTATCTTCTATTTTTTTAGCTCCAAGCAGATTATTAAATTTAGATTGGGATGGTTTAATTAAAAAAGGTTGCCCTGCTGATTTTGTGATTTTAGATGCACAAAGATGGGCAGATGTTTTTTCGAGCACCTTAAAGAGAAAAGTATTCATAAACGGCAATTTATATTGCTAATTGGCTAATTTATATATAAAGCATAAAAATTAATTCATGATATCAAATAAACTTAAATTTATAGACAAATTTAGAGAAGTCAAAAACTTAGAGATTATTGAAAATAAATCCGATGTAAAAAGACTTTCAAAAGATTTTTATAACTACTCTCCAATCCTTACTGAAAAATTAGACGAATGTATGGCTGATTTGGTGGTAAGACCCAGTGATCACAAGGCAGTAAAGGAAGTAGCAGAAATTTGTTGGGAATTTTCTATCCCACTTACTTTAAGGGGTTCAGGTACAGGTAATTATGGACAAGCTGTCCCATTATTTAAAGGAATTGTAATGCAGATGAGTAAATTTAATAAGTTAGAAGAATTTGATCCAGATACAGGGTTTGTAAAAGTACAGTCTGGTTGTGTTATGGGAGATTTGAATAAACAATTAGAAAAATATGGGCGGGAATTGAGGTTACTTCCTAGTACTTGGAAAACTGCAACTATCGGAGGTTTTATTGCAGGTGGATCAGGAGGTATTGGTTCCATAAGGTGGGGATTTTTAAGAGATCCAGGAAATCTTATAGGTTTAGAGGCAGTAACGATGAATGAAAAACCTGCGTTATTAAAATTTGATGCTCAAGAATCCGAACCTCTAAATCATGCTTATGGGACTAATGGAATAATTACTTCTTTATTACTTGCTACTGATATCAAACGTAAGTGGTATTCATTAGTTATCGACTGTATTGAATTTGAAAAAACAATTGAAATATTAAAAACTCTTACTAGCGCAGCAATTAATCTGAAATTAGGAGCAATTCTGGAAGAAGAAATTGTAGATCAAATGCCAAAATGGTTTAAAAGTAAATCTAGAAGTCACAAGATATTAATTCAATCTACTCTTGGAGGAATAAAAACGATCGAGCTAATTTGTAAAAAATTCAAAGTTGAATCTACCCTCCTTGGGGAAGAAGAAAAGCTCGTCAATGGAATTTCTGAAGTCGTGTGGAATCATACAACTCTTCATATGAGGTCTAGGGATAAAAATTGGACGTATTTACAGATGCTTTTGCCACTTAATAATGAACTAGGATTGATTAATTTTTTGAGAAAAAAATGGGGAAAAAAAGTTCTATGGCATTTAGAGGCAGTTTCTCAACAAGGATCACCGCGAATAGCGGCTTTGCCGGTATTACAGTGGAATGGGATGGATGAATTAAATCAAATAATGGAGGATTGTAAGAAACTTGGTGCTTTTATTTTTAATCCCCATGTTTTAACCGTCGAAGGCGGAGGCCTTGGAGTGGTTGACGCAGATCAAGTAAAAGCGAAATTAAAATTTGATCCCAAAGGGCTATTAAATCCAGGAAAATTGGAAGGTTGGGAAGTAAAAGAACAATTTGAAATCTAACATTTCTGTTTATTCGCAAATTTAATAAATTCACCAACTAAAAAAATAGAACCTGTTAGAACAGGATGATTAGGTGGCCATTTTTCTAGAGAAAATAAATATTCAATGGCAAGTTCAAATGTTTTAAATTCAATTGTTTTTTGAAAGTCAATTTCTTTAATCTGAGAAAGATCATTTAATTGCCAACTAGGTTGGTTTGGAACTGGTACAAGTAATAAGTGATCATTTTTCTTGAGAAGTGTTTTTAATATTGCGTAAATATCTTTTTGTCTTTGGACACCTAAAATCCAAAAAATTCCTTTATCTTCATTCTCCCAATTGCTTCGCTCATGAGAGAGTGCTTTTGCAGCAGGATAATTATGCGCACAATCTACAAGAATTTCTTTTTTCAAATAATTTATTATTTCTAGCCTACCGTTCCAAGATGTCTTTTTAAGACCTTCAGATATGTGTTTTTTATTTATAGTGAATCCCAAATTGTTCAGTGCTTCAATTGCTCCAACAGCTACTGAAGCATTTTGCTTTTGAAAAATTCCTTTTAATCCAAGCTCATAGCTGTTTGAAATTGAATCTTTCCAGATAATTTCTGCTCCAACCTCTTTAACTTTTTTGGTTATTAAATTTTCAACTTGGCTATTTTGTTTACATGAGATGACAATTGAGTTTTTTTCAATAACTGCTAATTTTTCTTCTGCAATTTTTTCAATCGTATCTCCAAGAAATTCTTTATGGTCTAAGCCAATATTCCCAATAGCAATTATTGGTCTAGATTTATGGGCTGTTGTCGCGTCTAATCGTCCCCCTAAGCCAGCCTCAAGAATGAGCAATTCAACTTTTTTATTGTCAAAAAAATTTAGTGCGCAGCAAATGATTTTTTCAAAAGGAGTTAATTCAAATGTTGAAATTTTTTTTTCTATTAATCTATAGATTCTCTCAAAATCAGCTTCGTTAATATTTTTTTTATTAACTCTAATCCTCTCGCATATGTCCAAAAGATGGGGAGATGTCGTTACACCAAAATTTCTTTTAGCTTCAAAAAGTATACTTTCTAAATATGCCGCGATTGATCCTTTCCCATTGGTTCCAATAATTTGTATCGCAGGGATATTCATGCAAGGATTACCAAGTTCTTGAAGTGCTTTTTTAATTCTTGATAAACCTAACTTGATATTATCCCTTTCATATTTAGGTAATAATTCAAAAATTTTTAAATTTGCATTTTTCAAAATTTAAATTGCTATAACTCTTTAAAAATTGAATTTAGCTTATCCAAAAGAATATTAATTTCTCTTCTAGATATAACTAATGGTGGGACAATCCTTACCACGTTTCCTCCTGCAGGAACTACTAGTAATCCTTTATCAAATGCTTTTAATGTAATTTTTTTTGCATCAACATTATCATTATTGATCACAAGACCTTGTATTAACCCTAAACCTCTTTTCCCGGTGATAATGTTAGGAAATTTTTTTGACAATTCTTCAAATCCAGCGCTTAATTGTTCCCCTCTTAGATAAACATTATTGATAAGATTTCTTCTATTTATTTCTTCTAATACAGTTAGGGCAGCTTTACAGGCGAAAGGGTTCCCCCCAAAAGTGCTTGCATGATCTCCTGGGGAAAAAATGTTGGCTTTTTCTTTTACTAATAATGCTCCAATTGCATGACCTCCGCCTAATCCTTTAGCAAGGGTGAATCCATCAGGTTCAATTCCTAAATTCTCATAACCCCACATTTTCCCAGTTCGACCTACTCCACTTTGGACCTCATCTAAAATGAGGAGAGAATTATATTTATCACATATATCTCTCAGGTTTTTAAAAAATATTTTACTTCCAGGAATTACGCCACCTTCTCCTTGTATTGGTTCAACTAAAACGCCGGAAATTTTTTGATCATTATTTTCACACTCCTCAAATATTTTTTTTACCGAATCAAAATTGTTAAATTTAAAAAATTTGAACCCTTGAATCATTGGTTCGAACCCTTTTTGATATTTCGGCTGTCCAGTTGCGCTCAAGGCTGCTAACGTTCTTCCATGAAAGCTAGATTCTGCCGCGAGAATAATTGATTCTTTACCTTTATTTGCTGTATTACCATATTTTTTAATTAATTTAATTGCTGATTCATTTGCTTCCGCACCACTGTTGCAGAAGAAGACGCTTTTGGCACAACTCATATTTGTTAAAGTTCTGCTTAATTGTTCTTGTTCTTCAATGTTGTAGAGATTGGAAATGTGCTGAATCTTTTTTAATTGACTTGATAGCCTCCTTCTTAAAACTCTATCGCTATGTCCAAGACTACAAGTTGCGATGCCAGCAACTGCATCAAGATACTTTTTACCTTTGGTGTCCCATAGCCAACAACCTTTTCCTTTTTTGAAAGATATATCGAATCGACTATAGGTATTCATCAAAGTGGGAGCGGTCGGACTTGAACCGACATACCCGAAGGTGCCGCATTTTGAGTGCGGTGCGTCTACCAATTCCACCACGCTCCCAAGGCTTTTGAAAAAATTAACTTTTTTATTATAACAAATATCAACTTATTGACTATTGTTTTGTTCAAGGGTCAGTGATCAAGATAACGTTTGTTGATAGTTAATCTTTTCGTTAAAAAAAAAGAATTATATTTATTGAATTTGCTGACAATAATAAGGTAAAAAAAGTGTATTTAAACATTTCTGATACATATTTGTAACTAAAAACGAGTAAAAGTCTTTTTTAAAAGGAGATAGCTTCATGATTAGTAATATTGTGTTATATTTAGAAAAAAACAAATGTCTAAAACTCAAGCTAAAAAATTATCTTTTAAATTTGTTCCTTATCTATTTATTGCGGTTACTATATTGACAACATTCGGATCTAATAGCGGAACTTGGGTATGAATGAATTCAAATTTAATGGTTTAAATAAAATTTGGTCTAGTCGCTTTCTAGTTTTGTTTATATTATTTTTGGGTTGTATTTCACTAATCAATATTGCTTACGTTTGAATCGACTTTTTTAATATTAAAATATTTTTTTGAAAGACTAAGCTGCTTCGAGTTCTGAGAGATTCCCAGATTTATGTTTAATTTTATATCCGTTTTCCTCAAAAGTACTCTTACTGATCTCTCTAGTTATTTTAATACCTAAATTTTTTAGTTTTAATTCAAAATTTTCATAACCTCTATCTAAATGTTCTAATCCATAGATCTTACTACTACCTTTTGCGATGATTCCTGCAATTATTAATGCAGCTGATGACCTTAAATCTGAGCCAACTAGATTCATCCCATTAATTGTTCTAACACCTTTGATGTAAGCTACGTTTTTGTTTAGTTTTATACGGGCACCCATTTCATTAAGTAAATAAATATGATTCATTCTGTTTTCGAAAATTGTTTCGGTTATTTTTGATTCACCATGTGCGATCGTCATTAGAGCTGTAAATGGAGCCTGCAAATCAGTAGGAAAGCCAGGAAAAGGAGCTGTTTCAATATCTACTCCTTTAATTTCTTTACTCTTGATAGAAATCGAATTACCTTTAATCATAATTTTGCTCCCACTCTCTTGAAGCTTATTAGTAACAGCTTCAAGATGATGAGGGATTACTGGAGAAATTGTTAGTGAAGAGGAAGTTGCAGCAGCAGCTATTAGAAAAGTTCCAGCTTCTATTCGGTCTGGAATTACTTTATGGGTACATCCGCCAAGCTTATTAACACCATCAATAATAATTGTTTCTTTACCGGAGTCATAAATTTTTGCCCCCATTTTATTAAGCATTTGGCATAAATCTTGAACTTCAGGCTCTCTCGCAGCATTTTCAATAGTAGTTCTTCCTTTAGCTAAAGATGCTGCCATTATTAAAGTTTCAGTCGCACCTACACTTGGACAATTTAATTTAATATGAGTGCCATGAAGTCTATTTTTGTTCCCCCTTGTTGTAGCCTTGACAATTCCCTCTTCAATAATAATGTCTGCTCCTAATGCGATTAGTCCATTAATGTGCTCGTCTATTGGTCTTGAACCAATATTGCATCCACCTGGTAATGGTACTTGAGCTTCTCCAAATTTAGTTAATAGTGCACCTATACAAAAAAAACTAGCTCTTAATCCTTTAACAAGTTCATATGGAAGTTCTTTAATCGTAATAGTTGTTGGATCTATTTCTAGTTGGTTGTTTTTACGAACTAAATTCACTCCTAAATTCTTTAGGATATTCCCCATCTTTTCAATATCAGTGAGAAAAGGTACATTTTCAAGAAATATTTTTTCATTAGTTAGCAATGATGAGGCTAATAAAACTAAGGCGGAATTCTTCGCACCACTTATTTCAACTATTCCATTTAACTTGCCTTGGCCAAGAATCTTTAAATTTTGGGATTTAAGATATGACTTCGTTTTGCTTCCGCAAATCATTAAGACTTAATTTATTAGATTCATAATGACAAACTAATAATATTAAGTCCACCCTATGTAACGTCATGAATGTTAATTAAAAGTGAAATTGTATTTTTTTGATTTCTTGGGAAATAAAAATTTAATAAATAATTGATCAAAATATTTATGTAATTAAAATATAGTTGATAACAAATTTTTCAAATTACTCATAGAAAATACTTTTTTAAAAATAACTAGTAAAAACAATAATCTAGTTAAAAGATTTAGATCATTTAAAAGAGGATCATCTCCAAAAGATAGAGACTTTTTTTGCATAGAGGGTACACATCTCATTGAAGAATTGCTGAAGTCTGGAAAAAATCCCTCTAAGATTTTAGTTACCGAAAAATGGCTAAGAAAGAATCAAAATCTAAGCAATAAATTTTATAAGTCATTAATAAATATTGTCTCAGAGGAAGTCTTGGCATCTGCGATTTCAACAATTAATCCAGATGGGATAGCAGCTTTAGTAGAGATTTCAGCAATACCTAATTATCAATTTAATATAAAAGATGATTTTGTTCTTGTTCTCGACAGGATTCAAGATCCTGGTAATATGGGTAATCTATTTAGAACTGCTTTAGCTGCTGGTGTTAATGCAATTATTTTAGCTGGAGGTGCGCACCCATTAGGCCATAAGGTTTTGAGAGCATCCTCAGGTGCAGTTTTTCATCTGCCATTTTTAAGATTTGATGGAATTGAAGAAGAAATATTAAATTCTTTACTTAAGTCTTTGTATGAATTATCAAATGTAGGATTTAAGATTTTCTCTACTAGTAGCCATAATGAGAGTTCAAAAAAACCTTCAAAACCCTACTGGGAAGTTGATTGGTCTAGACGTACTGCATTAATTTTGGGTAATGAAGGTCAAGGTATTCATAAAAAAATTCAAGAAGCTTTTAATGAAACAATTACAATTCCGCATAGTGAGCTTGTAGAATCATTAAATGTGGCTTGTGTTGCAGTTCCGTTATTACTAGAACGAAAAAGAGTCGCATACATCTCTAAATAAATAAATAAAAAGTGACTGATTCAAGTTTTGATTTTGATTTAATCGTAATAGGAGCAGGATATGGAGGTTTTGATGCCGCTAAGCATGCTGCTGGGAAGGGACTGAAAGTCGCAATAGTAGAATCTTCTGATATGGGAGGTACTTGTGTTAACAAGGGTTGTGTTCCATCTAAAGCTCTTTTGGCTGCAAGTGGAAAAGTTAGAGAAATAGCTGATTATGAACATTTAGCTAAATTTGGTATACATGCTTCACCAGTAAGGTTCGAGAGATCAAAAATTGCAGATCATGCAAATAATTTAGTTTTAAATGTTAGAGAAAATTTAACAAAAACTCTAAAAAGGAGTGGAGTTGAAATTATTTTGGGCATTGGAAGAATTGAAGGAAATCAAAAAGTTGGTGTAAGAGATAAAAACGGAATTGATAAAATTTTCACATGTAAGAATATTGTTATAGCAACGGGCTCTTCTCCTTTTGTGCCCCGTGGAATAACTTTGGATAATAGGACCGTATTTACTAGTGATGTTGCGGTTAAACTTGATTGGCTTCCGAGATGGATAGCAATTATTGGAAGCGGATATATAGGATTAGAATTTGCTGATGTTTATACCGCGCTTGGTTGTGAAGTTACCATGATCGAGGCTTTGGAAAATATTATGCCAACATTTGATCCAGACATCACTAAATTTGCAAAGAAGAACCTTATTCAAGCAAGAGATATAGACACAAAATCAAATGTCTTTGCGACAAAAATAATACCTGGATGCCCTGTAAAAGTAGAACTGACGGATGCAAAATCTAACGAGATTGTAGAAACTTTAGAAGTTGACGCTGTACTAGTTGCAACTGGCAGAAGTCCTAATAGTAATAACTTAAATCTTGAGTCGGTTGGTATCGAAACAGTAAAAGGTTTTATTCCTATAGATGATCAAATGAGAGTTAAGAGTGGTGATGAAATAATACCTAACATTTGGGCTGTTGGAGATGTGACGGGCAAACTAATGCTTGCCCATACAGCTGCAGCGCAGGGCACTATTGCTGTTGATAATATTTGCGACGGTAATGTCGAAATTAACTATAGAAGTATCCCTGCAGCAACCTTTACTCACCCAGAGATAAGTTCAGTTGGTCTCTCCGAAGCTGAAGCTAAAGAGAAATCTGCAAAAGAAAATTTTACTTTGGGAGTTGTCAAAAGTTTCTTTAAGGCTAATTCAAAAGCATTGGCTGAATTGGAGAGTGATGGATTGCTAAAGTTGATTTTCAATAAAGATAATGGAAAAGTATTAGGTGCTCATATTTTCGGGTTACATGCAGCTGATTTAATTCAAGAAATTTCGAACGCTATTTCAAGGAACCAAGATGTAATTGAATTATCTAAGGAAGTTCATACTCATCCTACTCTTAGTGAAGTAGTTGAGGTCGCATATAAACAAGCGGCTTCTCAAATAAAATAATATTTAATATTAATGGAGATAAGACGCAGGCCACCAAATCCAACAGTAAAGGTAGAAAATTTAGAATATACTGTACCTCATAGAGAAGCACAAGCAAAAAATATTCTGGAAGAAATTGTATGGCACAAGGATATTGAAATTAAGAATTTCAAAAAAATAGTCTCTTTAGAAGATCTCATCAAAAAGATTGAAAAACTTCCTACTCCCAAAGATTTTTATAAAAATATTTTGGAGGCAAAAATTAAACCTGGAGTTATTGCTGAAATAAAAAAAGCTAGTCCGAGTAAAGGAGTTATTAGAAAAGATTTTAACCCTGAAAACATAGCAATTTGTTATGAAGGATTAGGTGCATCATGTATCTCAGTACTTACCGATAAAAGGTTTTTTCAAGGTAGTTATGAAATACTCGAAACTGTAAGGAGATCAACTAATCTCCCTCTACTCTGCAAAGATTTTATTATTTCTGCTTATCAGATTTATAAAGCAAGGGTATCTGGTGCTGATGCAATATTATTAATCGCTGCGATTTTAAGTGATGATGATTTAATTTATTTAAAGAAAATAGCTGATAATTTAAAGATGAGTGTTCTTGTTGAAGTCCATAACTCTAATGAATTAGAAAGGATTCTAAAGTTAAAATCTTTTAATTTGATTGGAATAAATAATAGGGACTTAAAGACTTTTAAAACGGATTTAAAAACATCAATAGAATTGATGCATACATATGCAGATATATTTTTAAAACAAAATATTATACCTATAAGTGAATCTGGAATTAATCGTGCCGAAGATTTAGAATCGCTTAGATCTATTGGAATCAAGGGAGTATTAATTGGTGAAACTTTTATGAGAGAAACTGATATTGAACAATCGTTCAAGAAATTATTTAACTCGATTTAATATTGACTTCAAATCGTGCTATAAAATTGAATAAATAGAGTTGTACTGAATATATATGCAGGCTGTGATTTTAACAGGTATAGTTGCAGGATTTGTGCATGTAGTTAGTGGCGCTGATCATCTAATTGCAATGGTACCAGCAGCGATTAATAATCCCCAAAAAGCTCTTAAAAATACTTTCTCATGGGGCTTAGGACACTCTTTAGGCGTCCTCTTGTTAGCTTTTCTAGCGATTTTTATTAAGGATATTACGCCTTTAAACAAATTTTCTAATATTGCCGAATTCCTAGTTGGAATTTCTCTTCTAATTGTTGGAGTATTTGCTATAAAAAATTCTTTTCAATTAAGTATCCACTCGCATTCCCATAAGCATGAGAATGGAATTGCCCATCATCACTTTCACTTTCATGTTAAGGAACAAAATATTAATAATAAGCACTCACATGCTTTGACTGGTTTAGGCTTGCTACACGGTATAGCTGGAGGTTCACATTTTCTTGCAGTTCTTCCTGCTTTAGCACTACCTTTAACAAGCGCTTGCTTATATTTGATTTCATATTTGATTGGTTCACTAATAAGTATGAATCTTTTTACTTTTTTAATATCTTTTACCACCTTTAAAGCAAGTCAAAAATTTATTAAAAGATTTATAGCTTTTGCAGGGGGTCTTTCCTTTTCTTTGGGATTATTTTGGATTCAAAAAAGTGCTTCTGTTTTTTTTAATTAAAAAAATTTTTAATTCAGGAATAAGTAATTTAGAGGTGACAATCCCAATTATTTTTTCGTTATTTATTAATCCAAATTTATTACTATCTTCGCTAAATTCAATATTGTCGCCAATAACCTCAACATTATTTTGATTTACTGAATTTATCCTTTTTATTAGGTTTTTATTTTTAAATGGATGATCAAAAATAACTATCTGTCGAGTTTTAAGTATTGATTTATTCTTTTTATATTTTTTAAAAAAAACAATGTCACCTTTTTTTAGGTAAGGTAACATCGATTCTCCACTAATAATGGCAGTTTTTCTTAAACCTAAAAAAAATAAAATAAAATCAAAAAAACTTTTGAAAATAATTCTGATTAACTAGCTTTTACAAAAGCGTCTGATCTCCCTTTTGAAGCCCAGAAAATACTATGAAGCTTTTCTACATAACTCATAAGTTCTTCAGCTTGAGCTAAGTCAATATTAACTTTGCATGCACTACATAATTTGGCCGCCTTCCAAATGGTTTCATGTAAGTCTGGATAAGTTTCTAAGTGAACTGGTTTAAAGTAATCTGTCCATAAAATTAGAATTTCTTTCTTTGTTTCTTTTGCTTGCTCTTCTTTAACTGCAACATATCTAGAAAATGTATTACTGTATGTAGCCCATTCTGCTGAATCAGTGCTGGAAGGAGCTTCTAATGCAATAAGTTTTTTAGTCATTGATAAAACTGCTTCAGCTGCAACTCTCGTAGATGCTGGGTCGTAAACACCACAAGGACCGTCACAGTGAGCATGGACTGTCATTGGGGATTTTTTATTTAGAAAAGAATTGATGAATTTAATTAACATTTCAAATATTCGATGTTGTACATATACTACTTGGATATTAACTAATTTGAAAAGTCTTAGATATTTTTCTTACTTAATTTAATTGACTTTTAATAATTCAACTTCAAATATTAAAATCGCATTGGCAGGTATTACATTTCCTGCTCCTCTCGATCCGTATCCAAGTTCCGGAGGTATTGTCAATTTTCTTTTACCTCCAACTTTCATGCCTGCTACACCTTCATCCCAACCTTTTATTACTCGTCCAGCTCCCAAGGGAAAGCTGAATGGAGCTCTTCCGATACTGGTATCAAATTGTGTTCCGTCTTCTAAAGTTCCTGTGTAATTTACAGTAACTGTTTGCCCAGCACTAGCTTCATCTCCTTCCCCATTTACGATATCTAAAATAATTAGACCACTTTCTGTAGTCCTTGAATTGTTGTCTGATGGTGTCTCTTCTGTCATAGCGAAAAGTATAGGATTTGGATCAGTTGGATCTAGTTCAAATAAATTAATATTTGAAATATTTGATGATTTGGCAAGAGGCTTTTGTTGAATTAATTGATTTTCTGATTCAGCAGCATTAACAACTTGAGGTGAATTAAATTGACTGAAAATAGTTAATGAAACACAAAAAACAAAAACTGCAAAACTGATAAAGACTTCTTTCACCTAGATTTTGAAAGTTACTAAAACTAATACTACAGAATAAAGTTACAATAAATGAGTGATTTTAAATTTAATTTGAAATTTTAGATTGTTAATCCCAACTCAAGTTAAAAGTTTAAAACAATATTTTTACCCATGTTTAGGTGGCATCTTAGGAGGAATTTCTGTTGCAACCTATTTTTGGCTGATTTTTATGCCAATATCATTATTCATTTTATGGAAGGGAAGTGAAAGAAGGATAGCAAATTTTTGTTGGGGTTTTTTCTTTATCTTGATAAGTCATTCTTGGCTTGTTGATCTTCATCCATTAACATGGCTAGGCTTTTCATGGCTTGCAAGTTTAATAATCACCATTTCAATATTATTATTTTGTGCTTTTCTGGGTGGTTTATTAGTTTATTTATGGGGTTTGTTAGTTGAAATTATTCTGTGGAAAGAGGATGTTTTTAAAATGAAAATATTACCTTTATTCGTAAAAGTATTTTTTTTATCTATGACTTGGGGGATTGGTGAATTGATACTTTCTCAAACACCTTTTTTTTGGATAGGTTTAGGCGAGAGTCTTGTTCCAGGTGATATTTATCTTGCTGGTTTGGCAAGATGGATTGGCGCAAGTGGTTTATGCGTATTACAAATATTGATTGGATTTTGGATATTTTTTAGTCACGGTAGATGGATAAGAAAACTTCATTTTAAAAAAATTTTTACTTTCGGACTTTTAATTATTTTTTTCTTACATCTTTTTGGGGGTTTAACAACGCCAATTAAAAGAAATTATGAATATCCTGTGGCTATTTGGCAAACCAACCTTCCAACAAGAGAAAAATTAAAAATAGATGATGAATTTATTAAAGAAAAACAATCCATGGCTCAAAAGTATGCTTTAGCCAATCAAGTAAAACTTCTCGTTGCTCCTGAAGGGACTCTATATAATAATTTTTATTTATCTAAAGGCTTTCAGGTTAATACTTTGGCGGGAGGTTTTAGAAATTCTAATAATGAGTTAAGAAGTTCTTTACTCGGATTTCAAATTGGAGATAAATCTTTTTCCTCATTTATAGATAAAAATAGACTTGTTCCATTAGGTGAAAAAATACCTAGATTTCTAAATAGTTTTTCAAGAGGATTATCTGCAGTAGGAGGAATTCAACCAGGCTCTGATTCAAGATTTTTTGATCCTAAATTTACACAACCTCTAGCTGTGGCTATTTGTTATGAAATTAGTGATGGATTGAAAATAAGAAAAGCTATTAATAGCGGCGCAAAACTAATAATAACTGCAGCAAATTTAGATCCCTATCCAACTAAGCTATATAAACAATTCCTGTCTTTGGCAAGATTGAGAAGTATTGAAAATAAAAAAGATAATCTACTAGTATCAAACACTGGTCCTTCGGGTTTAGTTAAAGATGATGGGAAAATAATTCAACTTCTAGATTTAAATGTGGAGCAAAATAAAGTAGTTTTCCCTAATTTTTCATCCGACAAGTCCTTCTATACAAAATTTGGAGATAAACCTATTTTGTTATTGTTTATATTTTTTATGGGATTAAATTTCTTTTGGAAAATTAATTAATTAATCCGCCACCTAATAAAATTTCTCCTTTATAAAAAACTGCAGCTTGTCCGGGTGTTACCGAACTTTGACTTTCTTCAAAAATTAATTTAAATGTTGTAGTTGGGTTATCTAAATTTTTCAAAGGTATTAAAGTTCCTTTTACTGGATGACTTCTGTATCTGATTTGTGCTTCTACTCCTATCTCTTGTTTAGGTTCTTCGATTGAAACCCAGTTAACCTTACTAATTATTGCTTCACTACTAAATAGATCACTTTTATCTGCTACATAAACTATGTTTTTTATCCTGTCTAAACTCTTTACATATAATGGTTCCGGCCAAGCGATGCCCAAACCTTTTCTTTGACCTACCGTAAAGTGCTGAATACCATTGTGCGTTCCAAGGACTTTCCCATTTACATGCAAAATGTCTCCTTCTTTGGGTTCAATGTGTTTGTCTATAAATCTCTGCATTGATCCATAATGCTCAACTAAACATAAATCTTGACTTTCTGGTTTTTGAGCAGTTCTTAGGCCTAATCTTAGAGCTTCCTTTCTTGTTTCTTCTTTGTTCATTTCACCAAGAGGAAATTCTAATCTGCTTAGGACTTCTTGTGAAAGAGAATAAAGAAAATAACTTTGGTCTTTGTTTTCGTCAGCACCTCTGAGAAGAAGGAAGTCCTTAAATATAAAGCTCTTGCAATCAATTGTTTCAGCATAAGATGATTTTTTTATCCTTGCGTAATGTCCTGTCGCAATATGAGTAAAGTCTTTTTTGTTTATTGCGTAGTTAAGCATCTCTTCAAACTTCACATTCTTGTTGCACATCGAACATGGAAGTGGAGTGAATCCTTTCTCATAGCTTTCAGTAGTTTTTTTGATTACCTCTCTTTCGAAAATTCCTCTTGAGTCTATTATTTTATGATTAATTCCCAAATCTTCACAAAGGCCAGCAGCATCTACTAATCCTTCAGAACAACAGGAGCCTTGTCCTTTCATTAGCCATAGAGTTAGTCCCTCAACATTCCAGCCTCTTTCTACAAGAAGAGCAGCTGAAAGGGAACTATCTACACCACCAGAAAGACCCACAATAATATTTTTCTTCTTTTTAGTTTTATTATTAGAAGAAAAAAAGTTCTCTAATTTTTTATCCTTTTGTGTTTTTAACATGGGAATTTAAATTTTTGAACAGTTCTTCAATTGCTTTGTACTCATTATGAACGAAATTGTATGGCCAACAATTGACTCTGAACATTTAATTGTTGATTCAAAGCAAATGTTGATATTAGAGAAAGAAATGTTTTCTGATGGAATGCCACAAGAAGCATTGATGGAAAAAGCTGGTATCCAAATTAGTAGATGGCTCTTAAAAAAGAAACCTCTTCTCAAGCATGGAATAACTGTTTTTATAGGTCCTGGGCATAATGGTGGTGATGGAGCCGTAATAGCTAGAGAGCTTTTTTTGAAAGGTTTTTATGTCCAGGTATGGTGTCCATTACCGATAAAAAAAACATTAACTAATAACCACCTTAATTATCTTACATCTATTGGTGTCACAAAATTAGTAGAGCCCCCTGTTGCAAGCGGGAAAGAGCTTTGGATTGATGCAGTTTTTGGAAATAATCAAACAAGAAAAGTTGATAATAAATTAATAAAACTATTTAATCAAAAATTTCATAAAAAATCTGGAAAGGTAATAAGTATTGATATTCCAACAGGATTATGTCCTGATAAAGGAGAGCCTTTTTTGGATAACGCAGTAAAGGCAGACTATACCTTGGTCATTGGTCTTCATAAGATTGGGTTGACCCAAGATTCTGCTTTACCTTTTATTGGAGAATTGCACCACATAGATGTTGGGATACCTATTAGTAAACTATTCAAAGTTGATAAAAAGATTTTTAAGGTTACTTACAAAGATATAAAAAATATTGATTTACCTTCTTTACCAAGAAATTCCAACAAATACAAAAGAGGTAGAACATTATTAATAGCCGGAAGTGAAAAATATCCTGGTGCTGCATATTTAGCACTAAAAGGGGCCATTTCAAGTGGAGCAGGCTTTATCTCTGCTGTCCTGCCTAGGATAGTTGCTGAATCTATTTGGCAAGTTGCTCCTGAAATAGTTTTAAAACAAACTATGCAATCTAACCAAAATGGAAATGCATCTTTATTTAGTGCATTAAAAAATATTGATTTAAGTGCATTTGATTCAATAGCTGTCGGCCCTGGAATAGGAATTGATTATGAAGATTGGCAAAAATCAAAAGACTTTCTTATGAGTTATGGAGGATTATTGATATTGGATGCAGATGCACTTAATAGAATTTCGGAATCCAGGTTGGGGGCAAATTTCTTTTTAGAGAGAAAATTTAAGACATGGATTACACCACATAGCAAAGAATTTGGAAGATTATTTCCTAATATCAAATCTAAGACCAATGTTGAGCTTGCTCGTAATGCGGCAAAAGAATTTAATATCAGTATTTTGTTAAAAGGAGCAAATAGTATTGTTGCTGACAATAAAAAAGTATGGCAACTTTTTGGAACCGATTCTCAGACAGCTCGAGCTGGATTGGGTGATCTTTTATCTGGTTTTGTAGCTGGTAGTTCTGCGATTGATTTAACCTTGTGCAGAAATATATCAACAGATTTTTTTGCTAAATATGTACTTTTGCATTCATTTGCTGCATCGAAGTGCAAAAGTGGGTCAAATGCTTCTGCTATTGGTGACGAACTGACAAAATTAATGAGAAATATAAAAACGAGACAAATATCTTGAAAGAAACAATTTAAGGGAGTTATTTATAGTTTTAAACACATAAGTGTACAAATATTACTTGAAATCTGAAGCGCGCATTAAATATTTGGCTATTTCCCTAAATATATAGGAGAGTTTTACTACCTAATTAGATCAAAATAATGGTCTCATCAATACCAACACAATCAGAACAACCTAAAAGGAGAAGTAATGATCCAATTAGTTGGTACTTGCAAAATATTGGTAGAGTTCCCTTATTAACACCTTCTGAAGAGATTGAATTGGGTAATCAAGTCCAAAAAATGATGATTCTTACAGAAGATGGACAATTAAATGAAAAGGTTAATGATTTTACAACTCAGCAAAAAAGAACTATAAAAATTGGTCGAAGAGCTAAAGAAAGAATGATGAAAGCTAATTTAAGATTAGTTGTCAGTGTGGCAAAAAAATATCAAGGTAAAGGTTTGGAATTACTTGATTTAGTACAAGAAGGTTCTCTTGGGTTGGAGAGGGCTGTTGAAAAATTTGATCCTACAAGAGGATATAAGTTTTCTACTTATGCCTTTTGGTGGATTAGGCAGAGTATGACAAGAGCAATTGCCTGTCAATCAAGAACAATCCGTTTACCTGTTCACTTAAGTGAAAGATTAGCTTCCATTAGAAAAGTTAGTAGAGATTTGGCTCATAAGCTTGGTGCTATGCCAAGCAGAATTGAAATTGCAGAGGCAATGGAAATTGATGTTGATGAATTGGATTCTGTTTTAAGACAAGCTTTATCGACAAGTAGTTTAGATGCTCCAGTAAATGGTGATGATGGCAGGAGCTTTTTAGGTGATTTAATTGCCGATAGTAATAACGAAGAGCCTTTAGATCAAGTTGAACAGAAAATGCATCAAGAGCAACTTGGTAAGTGGTTAAGTCATTTAAGCGAGCAAGAACAACATGTTCTCAAACTAAGGTTTGGACTTGATGCAAATGAAAGACATACGCTTGCAGAGATTGGAAGATTACTAGAAGTTTCTAGAGAAAGAGTAAGACAAGTTGAACTTAAGGCACTTAGAAAATTAAGGAATTTAACCAGAAAATTACCTAGCAGTATTTAATCTAATCTTCTGCCCAAATATATTTGGTTAATTCTTCTGAAGGGGGTTCGGGAGCTTCAATTGCATTTTTAACTGACTCTGATATCTCTGCATCAATTTTCTTTTCAATAATTTTTAATTCTTCTTCCGTTGCGAATTTACCATCAATAATTTCGTTGGCTAATTTCTTAATAGGATCTCTTTTCCCCCAAAACTCCTTTTCTTTTTCAGACCTTAATTCATCAGGATCTGCAAGAGAATGTCCTCTGTATCTATAAGTCAAACATTCTAAAAGTGTGGGACCTTCTCCTGCTCTAGCGCGCTCAATTGCTCTTTGTGCTGCTCCTCTAACTGCTAATACATCCATTCCATCAACTTCCTCGCCGTGCATACCAAAAGCAGACGCTTTTCTCCAGATTTCAGGATTACTAGTAGCTCTATCGTGAGCCATACCAATAGCCCATTTATTATTTTCAACAACAAAAATTATTGGTAATTTCCATAACTGGGCCATATTTAAACATTCAAAAAATTGCCCATTATTGCAAGTCCCATCCCCAAAGAATGCTGCAGTTACAGCATCACTATTACTATTACCAGCAACATCTCTTTTGTATTTACTTGAAAAAGCTGCTCCTAAGGCAACTGGAATTCCCTCTCCAATAAATGCATATCCGCCAAGTAAGTGATGCTCTCTTGAAAATAAGTGCATGGATCCACCTCGGCCTTTGCTACAACCAGTAGCTTTACCAAAAAGTTCACTCATTACTTCAAATGAGGGAACCCCCGCACTTAGTGCATGAACATGATCGCGATAAGTACTACAAAACCAATCATGTTTCTTTCTCATGGCGCCAATTACTCCCGTGCTTATAGCTTCTTGACCGTTATATAAATGAACGAAACCAAACATTTTTCCCCTGTAATACATTTCTGCACACTTATCTTCAAATCTACGACCAAGCGTCATGTCTTCATAGAGAAATAATCCTGTTTCTCGATCTAATTCGGCTTTTTTTATGTCTTGAAGATTTGAGATTCTCTCTACGTGTGTTTCCAAGAAAAATACCTTAACGAAGTTTTGATTTGTTAACATTCTAAGCCGTGAAGGTCGATTTTCATGATTTTTTTTAATAACTCTGTAAGACCTTGTGAAAAAAATTTTTAACTTGATAAAATTTGTCTAAGAATTTTCAATAGGATATTTGTTTGGAACTTCCTTTAGACCATTTTCGTTTAATTGGCGTAAGCCCCTCTGCAACTTCTGAGGAAATATTAAGAGCGTTCCAATTGCGGTTAGATAAAACACCTAATGAAGGTTTTACTTATGAAGTTTTAACTCAAAGATCTGAGTTACTCCGCCTCACTGCCGATCTTCTTACAGATCCAGAAAGCAGAAGAGAGTATGAAAATTTGTTATTAAATGGGAATTCTGGATTGGATTTTTCCTCAAATAGAGAAGTAGCAGGATTAATACTTCTTTGGGAATCGGGTTCACCAAAAGAAGCGTTTAAAATCACGAGAAAAGCATTGCAGCCCCCACAAACTCCAGCTTTAGGAAGTAGTAGAGAAGCTGATTTAACATTATTGGCTGCTTTAACAGCTAGAGATTCTGCAATTCAAGAACAACAGCTTAGATCTTATTCAATCGCGGCAGACTTTTTACATGAAGGTATACAACTTTTACAAAGAATGGGAAAGCTTGGAGACATAAGAAAAGAACTTGAAGAAGACTTGGTTGCTTTGCTTCCTTACAGAATCCTAGATCTACTTAGTAGGGATCTAAATGATCAAGAGTCTCATAAAAAAGGCTTAAGTATGTTGGAAAATTTAATAATCAAAAGAGGTGGTTTAGAAGGTAATAATAAATCTGAATATAATGATTATTTAAATCAGCAAGAGTTTGAAGCTTTTTTTCAACAAATTAAGCCATTTTTGACTGTGCAAGAACAGATTGATTTGTTTCTTGATTTACAAAAAAGAGGATCATTAGAAGCAGGATTTTTAGCTTTTCTATCCTTAACGGCTATTGGTTTCTCAAGAAGAAAGCCAGAAAAATTATTTGAAGCGAGGAGAATTTTAAAGAAACTAAATTTATCCGGTCTTGATTCAATGCCTCTAATTGGTTGTTTAGATTTGCTTCTAGCTGATATTGATCAGGCCTCAGCAAGGTTTTCAAGTAGTTCTGATGAAAATTTACGAGATTGGCTTAATAGTTATCCTGGAAATAAGTTAGAAGCGATATGTATTTTCTGTAAAAATTGGTTAGAGAATGATGTTTTAGTTGGGTATAGAGACATTGAATCAAAAGAGGTTGATTTAGTTTCTTGGTTTGAAGATAGGGAAATTCAAGAATTTATTGAAAAATTAGAAAAGAAATCAAATAAAATTGCAAATAGGTCAAATCTTCAGATCCAACAGATTGAGAAGGAATCCTCCACAAAAACGACTGAAGACTCTGATGATTTATTGGGCAATATTTATGAAAGGAAATTACCTTGGCCTGGTGGTATAAAACGAGATTATGAAAAGGTTGAGATCAAAGAAAACGATTTCAATGAGGAATACTTTAAGAAAAAACCAATAGAGTTTTATAATTTTTTAATTGAAAAAATTGCTGAATTAAAGTTTAGTTTTGGGGAATTTTTGAAGGATAAAGAGATTATTAATCGGTCACCTTATTTAATTTATATTTATGCGTTTTTGATCTTATTTGCATTTGGTATTGGTATTGGATTTTTAAGAAATAATTTAAAAAAATCAATTCAGGAGGAAGCTAGTGCTGAAAAATCTTTAATTGAAATAGATAAAAATCAAAAGGTTGGTGAGAAATATATTAATCAAGAAATAAAAAAAAATCCTTCAAGCAAATTGAATACTATTCCTGAGAAATCTACTTCAATTATTTCTAATGAATTCAAAGAACTTAATACCCCTTCACCTTCTTTGGAAGATATTAGGAATTTAATAAATGGATGGCTTCTAAGTAAAAGTAATTACTTAGCGGGAAAGAGTGAAATTAATCTTTCCAAGATTGTTAGTAAAGGTTTGATTGATCGAACAATCGAAGAAAGACAGAACGATATCAAGAAGGGAATTTATAAAGAAATTAATTCCAAAATTCGTAAGATTGATTTTGAATCACAAACTTCATCTCGGATAGTTGTTTTAGTTGAATTAAATTATCTTGAGAGAATTATAAATAATTCTGGAGAATTTATAAATGAAACATCATTGACTCCCCTTAAAGTTAAATATATTTTTGGTTTTTCTAATAAATCATGGAAATTGGTTGATTTCGTAAGTGGTTTGTAATTACAAACTTCAAGATCATCTATAATAATTAAAATTACTTTTTAATAATGTTTGATGAACTCTCGTCACGCTTTGAAGATGCAGTAAAGGGTTTAAGAGGCGAAGCAAAAATTAGTGAAAACAACATTAACGATGCCTTGAAAGAGGTGAAGAGAGCACTACTTGATGCAGATGTTAGTTTGTCTGTAGTAAAAGAGTTTATATCAGATGTCAAAGATAAAGCCATTGGAGAAGAAGTAGTAAGGGGAGTAAATCCAGGTCAAAAATTTATAGAAGTTGTGAATAAAGAATTGATTAACATTATGGGGAATGAAAATGCTCCATTAAACGAAAATGAAAATAGTCCTACGGTCATCTTGATGGCTGGACTGCAGGGAGCGGGTAAAACAACTGCAACAGGAAAATTAGGACTGTATTTGAAGGAAAAAGATAAAAAAGTTCTTTTGGTTGCTGCAGATGTTTATCGACCAGCAGCTGTAGAGCAGCTTAAAACACTGGGAAGTCAATATGATTTGGAAGTTTTTTCTGCTAAACAAAAAAATAGCAAACCAGAAGAGATAGCAAAGGAAGCATTGATTTTTGCTCATGAAAATGATTTTAATTCGATAATTATTGATACGGCAGGACGACTGCAAATTGATGATTCCATGATGAGTGAAATGGTTCGAATAAAAGAAGTTTCGAATCCTGATGAAGTTTTGCTTGTTGTTGATTCAATGATTGGGCAAGAAGCTGCGGACTTAACAAAGTCATTTCATGAAAAAGTAGGAATTTCAGGGGCGATTTTAACTAAGTTGGATGGGGACTCTAGAGGAGGTGCTGCTTTATCAATAAGAAAAATAAGTGGTAAGCCAATCAAATTTATAGGTGTAGGAGAAAAAATAGAAGCACTGCAGCCATTCCATCCAGAGAGAATGGCTAGCAGAATTTTAGGCATGGGCGATGTATTAACACTTGTTGAAAAAGCCCAAAAAGAAGTTGAACTTGCTGATGCAGAAGCGATGCAAAAGAAACTTCAAGAAGCAACTTTTGATTTTAATGATTTTGTTAAGCAAATGAGATTAATTAAAAGGATGGGATCACTTGGTGGATTGATCAAATTGATTCCTGGAATGAATAAAATTGATGATGGGATGATAAAAGATGGAGAAGATCAACTTAAGAAAATAGAATCTATGATCTGTTCAATGACTCTCGAGGAAAAACAAAAACCTGAGGTTCTTGCGGCTCAGCCTTCAAGAAGACAAAGAATCGCTCAGGGTAGCGGTTATGAAGCAAAAGATGTAGATAAAGTACTAGCTGATTTTCAAAGAATGAGAGGCTTTATGAAACAAATGTCGAACGGCGGGATGCCAGGAATGAGTGGTAATAAACCGATGAAAAAACAAAAAAATAATAAGAAGAAAAAAGGGTTTGCTGATTTATAGTTTCTTAATTTTTCCCTCTGAGTGATATTATTATTAAAAATGAATTATTTAAAATGATAAAACTGCGCCTTAAGCGCTTTGGTAAGAAAAAAGAGGCAAGCTTCAGAATTGTTGCATGCAACAGCACTTCTAGAAGAGATGGTAGACCCTTACAAGAACTAGGTTTTTATAACCCAAGAACTAAGGAAACAAGGCTTGACACAGAAGCTTTAAGAACAAGACTTACTCAAGGTGCTCAGCCAACTGATGTTGTTAGAACTTTATTAGAAAAGGGAGGACTATTAGAAAAAATAGAAAGAACCTCTATCGCAATTGGTAAAGCAAAGTTAGAGAAGGAAAAATTAGCTAATGCTAAAACCAAAGACGAAGAAAATGATAGTATTAAAGCTGAAAGTGAGAGTAATGAAACTGAAAGCTAGTGATTTGATAAATTTTTATTCTTATTCAATAACTAGATGAAGGAAGTTTCCAAAAATGGTCACTTCACAATAGATTTGCCAAGCTCTGATGCTGCTACAGCATTATCTGGACCTGGTAATTCTTTTTTAAAAAAGTTTGAGTCTCTTACAGGAGTTTCTTTAACAATAAGAGGTTTACAACTTGAGATGAATGGCGTCATATCTAAAATTGAGAGAGCTTCAGCATTAGTAGAGCTGACAAGACCAATTTGGGAACAAGGGTTAGAAGTCCCAGAAGTGGATCTTAAAGCGGCTTTAAGTTCTCTAAATATGGGAGAGTCTTCTTCACATGCTGAACTTGGGAAAAAAGTTCTTGCACGTTCCAAAGAAGGAAGATATTTAAGACCAAGAACTATTAGGCAAAAAGAATATGTTGAATCAATTGAAAACTTTGATCTCACATTCGCAATTGGTCCAGCTGGAACTGGCAAGACATTTTTAGCAACTGTTTGCGCAGCAAGACTATTGAATGAGAAAAAAATTGAAAAAATTGTTTTAACTAGACCAGCTGTAGAAGCTGGTGAAAGTTTAGGATTTCTGCCTGGTGATTTGCAACAAAAAGTAGATCCATATTTAAGACCCCTATTTGATTCTTTACATAGTATTTTCGGGTTTGATAGAACTAATTCGTTAATCGACAAAGGAATTATTGAAGTCGCTCCTTTGGCATTTATGAGAGGGAGAACTTTAGATAATTCTTTGATTATCTTGGATGAAGCACAAAACACAACTTGCTCTCAAATGAGAATGTTTTTAACCAGATTGGGTAATAGATCTAAAATGGTTGTAAACGGAGATGTTACACAAATTGATTTAGAAAAAGATCAGGAAAGCGGCCTTATTGAAGCATCAAGAATCTTTTCTGAAACTGAAGATATAAAATTTTGTTATTTAACTATTGAAGATATAGTTCGTCATCCTTTAGTTCAGAAAATTATTGAGGCTTATCAATAACTTTATAACTCTGGAGATCCGTACCCTGAAATTTTAAAAATCAAGTAATATAGAAATATATTTATTAATTAAAATGCCAGCCAGTAGTAATTTCAATAAAGCTATTCGTGAAGCACAAACTAGTTCAATAGTTGGACCTAATGTTGTCCAAAAAGCTCTTCCATATGTAGGTGGAGGTATGGTGCTAACCTCCTTAGGGGTTTTAGCAGGCATCTCACTAATAGCTACAAATCCTGGGCTTTTCCAGCCTCTATCTATAGTTGCTTTAATTGCAGAATTGATTTTGTTTTTTATAGCCACAAGCGCTGCAAATAATGCAAATAATGCGAAGGCTTTGCCTTTATTAACATGCTTTAGCTTGTTAACTGGATTCACCTTGAGTGGTATAGTTGCTTTAGCAATAGGAACAATTGGTATTGGTTCGGTTGGAACAGCTGCCTTAGCTACAGGTATTACTTTCGTAATTGCCTCTTACACTGGCCAAAGAATGAGTGACAGTGTTGGTCAAGCACTAAGTGGGGTGGTTGGTCTTGGATTGGTAGGATTGCTTATAGCGATGTTTGTCCAATTAATTGGAGGATTCTTTGCTCCAGGAGTTTTTGGAGGTTCAGGACTCGAATTGATAATTGCAGGATTTGGAACTGTCTTATTTGTTGCAATGTCTTTCGTGGATTTCTATACAATGCCAAGAAGATATAATGATGATCAATACCTTGCAGGGGCTTTAGGTATGTATCTAACTTATATAAATCTTTTTGTCTTTATATTGAGATTAATGATTGCACTTCAAGGCGGTGGCAGAAGAGATTAAAAATTATTTAACTGTCTAACCTAAAGCGTAGATTTGTTTCTACGCTTTTTTATTGGGCGATATCAAGAATTTGTTTTTTTATGAATTCCTTTTGCTCTGAGTCATATTTTACTGAATTATCAAAACTATTTCCCATATTATCTAAGTTTCTAAGGACTTGATTGACAAACTTTGTAACTGACTTAGTTTCTAGCAGTTTCAAAATAGCTTTACATCTATCTGAAATATTTTCTGATGTTAACTCATATTCATGATTATTATCTCTTCGATGAATAATAATTTGAGCAGAACTCATTATTAAATTTTTTACTAATATTTCTGCTACAGCATCTCCACTTTCGTTCAGTTTGTAAATTAGAGAAAAAGGAAGTTTATCTAACAAAAAACAATCTTTGTCTGATAAAGCGTACGCAAAAAAACCTCTCATTCCATTCCTCGTTTTAATAAGCTCTGCTATTCTATCTGCTAAAACCTCTGCGCTGAGCAAATCTTCACCCCACTCTTTACACCATTGCGCAGATATATTTATTGCTTGCGTAAAAGAAGCTTCTTTTAAATTTATTGTTTTTTTTTCCATTTTTGATCAGAATTTCATTATTGATGCATTAAAAGTCTTTGTCCAATTATAAATCTGGGTTTGTAACTTTACTAGGAAGGCCAAATGTTGGTAAATCTACTTTAATAAATAAATTGATTGGAGAAAAAATAACAATTACTTCTCCAATAGCGCAAACTACAAGATATAAATTAAAAGGAATACTAACTAAAGAAAATGGGCAAATAATTTTTGTCGATACGCCAGGTGTTCATAAACCTCATCATCGACTTGGAGAGATATTAGTAAAAAACGCAAAATCTGCAATTAATGGAGTTGATATGGTTATTTTTGTAATTGATTCAAGTAAAGAACCTGGTAGAGGCGATGAATATATATTGAACTTTTTAATCTCAAATAAAACTGAGTTTATTGTTGCATTAAATAAGTGGGATTTGGTTAATAAAGAATTTAGAAATTTACGATTAGATCAATATAGAAGATTTTTTGGAATTAATAGAAACTTTCAAATCTTAAGTGCTTATAAAGGCGAAGGATGTTCTGAACTTGTAGATATGGCATTCAATTTTCTTCCAGAAGGACCAAAACTTTATGGCGAAGAGACAATATGCGACCAACCATTAGATAATTTATTATCTGATTTAGTAAGAGAGCAGGTATTAATAAATACAAGAGAAGAAGTACCTCATAGTGTTGCAGTAAAGATAGAAAAGATAGAGGAAATGAAAAGAAAAAATGGCAAAGGTTTTACAGCTATTTTGGCTACCATTATTGTTGAAAGATCGACTCAAAAAGGCATTCTTATTGGAAAGAAAGGTTCAATGTTAAAAATTATTGGTCAGTTAGCAAGATCAAATATGTCAAAATTGATTGATGGTCCAGTTCACTTAGAGTTGTTTGTAAAAGTTGTTCCAAATTGGAGAAAAAAAGAATCAAGGTTAATTGAGTTTGGTTATGAGGAAGAGCTATAGATGAGTAGGTTTAATTTTGATGTAATCACATTGCTCCCTAAAGCTTTTGAATTAATAAATAATTTGGGGGTTATAACAAGAGCTTTAGATAAGAATTTGATTGATGTAAATTTACATGATTTAAGAGAATATGGAGAAGGTTCTTACAGACAAGTAGACGATAAGCCTTATGGAGGAGGAGCAGGCATGGTATTAAAACCTGAACCTATCTTTAGGGCATATGAATCAATTAGAAAATCACCTAAAAGTAGAACTTTATTGATGACGCCACAGGGCAAAGTATTAAAGCAAAATGATCTTGCAAGATGGTCTACTTTGAACCAAATAATAATTATTTGTGGTCAATATGAAGGTTTTGATGAAAGGATTAGATATTTAGCTGATGAAGAGATATCGATAGGCGATTATGTACTTTCTGGAGGTGAAATACCCGCTATTTCAATAATAAATGGTTTGACTAGATTATTACCAGGAACCCTTGGAGATCCTGAATCCTTGATTGATGAGAGTCATAATTCTTGTTTATTAGAATATCCTCAATACACGAGGCCGTTAACTTTTAAAGATATGAAAGTGCCAAATATTTTAGTGAGCGGTAATCATGAAGAAATTAAATTATGGAGAAAGCAAAAAAGTTTTGAAAGGACATTAGCTAGAAGAGATGATTTGATTAGTGAGAAAAATAAAGATAAATCAGTAAAAAATAAAAGAATAAATAAAGATTCAAATCATCTTTTGAAAATTTCTATTAAGAATGAATACGATACTTATCCTGATTGGTAATTATTTTTTTCTTTTAGCTTTACAAAGCAACTTGGATAAATTTTTAGCAAAGTATTTTTTTTTCTTAAGTTGTTATGATTTACTCATTGAAAAATTTTCCTTAAATTTTTTGAAATGTAAAGTTTAAATATTTTTAAACATAGAAACTTTTAGCTAGTTGAAAATTTTTCTTTTTAAGAATAAATACAAATTGATTATTAATGCTAAAAAAGGACTAGATGAAGACTCAAATTCTCCAACAATACTTATTGGTGAGCCCCCTGTTCCATTCTTAAATGTATATACTCCCCTACTGTTAAGAGGGTCAATTCCACTTAAGTCATAAAAATCACAATTGTTTGCTTTGCATTCTTCAATTAATCTAAAAAATAAACCGTTTGAAACAGCTAGATTTCGCCCTTCTTCACCACAAGCGGCGAAAATATCGGTTGCTTTACGATTTTTACTAACTATTGCTCCTCTTATTGCCAGCAATTTATTTGAACTATCAAAAGCACCAAATATAATAATGTTTTCTTTAAAAACTTTAATTATGCTATCTATATATTGATGTGAATAAACTTCATGTCTTTTTAATGATTTACATTTATGCATTTGATTGTAAAGTGATGCGATTTTTTCGCTCTCATAAACTCTGCTATAGATAATTTTATTTTTAATAGATTTACTAATAGATCTTTTCCAATTTCGGCTGAATTTTGAATAAATTTTTTTCATATCACTTTTAATATCAAGTATCAAAGTCATATTTGTGCCTAAAATATATTTTGGTGTTGCCCATTTATTTAATAAAAAGTTTATTATTTCTTGCGTATTGTATTCGTTTTGGGAGCGTAATCTTATATAGCAATGCTTTAAGTTTAAAGAAAGACGAATAGATTTGTTTAGTGAGAGTATATTCTTGTTAGACCCTATAACTCCCCCAGGGATCCAAACTATCGCTGTATTTAATGGATAAAACTTGATAAAGCTAACAACAAAACCACTCTCATTTTTATTGATAACATTTCCCCAGCAAATACATTGCCAACCAAGATTTTCTAGATGTAAAATCCAATTTAAGCTGTTAAATAAAGAAAGAGAAGAATTTCCTTTCAAATTTGAATTTAAGGATAAGCACTTTTTGTCATATATTATCCATTTATTATTTGTTTCTTTCACGATCAATTATTATTCTTTTTTGCCCATTTCCTTAATAAAGCAATAAGTTCTTTATAAGAATTAATTTCGACATCTTGATGGATAGGTATCATAACAAGATTCTTGTTAAGTTTATTGGCATTAATATACAACATAGGCAAAGCTAAAATTTCTTTAGGAAATTCTTGTCCTGGCCATTGCATTGCACCAATTCCATTCGCTTTTAGCCATTCATGTAGACCGCCGTGTAAATCTTCTATTATAAAAAATTGTGGCGATATATTGCTTTCAATTTGTTTTATAAAAGGCTTTAACCCAATTAACTTAGTTTCTTGTAGCAAATAGTTGAAGTTTTTATTTCTTGTTGCCATGCTTTCAGATAAATATTTTTTATTATTCAAAAATATATTTAATAAAAATGAGCATCTTTTTTTTGGAAATATTAATTCCTGATTATTTTTTAATTTGTTTCTAGTAAAAATATCTCTTATATAAGTTTTGATTAAAATAAACTTCTTAGAGTAGATATTTATTAAAAGAATATTTCTTGCTAATAGCTCTACAATTCTTATTATTAAATAAAAAAGATCATCTTTTAAAGAGAAATTGTATGAATAAATATATTTACTTTGTTTCATGTTATTTAATCTTAAAGCTCCTCCATCTGAGCAAGGAAGAACTTTTCTGAAACTATAAATTGCAAAGTCTCCAAAAGTTCCTACTAATTGACTATTTATTTTGGTTTGAAACCCATGACAGCAATCTTCTATTAAGGTAACATTATATTTTTTACATATCTTTAATAGAGAATTTATCCTAAAAGACAACCCAAAATAATATACAAAGATTAATGCTTTAATATCATCAGCTTTAAATATTTTTTCTATTTTTGCTAAATCAAGTGTCATATCCTCTTTAATATCCACATAACGAATTTGATATCCTGATGAAATAATAAATTCGGTAAATGAATTGCAAATAAAAGCAGGTGCTAATATTATTGAATTTTTTGTAATACCAGAACATTGAAGCCCGTAGACAAAAGCCTCTCTCCCATTTTTAAAAAACATAAGATTTTTTCTTGGATTTTCAAAAAAAGAAAGGT
The DNA here is from genome assembly GCA_902536545.1 of uncultured Prochlorococcus sp. Classification (GTDB taxonomy): domain Bacteria; phylum Cyanobacteriota; class Cyanobacteriia; order PCC-6307; family Cyanobiaceae; genus Prochlorococcus_A. The sequence continues at coordinate 8,922 of CACAXS010000002.1, read as the reverse complement.
TTTTGAATATTAAGGAAAATCTAGGGAATGGCCTGTTGATAAGAAACTTATTCATATTCTTTTTCCTATTTCATAAAAAACTTTTTAATTCATTTATTATTTTTAATAGCATTTTTACAGATAATATTCTGATTATGTAAAAAGGTGATCTTATGAAAAGGAATAATGATCCCCAAAAATCTTTTTCCTTGACTAAAAAAGAAAATTTTCGGAAAGTTATAATTTTTGCAAATAAATTGTCTTTATTTTTATCAAATTTTTGAACTTTATAAACGTGATATTTTAAAAGACTAAGTAGGTTTTTATTATGAAGATATACTTTGTTTGAGTAATTATTTGGATGCATTAAATATTCACCTTCAAAACTTTTTAAGAAAAGAAATTTTGCATTATTAAATGCCAGCATTAGCCAAAAATCATAGTCCTCAACAGTTGTAAATTTTTTGTTTTCTTTAAAATATAAAGAATGTTTTTTTAAAAAAGTTTTTCTTACTACAGTTGCAGATGGAGATAATCTATTTCCATATAATAAAAGTGATTTATATTTGTTAGAACCTTTTAATCCATAAAATAATTTTTGTCTCTTTATTGATTTATCAAATACCTTATATTCATTGGTTGTAATAACATCAAAATTATATTGTTTGGTACAGAATTTGCTGATTTTTTCTAATCTTTTAGAATACCAAATATCATCTGAATCTAGAAATGCTATCCATTCACCTTGTGCTAATTTTATTCCTAAATTTCTTGACTTAGATATTATGCCATTATTTCTAATTTTTATGTGAGATATCCTTGAATCATTAAATTCAGAAATTATCTCAGATGTTTTATCTGTTGAATGGTTGTCTATTATTAACAACTCAAAATTATCAAATGTTTGCCTAACTACTGAATTAATCGATTTTTGTAATAGAAAGTCGTTGTTATAAGTTGGTATAACGATAGTTATTAATATCTTTTTCTTATTTGTCATATGGTTTGTATTAACTTGAATTTTTATATTTATCTTAATTCAAATGATAACTTTTTATAAATCTAAATCTTGTTAATTTTAATTCCAAACTTTAATAACTTTTAAGAAATAATGTATATATTAATATGCTAAGTAATCCTCTTGATTGTTATTATTAATAAAAACCTATTAATAAAAATAATTTTTTCTCTGCGAACTAATAAATTTATATAGTTAATAATTCAATAAATTTATTTTTAAAATACTAATATCAAAACTAAGAGGTTCTAAGGATTATGAGTTTTAAGGAGTTAAGAATAGGAAATGGTTATGATATTCACAGATTAGTGAAAGGTAGAAACTTAGTAATTGGGGGGATTAAATTAGAGCATCCTGATAATTTAGGTTTAGAGGGTCATAGTGATGCTGATGTTTTATGTCATTCAATAATGGATGCTTTATTAGGGGCACTCTCCTTAGGAGATATCGGTAAATATTTCCCACCCTCTGAAAAAAAATGGAAAAATGCTGATAGTTTGATTTTGTTGTCAAAAGTAATTGAATTGATTAGAAACGATGGTTGGGAAATAAATAATGTTGATAGTGTTATTATTGCTGAAAGACCCAAAATTAAACCATATGTTGAAAGGATGAAAAAAAATATTTCTGATATCTTGCTTATTGATAATGATTTAATAGGTATTAAAGCAACTACAAATGAAAGATTAGGACCTGAAGGGCGTGAGGAGGGCATAAGTTGCCACTCAGTAGTCTTGCTTTTAAAAAAAGAATGAAAATTTTTTATGTTAAAAAATCAATTACAAGAATTTCGTTATTGATCGCATTTCTTTTCATTTTTGTTTTACAAATTAATACTCAAATAGTAAGTGGTTTACCTATGGAAAATTATCAAAATAAATTTGTTACTGAGGAATTAAGGCTTAAAGTCCCTTCAAATTATAAAGAGATTTGGTTAAAAGCTGAAAAAGAAATATGGGATCCATGGTTATCTTCTAAAAATGGGTTTTTGGGGAGACAATTATTTTGGGATAAAGAAAAAGAAGAGGCTTTAATATTGGTAAATTGGAAAAGTAAAAAATTATGGAAAAATATACCAATAGGAGAAGTAAATTTAGTCCAAAAAGAATTTGAAGATAATGTCAAAACTGCTTTAAATTTGAGAGAAAATCCTTTTGAATTAATTTATGAAGGAGAGTTAGATAAGCAAGAATGAATTTTGATATAAATTTTGATTTTCAAAGAAAAGAAAGGCTTGGACTCATTGAAGCAATTTGGGGACAAGATAAGAGTATTGACCAATTAAAGAGATTAACTGAAAATGTATTAGATAAAAAGGAGCTTGTGTTCATTACTAGGATAAATCCAGAAAAAGCCACTTATCTTTTGGATTTGTATGATGATGCGAGATTTTATGAAGAAGCAAAATGCTTAATAATTGGTGAGAATTTAAATAAACTCACTACTAATAAAAAAGTTGCCATAATTTCAGGAGGCTCAAGTGATTTGGCTGTAACACTTGAAGCTAAATTAGCTCTTGAAATTTATGGAGTTAATTGTCAATCTTTTATAGATGTTGGAGTGGCAGGACTTCATCGATTAATCAATAGGTTAGAAGAAATTAATAAATATGATGTATTAATAGTTTGTGCTGGAATGGAAGGAGCTTTGGCAACAGTTGTGGGTGGATTGTTGGCACAACCGATAATTGCAGTACCTGTCTCAGTTGGCTACGGCGTAAGTATGGATGGAGAAACTGCTTTAAATAGTATGTTGTCAAGTTGTTCTCCAGGTATTGCAGTTATGAATATAGATAATGGTTACGGAGCAGCAATGGCGGCTCTTAGAATTATTAAAAGTATTTCCTAAATAATTACTTTTTTTCTATTTCTAATAGGTTTTCTATCCATAAATTAAGTTGTTTTGATAGTATTCCTTCTTCTCTCATTTTGATTGCTTTTATCACGACTTGGGTATTTACCCACTCTGGAAATCTTTTCGGCATTTATTTTTATATTCAGTAATTTTAATTTGGTACAAATTTTTATAAAAACAAGCTCTAATTAATAAATTTAATCTTTTATTTTTAATTTTGTACCTAATCTAGAAAGCTCAGATGAGGCATGTTCACTTTCTACATTTTTTAATCTTTCAATTAGCTCAGAGAGATCTTTATGTGCCAACTCACCATTTTGCTCCCATTTAAGGGTCCTTGAGTTAATATCAATTTTTTCTTTCATTGTTTTATTAAAGTAATAAGAATATAAAACGAAAAACGGAGAATTTTGGTTAATGTTTCAAGCCTAAACTTAAAAAATTATAAAGAATTTATCTTTTAACCTCCGCCAACTATAGAAACGATTTCTAAATTATCACCATCTTTAAGTTTTACTTTTTTCCATTTTAATGAATTAATAATATAGTTATTTAACTCTACGACAATTGTGTTGGGTTTATATCCCATTAAATTAAGTACTGTAGATAGTAGAGCATTTTCTTGATCAAGCTCTATTTTTTTTTCTTCTCCATTTACCTTAATTTTCATGTGACAATTCTTTTAAAATCATAATAGCGTCTTCTCTAGGATCTTCAGAATTCATTAATTGCGAGACTAAGGCCACTTTTTTAAATCCATTTCTTTTTAAATATGAAATATTATTTGACTTAATTCCTCCGATAGCAAACCAAGGAATATTTAACTCTTTTGTTAATGTTTTGATCTTTTCAATACCTATAGGTTTTTTGTTCTTTTTTGTTGTAGTTTCAAATACTGGTCCTATTCCTATGTAATTACAACCCTCTTTAAGAGCATTAGAAATATCAATTTCATTATTTGCGCTTATACCAATAATTTTTGAATATCCTAATAATTTTCTTGCGGTTTTTAAGTCAAAATCATCTTGTCCAAGATGAATTCCATCTGCATTTGAAGCTAAAGCTATATCAATCCTATCGTTAATTATTAACAATGAGTTATATCTTTCACATAGATTTTTAATTTGAATCGCTTTTTGAAGATGATCTTTATCAGTTCCCGTTTTAAATCTATATTGAATGATTCTTACTCCCGCAATTAAAATCTTTTCTATTATTTCTAAAATGTTTTCCTTCTGATCTGTGATGACATATAAGTCATTTTCTTTTAATATTTCCTCCGACTTCTTAAGATTGCTTAAATTTAATAATTCTATCTCTAGAGTATAAATTTCATATCTAATTTCCGAAGCGACTTTTGAAAGCTCTTTATTATCAAGCCTTGAGAATTCTTCTATGACTCTTAATGCTTCTTGAACTCTGGCTGAATTAGAACTTATAATTTGCTTAGAAGTTTTTCTGTTGTTTTGCTCTTGATGAGTTAAACCTTTGCATTTGTCTTCAAAATGATTCCTAGATTGTTTATAAACTTCTAAATGATTTTTCCCTAAAATTTGCCTAAAGTTTTTAATCCTTTCAACATATTTTTCTTTGCCTAGAGCAAATCTAGCCCAATCTTCTAGAACTCTTAGTCCTTCTCTAGCTCTATCAAGATTAGCGTCAATAATTTGATAAATTCTTAAATCCGCATTATTTGAAGTATTGGAATTTAACATTTGTGATTTATCTTTTGTAATTTTTAAAAATTTTTAGGGCATTATCTCTATCTTTTTTAATTTGATTAGAAAGTTGATCAATATTGTTGAACTGGATTTGAGATCTAAGCTTTTCAACTGGTTCTACAGATAAATTTAAACCATAAAGATTGATATCTTTATTTATTAAATGAACTTCAACTGCAGATGGCAATAAAGGATTTATTGTTGGTTGAGAGCCAAGATTCATAACAGATTCAATTTTTTGGTTGGAATTTTCTATAGTTATCCATGCGGCGTAGACACCTTCGCCTGGTAAAAATTTTCTGCCATCTATTTCAAGATTTGCTGTGGGCCATCCTATGCTTTCCCCAATCCCTTTACCTTTAACAACCTTCCCATTAAAACTGTAGGGCCTATTAAGTATTTTGAAAGCATTTTTTAGATCACTTTTCTCCAATAAATCTCTTATCCTGCTGCTGCTGATTCTCCCTTCTTTATCTTCTAAAATTGGAGTAATTTTTAGTTTTATATCAGTATCTTTAATGATATTTTTTATAGTATTTATGTCTCCACTTCTTCTAAAGCCAAATTTAAAATTAGCCCCTACAGAGATGTTTTTTGCTTTTAATTGATCTATCAAAATATCTCTTATAAATTTTTCTGCACTTAATTTAGAAAGTTTCTCATCAAAAGGTATCAGAACTAATTGTTCAATCCCGAGATATTCAAGAATAGGAAGTTTCTCATCAGGAAGATCAAGTCTAAGACGCATCTCTTTGTGTAGAACTTCTCTGGGATGAGGCCAGAAGCTAGCAATTGTTGGGGTATATTGATTTTCTTCAACTACACTTTTTATTAATTTTCTGTGGCCAGCATGTAGGCCATCAAAACTTCCAATAGCTATTGAAGTGGGGTTCTTAACTTCAGATGGCGATATTAAAGAGATCAAAAGATTACGTGCAATTTTATGATTTTGATGGCAAATTTGAATAGATTATAGTTTATTCAATCAAATGAATGTCTGACAAAATTGATTTTCAGTCCCTTTCATTTGGAATGCGGCGCATTGGATGGATACGATTTTGGGTTCAATCCATTTTAGGTGTTGTTGTTGCAGCTGTTTTGCTTTTTTCAAATGTTGTAAATAATAGCGAAGGACAGCTTGGCTTGGCGCCAGGTCTCTCACTTACAACAATATCCTTGATTTTACTACTTTTTAGTCTTTGGCAAGGTTGGTTAATAGTTAGAACAGGAAGAGCAATTGCAAGCAACGCAAGACCCTCAAGAGGACAAACCAGTAAATTATTAAAAAGAGGTCTAATAGTTGATTTATTAGGAATTTTGTTTGGATTAATTGGATATCAAGCTCTTATGGGTGCCTTATTTATACAAGCATCTTCGCAAACAACTGGACAATTGATAACAGCGACATCTGACATTCCAATAACTGGACTTGAAATATTATCAGTTCTAAGTAATACACAAGTTATTGCCTCTCATTTTTTTGGACTTTGCTTTTCTTTATGGCTTTTAAGAAGGATTTACAAATGAATTCTTAATTTTGGGTAAGTTCTCTAAATTGCCTCTCCAAAATAGATCTGGTTCTACAGGTGTAAGAGATATTTTATTATCTTGTATTTGAGATACGTCGCTGGGCCAGTTTCTTGGACCATAACCTTTTGACTCAAGATCTAAAACCACCTCACCTGCTAACCAATAATAATCGTCCCCCCTTGGATCTTCCCTTTTGGAAAACTGATTTTTATATTTTCTCACCGATAATCTTGTCCAGGAGAATTCCTTTATCTTGCTTTTCTCGCAAGGGGGTATATTCAAGTTTAACAGAAGTGAAGTTGGCCAACTATCGTTAATTGCTTGTTCGGCAATATTCATTGCAATTTCTCCAGCAAATTCAAAATTCTTCCACTTAAAACTAGCAACACTTATTGCCATGGAAGGAACATTTTCTAAAGTGCCTTCCATGGCTGCAGCGACTGTGCCTGAACAAAAAATATCTGTTCCTAAATTGGGCCCGTGATTTATTCCAGATAAAACTAAATCAGGTTTATGATCCAAGAGTTCAGATAGTGCTAATTTGACGCAATCAGCAGGCGTGCCAGAACATCCCCAAGCTTTAATTCCTTCTCCAAATAATTCGTCCGCTCTTTCCACTCTTAGTGGAGATTGCAAAGTAAGTCCATGACCAGTAGCTGATCTTTCCTGGTCCGGGCATACTACTTTTACCTTATGTCCTCTTTTTTGCGCTGATTTAGCTAAAGCTCTTATCCCCCCTGCAAAAACGCCATCATCGTTGCTAATTAATATATTTAACGGTTTCATTTATCAATGCATTTTATTTATGGACGATATTTAAGTAATATAAGGTAATACTTATTTTTACTATATCAGTGAGTCAAATTGAATCATTAAGTCAAATTGAGGAAAAGCTAAATAATCTTTCTCGAGCAGCAAAAAATAATATAGATAACTCTAATACTCATGAAGAACTGGATCTTTTGAGAGTTTCTTTGCTAGGGAAAAAAGGTGAATTGTCAATTATCTTGAAAACAATGGGTCAATTATCTGCTACTGATAGACCAATTGTTGGCCAGAAAGCAAATTCAATAAAGTTAAATTTGCAAAAATTAATAACTGAAAGGAAAAGTCAACTAAACAGCGAAGCCCTAGATCAAAAGATTAAAAAAGAAAAAATTGATGTAACTATCCCTTCAATTGGAACCCCCCATGGAAATAAACATCCCTTAATTTCAACTCAAGATGAAATAGTAGATATATTTTGCGGTTTAGGATACTCAGTTGAAAGTGGCCCTGAAATAGAAACTGATTTTTATAATTTTGAGTCTCTTAACATACCAAAAAATCATCCCGCAAGAGATATGCAGGATACTTTCTACTTAGATGAAAATCGGCTTTTAAGAACACATACCTCTCCTGTTCAGATAAGATACTTAGAGAAAAATCCTCCTCCAGTAAGAATCATTGCCCCAGGGAGAGTATATAGGAGAGATGCAGTGGATGCGACTCATTCCCCTGTATTTAATCAGGTTGAGGTTTTATGTATTGATCAAGATATTAATTTTAGTCATTTAAGAGGAACAGTTCTTACTTTCTTAAAGACCTTTTTTGGAGACATTCCTGTAAGATTTAGAGCTAGTTATTTCCCATTTACTGAACCGTCAGCAGAAGTTGATGTTCAATGGAAAGGCAAATGGTTAGAAGTAATGGGCTGCGGAATGGTAGATCCCAAGGTTCTAGAAACATTAGGAATTGATCCTGAGAAATGGACTGGATTTGCAGCTGGATTAGGAGTTGAAAGATTTTGTATGGTAAGACATCAGATTGACGATATAAGAAAATTTTATACAAACGATCTTAGATTCTTAGAGCAGTTCTAATAAAATTAAAAATTTAAATTAGGATTGTCCAGCAAATTAGTTTAAGATAGACATAGATTTTTTTGTTTGATTGGTACGTAAAGCAGGGCTTATCGTTAATGATGGGAAAGAACTTGCTGTCCAAACCGCAAGTTCGGTTCAGAAAAAGTTGGAAAAATCCAATTATGAAGTTATAAGAGTAAGTAGCTCTGGAGGAATGGTTGGATTCGCTAATCCCGATCAACATGTTCGTCCTTTGGGATATACGAATTGTGTTCCTGAGGGGTTTGACTCGTTAATGGAATTTGCAATTGTTCTTGGCGGAGATGGTACTGTGCTTTCTGCCGCAAGGCAAACGGCACCTGCTAAAATTCCAATTCTTACAATAAATACTGGGCATTTAGGTTTTCTTGCAGAAGCTTATTTATCTAATCTTGATGAAGCAATAGATAAAATCATGGCTGGGAACTGGGATATTGAAGAAAGAACTTGCTTTATTATTAGTGTAATGAGGAATGATCAGAGGAGATGGGAGTCTCTTTGCCTTAATGAGATGGCTCTTCATAGAGAACCTCTAACAAGTATGTGTCATTTTGAGATCTCTATAGGACGACATGCTCCTGTTGATATTTCAGCTGATGGAGTAATTTTATCTACTCCAACTGGTTCTACTGCATATTCTCTGAGTGCTGGAGGACCAGTTATTACACCTGATTGCCCTGTAGTACAATTAACTCCAATTGCGCCACATTCGTTGGCATCAAGGGCACTAGTTTTTAATGATTCAGAACCAGTAACTGTTTTCCCTGCTACTCCTGAAAGATTAGTAATGGTTGTTGATGGGAATGCTGGTTGTTATGTTTGGCCTGAAGATAGAGTTTTAATAAGAAAAAGTAAACACTCCGTGAAGTTTATAAGACTTGAAGATCATGAATTTTTCCAAGTTTTAAGAAATAAACTAGGTTGGGGATTGCCTCAC
>CACAXS010000001.1 GCA_902536545.1 uncultured Prochlorococcus sp. | reverse complement strand
TATTGCTGAACCTGAATTAGGGGAATTTGATGATAATTTTACCTGGTCTGCAATGGTATTAGCTGCTCAAGGAAAAAAAATAAATCAAATATCGATTGATGAAATTGATTGGTTAACTAAATTGAGAAGAGGATTAGAAGAAACCCGAAAAGGATTTGTTACTGAATTATTAGATAAATTGGGAGATGACCCTCTTACTCCTGAATCCCTCGATGATTTAGAGACCCTATTAATAAGAGCTGATGTAGGGATTGATTCAACGGATAAAGTTATAAGTTCTCTTAGAACAAAATTAAATGAGGAAGTCGTGGGTGGAGAAGCAGGAATCAAATTCTTGAAGAGGGAATTAAAATTAATTATCGACAAACCAATAAAAAATTCGGGCTCTGATCTCTTAATTCCTCAAAAGGGTAAGTTAAATGTCTGGTTATTAGTTGGAGTTAATGGTGTTGGTAAAACTACTACATTGGGAAAATTAGCTTATTTATCATCAAAAAGTAATTATAAAACTTTGATTGCGGCTGCTGATACTTTTAGAGCGGCTGCAGTTGAACAACTTAAAGTGTGGGGAGATAGAAGTAATGTTGACGTTATATCTAATCAATCAAAAAATGCTGATCCAGCTGCTGTAGTTTTTGATGCAATTAATTCTGCAAAAAAAAGAAATGTTGATTTATTACTAGTTGATACGGCGGGTAGATTGCAAACAAAAAATAATTTGATGGATGAATTAGCAAAAATAAAAAAAATTATTGATAAAAAGGTCCCAGATGCAATAGTTGAATCATTATTAGTTTTAGATGCAAGTCAGGGACAAAATGGCTTAAAACAAGCAAAAAGTTTCGCTAAATCAGCAGATTTAAGTGGAGCAATTATTACTAAATTAGATGGTACTTCTAGAGGAGGTGTCTCTTTAGCTGTATCTGAAGAAGTAAATTTGCCTATAAGGTTTATTGGAGCTGGAGAAGGTATAAAAGATTTGAGACCATTTAATAGTTATGAATTTGTAGAGGCTATGCTTGCAGATAAATAAATATTTAATTATTTTTTTTTAAAAACTTAAATTTAATGTTAAAACATATTTATCTATTAGATTTGTTTTGACAAATAATCAAAAAGAAAAAATATTTTCAAATAAATTTATCCAAAAGTTTTTAGGCAATGATCCTAAAGTAACTCTAAAAAATAAATATAAGTTTGCTGAAATTGCATCTTCCTTAGCATATTATTTAAAATCATTTTCTAACATTAATAAATTATTGGATTATGTATCCCTTATTTTTAAACATATTTTTTCTGAGAATATAATTTTAATTATTCCTTTAAATTATGAGGGAAAGATATGGAATGAAAATATAAAAATTTCTGTTAATTATAAAAATTTAACAATTCAAGAAGAAATTAATAGTTTTTTGGATCAATTTCATTTTTCAAAAAATTTTAAAATAAAAGAAATTTTAACTTTTGAAAATGCTTTAAAAAATAAATTTAAAGAATATAAAATTGAAACAAAAAAAATAATTTCCAGAGGCAAATGTAGAGGATTTATTTATATTTTTAGTGAAGATATTTCTAGACAGTCAATTACTGAAGATAGTAATTTTAATTTTATCGAAAATTGTCTTGCTGTTGGATTAGAAAATCACTACTTAATAAAAACAAAGAAAAAGCATGAAAATGTAGATAGAGAAATATCCACTGGTGCTGAAATTCAATCTCAATTACTCCCGGATTATTGTCCAATTATTCATGGTATAGATCTGGCTGCACATTGCAGACCAGCTCTACAGCTCGGAGGAGATTACTATGATTTTATGTGCTTAAAAACAAATATCTCTGAAAAAAGGAAAGAAAAATCAAGATGGGCCTTTGTAATAGGTGATGTCATGGGTAAAGGGATTCCAGCCGGTCTTTTAATGACTATGTTAAGAGGAATGCTACGTGCAGAGGTTCTTACAGGTCTGCCTCCAGATAGAATTTTGCATGATTTGAATCAACTAGCAATAAATGATTTAGATCAATCGCATAGATTTGTGACATTATTTTATTCAGATTATGATCCTAGAACTAGAAAATTGAGATTCGCTAATGCAGCACATAATCCTCCTCTGCTTTGGAAAAGTTCAGATCATAAAATTATTAAATTAGATGCAAAAGGATTTGTACTTGGACTACAAAAAGATGCTGAATATCATTGTGGTGAAATTAAGCTTAATCAAAATGATTTAGTTCTTTATTACACAGATGGAGTAATTGATACTTCTAATTCTATAGGACAAAGATTTGATGAGGAAAGATTAATTAAAACTCTTACAAAATTATGCAAACAATCTTATACATCCCAAGAAATTTTAAATAAAATATTTAAAAAGTTAGATGATTTTACAGGGCAAAATAGGCATCTTGAAGATGATGCCTCAATGGTTATTTTTCAATTGAAATAGATATTTTTTGTCACTTATATAAAAAAATGCTTTATTAGAGATACGTAAAGTTTCTAATTGATATGGCAAAAGTTTGGAGTAAAAGGTTTGATAATGCACTTGATCCTTTTATTGAAAAGTTTAATGCCTCAATTGGTTTTGATAGAAAGCTTATTTTAGAAGATTTAGATTGCTCGATTGCTCATGCGAAAATGCTTGGCAAAACAAAAGTTTTATCCTCTTCTGAAACTTTGCAAATTATTAATGGTTTAGAATTAATAAAAGTTGAATATTTGGAGGGTAAATTTTCGCCTAGTCCACTTTCTGAAGATATTCACTATTGCATAGAAGAAAAGCTGATAAGTTTAATTGGCGAAACTGGAAAAAAATTACACACAGGTAGAAGTAGAAATGATCAAGTTGGTACAGATATAAGATTGTGGCTAAGAAAAGAGATTGACAATATTGAAATTTTAATAATCGATTTGCAAAAATCTTTCTTAAATCATGCGAAATCTAATATTTATACCTTAATTCCAGGATATACCCATATGCAAAGAGCTCAACCATTATCTTTAGCTCATCATTTATTGGCTTACATAGAAATGCTCCAAAGAGACCGTGAACGGTATAAAGAAGTACGCTCGAGAGTTAATATCTCTCCCTTAGGAGCCGCAGCATTAGCTGGAACAAAAATAAAAATAGATAGGCACTTTACAGCTGCAGAATTAGGCTTTAAAAAGATTTATAAAAATAGTATTGATGCAGTAAGTGATAGAGATTTTTGTATAGAGTATGTTTCTGCATCTGCAATATTGATGTCTCATTTAAGTAAAATTTCAGAGGAAATAATTTTGTGGGTAACTGATGAATTTTCTTTTGCAAAATTAACAGATAAATGTGCCACTGGAAGTAGCTTAATGCCGCAGAAAAAAAATCCTGATGTTCCAGAATTGATAAGAGGTAAAACAGGAAGAGTATATGGGCATCTTCAGGCATTATTAACGATGGTCAAAGGTGTACCACTTTCTTACAATAAGGATTTTCAAGAGGATAAAGAGCCAATATTTGATACCGCTGAAACAATATCTTCTTGTGTTAAAGCAATGACTATTTTAATTAATGAGGGTATTGAATTTAACATTAAAAATCTATCTGATTCTGTAGAAAATGACTTTTCTAATGCTACTGATTTGGCAGATTACTTAGTTGATAAAGATGTTCCTTTTAGGACCGCCTATCAAGTTGTTGGTCAAATGGTTAAATATTGCCTGGAGAGAAAAATGTTATTTAAAAATCTCAAAATTGAAGAATTTAAAAAATTTCATCCCGAATTTGATGAGGATGTTTTTGTAGACCTTAAACCTCTTAATGTTGTTAAATCAAGAACTAGCGAAGGTGGTACAGGTTTTGTTCAGGTAGAAAAAGAGGTAAATAAGTGGCAAAAAAGATTGTTACTTTAAATCTCAATTATTTTTCTACAACAAGGGTATTCTTTGAAGTAGAATAGTGAAGCAACGTTATGAGACTACTTATTGTAGTTTTTTTATAAGGTAAATTTTTTGTTGAGTTTAAAGTGAGTATTTTTGTTGGCAATTTGCCGTTCCGCGCAGAGCGTGAAGATGTTATACAGTTGTTTGCCCCTTTTGGTGAGGTTTCAAATTGTTCTCTTCCCTTGGAGAGGGATACCGGAAGGAAAAGGGGATTCGCTTTTATTGAAATGGCAGATGAAGCGATTGAGTCAAAAGCTATTGATGGCTTACAAGGCACTGAACTTATGGGTAGACCATTAAGAATTAATAAAGCTGAGCCTAGAGGTTCTGGTGGACCTCGTAGAGGAGGAAGAGGCGGCTACGGCGGCGGCTACGGCGGCGGCAATAATGGCGGTGGCGGCTATAGCGGTGGCGGCTACGGCGGTGGCAATAATAGTGGCTATAGCGGTGGCGGCTACGGCGGTGGCAATAATGGATCTAATAGCTCTAACGCTAATAAATCTTCTGGAGCAGAAGGTTGGGAAGACAGAAGTTATGGAAATTCCTCTGATAACTCTGAATACGAAAATGGTAGGAGCAGAAGAAAAAGGGGAGTGTCCAATGAGAGCAATGCTTCAAACGAGACAATTTAGTAACCCATTTCTTTAAGCGCTGTCGTTAATTTTAATAGATATTCAATATTTAATTCTTTTTTTATAGATTTATTTGAAATTTGATTTCTCCAAATTTTAGCCATTGGTATACCTTCAATTAGATTTATAAGATGTTTACAAATATCCCAAGATTTTCCTCCATTACTTAAATGAGCTTCTATGTACGGAATTAAGGAGAATATTATATTTGAAGCAGATTTGGGTTTTTTATTAATTCCATAAATCCTTTGATCAATTTCAGACCATCTCAAAGGATGTTTATAAATTGAACGTCCAATCATGACCCCATCAAAATCATTCAAGGCTTTTAATGTTTCGTCGATATTTGTAAAACCTCCATTGATTTCTATTAATAGTTCTGGATTTGATTTTTTCAATTTTTTTACTACATCATAATTTAGTGGCGGTATGCTCCTATTTTGTTTTGGATTTAGACCTTTTAATATGGCTTTTCTTGCGTGAACTGTAAATCTGTCTGCACCAGCATTTGCGATAATTCTCACGAAATTATTCAATTTATCGAAACTATCATCATTGTCTATGCCGATTCTGTGTTTGATCGTAACTGGTAATTTGCAATTATTTTTTAGTGATTCTATACATTTTGCTACTTTTTCAGGATCTTTCATAAGTGAAGCGCCAAAATTACCAGAACAGACTCTTTGACTAGGACAACCAACATTAAAGTTTATCTCGTCATAACCCCAATCCTGTGCCATTTGGGCCGCTTCTTTCAGGATTTTAGGATCGTCCCCACCGAATTGAATCGATATCGGGTGTTCTTCATCATTAAAATTTAGAAAATTTTCTTTCTTATTCGTATAAACTAAACTCTGGGCAACAATCATTTCCGTATACAATAGAGATTCGGAACTTATTTTTCTCATTATCATTCTGAAATGCTTATCAGTACAATCCATCATTGGAGCAATACTTAATCTATGAATATTTTTAATAGAATCAGGCTGAATTAAATTCATTACTTTTTTATTATTTAAATATATGAATCAATTTCTATCAAGAAGAATTTTTATTCTAATTCCTATTATGTCAATATTAAAAATAATTTTTAATCCCGTGCAAGTATTAGCATCTTCAATTTCTTCTAAAGAAGAATGGAGTTTCTCAAAAGAAGAATGGAAAGCTAGGCTTAGTCCAGAATCTTATTATATTTTGAGGGAGGAAGGGACTGAAAGAGCTTTTAGCAGCCAATTAAATAATGAGAAAAGAAAAGGGATTTTTCACTGTGCAGGATGCGATTTACCGCTTTTTTCCTCAGATAAAAAGTATGATAGTGGTACAGGTTGGCCAAGTTTTTGGGATTCAATTCAAGGATCAGTAGAAACAAAAGTTGATTTCAAGTTAATTGTCCCTAGAACTGAATATCATTGTTCTAGATGCGGAGGTCATCAAGGACATGTCTTCAATGATGGGCCACTTCCTACTGGCAAAAGATATTGCAACAATGGATTAGCATTAAGGTTTGTTTCTGACTAAATATTTGTGCGGCCTTCCGCAACTTGTTTTGTGCATCACTTTATTGGAAAATAGTTTTATTAAATTTTAGAATAATGATTGAAAATCAATCAGACAATATTGATAATAAAGAAAATGATGATTCCAATCAGGATAATGCTCCTGATGATATATCTTCTTTCCAAAATTCAACTACCGAAAATGATGAATTATCTTCTCAAAAAAAAGAAGAAATAAGTACTGAAGAATTAAAAAATACTATTTCAAATAATGATGCAAGATTAGAACAATTAGAAAAAGAGCATGAAACATTAAAAAATCAATATGTAAGGATTTCCGCAGACTTTGATAATTTCAGAAAAAGGCAGTCTAGGGATCAGGAAGACTTAAAAATCCAACTTGTTTCAAAGACTTTAACTGCAATACTTCCTATTGTTGATAATTTTGAGAGAGCAAGACAACAACTTAAACCAGAAAGTGAAGAAGCTCAAGCTCTTCATAGAAGTTATCAAGGATTGTATAAACAATTGGTAGAAGTTTTAAAACAGCAGGGAGTTTCACCCATGAGAGTTGTTGGTCAGCAATTTGATCCAAACTTGCATGAAGCTGTATTGAGAGAACCTAGTGAAAAGTTTGATGAGGATTTTATTATTGAAGAACTGCAGCGAGGCTATCATATAGAAGGTAAGGTTTTGAGACATGCATTGGTTAAGGTTTCTATGGGACCTGGCAAACAAAATTCACAACAGGAAGTAGAAAAGGATACAGTTGAAGGGGATGTCGATTCAGAGGTAAATACTTCTGAAGATGTATAAATTCCAAATTCTTATTTGAGCATTATCAAATGGCTGATTTTTACCAAATACTTGGAGTTTCAAGAGATGCTGATGCGGATACCTTAAAAAGGGCTTATAGAAAATTAGCAAGACAATATCATCCTGATGTTAATAAAGAACCAGGAGCTGAAGATAAATTTAAAGAAATTGGTAAGGCTTATGAAGCATTAGCTGATCCTGAAACAAGAGCTAGATACGATCAGTTTGGTGAGGCTGGCCTTGGAGGTGCGGCTGGGATGCCTGATATGGGTGATATGGGTGGCTTTGCAGATTTATTTGAAACTTTCTTCAATGGCTTCGGTGGACAAAATCCTCAGGGAGGAAGAACTCAAAGAAGAGGCCCTCAACAAGGTGATGATCTAAGGTATGATCTCAATGTTGATTTTAAAGATGCAATATTTGGCCAACAAAGAGAAATTAAAATTCCTCATCTTGAAACATGTGAAGTCTGTAGGGGAACAGGTGCAAAACCAGGAACCGGACCAAAAACTTGTTCAACCTGTGGGGGCAGTGGACAAGTTAGAAGAGCAACGAGAACTCCTTTTGGTAACTTCACACAAGTAGCTGAATGTCCTTCATGTAATGGAGCTGGTCAGATAATTGCAGATCCATGTGTAAGTTGCGGCGGTAATGGAGTAAATCAAGTCAGAAAAAAATTAAGAATTAATATTCCTGCTGGAGTTGATACTGGTACTAAATTAAGGGTTTCCGGAGAGGGAAATGTTGGTTTGAAAGGTGGTCCACCTGGAGATCTTTATGTTTTTATCAAGGTTAAGAATGATTCAAAACTCAAAAGAGATGGTGTGACTATTTACTCAGAAATAGATGTGAGTTATTTACAGGCTATTTTAGGCGATACTGTTGAAATTACTACTGTTGATGGAAATGTTAATTTGAAAATTCCAAGTGGTACCCAGCCAAATACAACTCTTTCACTAGAGAATAAAGGGGTACCTAGACTTGGTAATCCGGTTGCTAGAGGAAATCATGAAGTTTTAGTAAAGGTAAAATTACCAACTCGTATCACTGACGAAGAACGAAAGCTTTTGGAGGGTTTAGCTTCTCAATATTCAGATAAAAATATTAATTCTAGTAGTGGACTTTTTAGTAAATTATTTGGTAAAGAATCCTAATGAATTCTTTAAAGTATTTGGACCTTAAATCTGTTCCATGTCCTTTAAATGTTGTCAAAATCAAATTAGCTTTGGAGAAGTTATCTAAAAATGAACATCTTATAGTTGAATTAGATAAAGGTGAACCAGAAGAAATGGTATTAAACAATTTAAAAGAGATGGGATGTTTGTTTAAACAAATTAAAGAAAATGAAAAATTTATAAAAATAAAAATATTGAATGAAAATTAATAATAAACATTTAGGTTTAGTTACGAAAAAATTTAATGATTTCTTTTTAGTTGACTTAGAAAATCAAGAAAAATCTAGAAATAGCGAGAAATTTTTATGTAAGGTAAGGAAGTCTATTAATTTTAAGAATCAATTAATTTATGTTGGAGACGAAGTAGTAATTGAAAATATTGATTTAAAAAGCAAACGCGCAGTAATAACAAGTCTTAAAAACAGAAAAAATTTATTAATTAGACCCTCAGTTGCAAATATTTCTAACATATTCATTACTTTTTCCGTTGAAGAGCCTGCGTTGAATCTTTCTCAAGTTAATAGGTTTTTGATATCAGCAGAATCTATGGGTGTTGAAGTTTCATTAGTTTTGACAAAATGTGATTTAATTTCGGATACAATAAGATCTTCTTTAATTGATAAATTTGAAAAATGGGGTTATCAAGCAATAACTTTAAATTTAGAAAAATCTGATTGCATTAATGATTTATTAGTTGAGTTAAAGCAAAAAAAGTGTTCAATTTTTATGGGCCCGTCAGGTGTTGGGAAAACTACTTTACTCAATATGATAATCCCGGGTCTTCAAAATAGTACTGCTCCAGTTTCTAATAAAATTAAGAGAGGTAAAAATACTACTCGAAATGTTGAGTTATTTCCAATATCAGATCAAAGTTACATTGTGGATACTCCTGGTTTTAATATGCAACCACTAGAGGTTAATGTTAGATTGTTACCAAATCTCTACTCAGAAATATATAAACAAGTAATCGATGAAGAAATTAAGTGTAGATATCGTAACTGTTTACATTTAAACGATGAGGGTTGTAATTTAGATAAATCCTTTGAAAGATATTCTTTTTATAAAGAAATGATTGAGTCTTCTAAGAGTCACTATTATCAAAACCAGGAAGATTAAGATTTAATCCACCAGTCAAATCATTCATCCTTTCTTTCATAGTTGTAGTTGATAATTCATGAGCTTTTTGAATAGCTTGTAAAATGTTTTGCTCTATTTTTTCTTTATCTGAGTTTAAAATATTTTCTTGTACTTCTACCTTTAAAGGAAGTTGGTTTCCACTTATCCAGACTTTTATCATTTCATCATCACTTTTTCCTTCAATCTCCATATTTTCTAGTTCATCTTGTAATTTTTGAGCATCTTGCTGAATTTGTTTAGCTTTTTTAAAAGCCTCCGCAAGTTGTCCAAAGTTAGGAAGTCCAAAACCCGCCATTTTGTAAAAAAAGTTTCTTTAATTAGGATAGTCAAAACCAATCATTCTTACTTCCGGTTGCAAAAAAATTCCTTTGTTTTGTAGTACTTTTTGTTGAATTACTGTTATTAATTCAAAAATATCTTTTGAACTTGCTGAAGACGTGTTAATTATAAAATTTGAATGTATTGTAGAAATTTCAGCATCGCCAATTTTAAATCCTTTTAAACCCATTTCATCAATTAATTTTGCTGCATAATTATTTTTAGGATTTTTAAAAACACTACCAAAACTTGGTTGATGATATGGTTGCGCTTCTGTTTTTAATTTGAGGTTATTTTTGGTTGTTTGAATTAATTGTTCTTGATTTCCATTAGGCTCAAAATGTAGCTTTGCACTAATAATTGTCAAATCATTTTTTTGAAAAGAGCTAAATCTATATTCAAAATTGATATCTTTTTTTTCAATTATAAGTTTTTCATGAGTTTTATTATTGATAACTTTTACGGAAATAAGATTTTTTGCTAGCGATAAATTACCTGTGCCAGCATTCATATAAATTGCTCCTCCTAATGTTCCTGGAATTCCTACAGCCCATTCTCCTCCTTGTAATCCATTTTTAGCGAGAGAATTAGATAATGTTGGGAGCATCACACCCGCTTCCGCTTCAACAATTCCTAAATTTGGCTCTATCTTTAATGATTTCAATTTTTTGGTACACACAACTAAGCCTTTTATAAAAATATTATTTATTAAAAGATTTGAACCTGCGCCAATTATGTGACATCTTTGTTTGTTTAAATTAGCCCATTCTATTAGATATGAAAATTCTTCAATGCTCCTTGGTTCAGCAAAATATTCAGCTACTCCTCCCACTTTTATAGTTGTATAATTACTTAAATTACAGTTTTCAGAAAAATTTTTTTTATTCATAAATTAGTTATTGATTTTTATTATTTTCATTTAAAAGTGACCAAAAATTATGACAATCACCAGCTCCCATATTCAAAATCAAATCCCCTTTTTGAGTTAATTTGTAAAAATTCTTTGTAACTTCATAATAATTGTTTATGTAACTAACATTTTTATTTTTTTTATAAATCAGATCAGTGATAATTTTCGAATTAATTTTATCTTTATTTCCTTCTCCCGCTCCATAAATACTCGTTACATAAATAACATCTGCTTTTGATAGTTCTTCAGCGAATTCTTTAGTAAATTGTTTAACTCGAGAGTATCTATGAGGTTGAAATATAGCTATTAGTCTACTTTTTTGACCTTCAGTATTATGTTTTTGCTTGATAAATAATCTTCCTAATTTAATCGTCTCTTTTATTTCGTTTGGGTGATGTGCGTAATCATCATATAAACTTCTTTCACCTATTTGGCCTCTGAACTCAAATCTTTTTTTTGGTAGTTTCAGATGTTTTATACTTTTTTTAATTTCTATAAAATCTACTCCTATAGTTCTTGAAGCTGCTATTGCTGCGGTGATATTAGATAGATTGTGTAATCCTGGAATTGGAATATTTAATATACTAATAAAATTTCCATTTTCATAATACTTTCCAATTGTATACTCAGAATTCATTTCACTCGGGATTATTGCATAAGCTACGTTTTTAGCTGTAGTGTTTGACCACTGATAATTAGAATAAAAATTATTTCTTGAGGTTTCACAATCAAAATTAAGTAATAATTTTTTCGAGTTTGTAGCGAAACTATTAAAAGAGGATATGACATCACTTAAATTTGAAAAATGATCGCAATGATCAAAATCAATGTTATTGATTATTCCAATATCAGATTTATATTTGTTAATTGTCCCATCAGATTCATCAACTTCAGCTACTAAGTATTTTGTATTTTCTAAATGACAATTAGAGTTGTAGATAGGTATTATTCCTCCAGTTATTGAAGAAGAATTATGTGTACATAATTCAAGTATTGTTGAAAGAAATGTACTGGTTGATGTTTTCCCGTGGCTGCCTGCTACCGCCAATACAGTGTAATTGCACATTAGCATTGCAAGTATCTCTGAACGATGTTTGATAGATAAATTTTTTTCTCTGCAGTACGAAAGTTCTTCATTTTCTGGCTTGATCGCGGAGCTTACAACAAAATTAATCAATTTGTTGGTAAATTTTGAAATCACAAAATCAATATTTTGTCGAACTTGAGAAGTAAAGATTACTGCACCTAATTTTTCTAATTTATTAGTTTCATCGTTTTTAACTAAATCAGATCCTGAAACTGAACAACCTTTTTTAAGTAAACCCATTGCTAGCGCTGACATCCCAATGCCTCCAATCCCAATAAAATGGAAATGACTTTTCAATAGTAATTCTTTATTCAATGTTTATCCTTTACTTAAATCAAAATACCTTCTAGGTTAAATTTTGCTATTTTTTCTTAAAAAAAATGTTTTTCCCCCCTTGAATTAATACAAAACTAGACTTATTTGCTTAATAAATCAAAAAACTCTTACGTTATTGCACAAAAATCCAGTATGATCAGCAACTTAGGTTAATCATTTAGAAATTATTAGTTATGACTTTGCGTGTTGCAATTAACGGCTTTGGCAGAATTGGTCGAAATTTTATGCGTTGTTGGCTTAGTAGAGGGGCTTACACCAATATTGAAGTAGTTGGAATTAACGTGACTTCAGATCCTAAGACTAATGCTCATTTATTAAAGTACGACTCAGTCCTTGGTCAGCTTGATGGTGTTGATATTCAGTATACTGATAATACTTTTGTAATTAATAACAAGACAATTAAGTGTTTCTCTGATAGAAACCCAATGAATCTACCTTGGAAAGACTGGGGTGTTGATTTAGTTATTGAATCTACTGGAGTCTTTAATACAGATGTAGGTGCAAGTAAGCACTTAGAGGTAGGAGCAAAAAAAGTTATCTTAACTGCTCCTGGTAAAGGTGATGGGGTTGGCACTTATGTAGTTGGAGTTAATGCTGATACATATAAACACAAAGATTATGATATTTTAAGTAATGCTAGTTGTACAACGAACTGTTTAGCTCCAGTAGTGAAAGTTTTAGACAAAACTTTTGGGATTAACAAAGGTTTGATGACTACAATTCATAGTTATACAGGGGATCAAAGAATTTTAGATAATAGTCATAGAGATCTAAGAAGGGCTAGAGCCGCAGCTACAAACATCGTTCCTACTTCTACAGGTGCTGCAAAAGCAGTAGCACTGGTATATCCAGAAATGAAAGGCAAACTAACAGGAATTGCAATGAGAGTTCCAACTCCTAACGTTTCAGCAGTAGATTTCGTTTTTGAATCTTCTAAATCTGTTACAGCTGAAGAAGTCAATAATGCTCTCAAGGAAGCATCTCTAAGCTCAATGAAAGGTATTATTAAGTATGGAGATGAACCATTAGTGTCAAGCGATTATGCAGGTACCAACGAGTCATCAATTGTAGATAGTGATCTTACTATGTGTATCGGAGATAACCTTGTAAAGATTCTTGCCTGGTATGACAATGAGTGGGGTTATAGTCAAAGAGTTGTAGATTTAGCAGAGATTGTTGCTAAAAATTGGGAATAATTAAAAATGTTTGAAAGGTTTGTTATTAAATAATTTGCTTTTTTTATTATCTTTAAATTCTATTGATGGTTCACCATCAGAAAAAAAACCAATTTCTTTAATATTTTTGTCAAGTGTAGATAAATTCTTTGCCCATTTTTTTGGCAATGAGAAAACTAATTCATAGTCTTCTCCTCCAAAAAAATAATATTCGTCCCATTTATCTCCTTTAGGCCAATCCTTATCTTTAGGTATTTTTTCATAATTTATAATCGCTTTACAGTTACTAGCTATTGCTAAATCTTGTAAGGCTTGAAATAGACCATCACTGCTATCAGTGCATCCTATTTTTCTTATTTTTTTATTGGAGCGAGTTTTGAGGAGATTATTTAGGAAATTAGGGTAAACTCTAGGGCGACAAAAATGTTCAATGGATTTAATGATTAATCTTTCATTAAGAGAAAATTCATTATTGAAATTGATTTTATTTTGTATCAAAAATCCTAGTTTGCTAAGACCATGAATTCCTGTAGTTAGGATTAAATCTCCTGGTTTACATGCGTTTCTCCGTAATGCAAGTTCACCTTGAATTCCAAAAGCCGAAATTGAAATGATTTTTTCATTTCCCTTTGAGCAATCTCCCCCGAGAATCATCCCGCCATATTCCTTTAAAGCTTTATTTATTCCTTTGTATAGTTTTTCAACCCAAATCCACTCAGTTCTAGCAGGTAGAACTAGGCTTATTGTAATACCTATAGTTTTCTTACTTCCACTGGATAATAAGTCAGAGATGTTGCTTACAACTGCTTTCCACCCAAGGTCCTCAGGACAAATAGTAATATCATTAAAATGAACATTTTCTACCAAAGAATCAGTATTAACAAGTAAATTTTCATTTTTAGTTTTGATTAAAGCGCAATCATCCGAAATTTGGTTTTTAGGCATAAATTTTCCTAGCCTATTTATTAATTCTTTTTCCCCTATATCTTCTAATATTTCTTTATGCATTTAATTTGAGGTTCTCAATACCTTCTAAAACATTTATTGAAATTATTGTGTCATCTTTAGTAAGTTCTCCTAATACATCAAATCCATCTACAATGTAACCAAAGGCAGCATTTCTCCCATCAATTAAATTGCGTCCTGCTGGATTTAATTCTGCTTCATATAAAAAGAAGAAAAATTGCGATGATCCATCATCAACTGCGGTATTTGAATGGGACCATCCTAGAGTTCCAAGTGTTGCAAAAGGTAATGTTGGTGTTTCTGTATAAAGACCTAAATCTTCAAAAGTTTGATTATAAAAAGTATCTTTTTCATCGGGAATTCTAATTTCTAAGGGGACGTGACGTTCTTCGTTTGTTTCAGGATCTATGTAACCAATATCTTCTCCAATTGGATCACCTGTTTGCAGTACAAAAAATTCTTCTGCTCTGTTGATAGGTAAATCTTTGTAGAAGTTTTTTGAAGATAAATCTATAAATGCTCCTGCTGTAAGTGGAGCGTTAAATCCATCTACAATAGCTTGCATATCTCCTTTGGAAGTTTTTATATTGACTTTTGCTCTGCCCAGTAATCTTGGTAAATTATTAAATTCCTGGGGTATAGAGTATGGAAATTCATTTGGTAGAAAATATTCTTCTAATCCCCCTATTTTATCTAAAGCATCTCTTCGGGTCGCTATAAACGAGTATTTATCCTTTGATTTAGAGTAATCTTGAAGACTATCAAAATTTTCTTTGAGCTCTAAAAATGTTTTTTCAGCAATTTTCTTTTTATCGTTTGGTAATTCTTGAATAATTTTACTCTTGTATTTTTTTAGTAAAGATTGACATTTTGTAACAGTTTTCGTAAGAGCGGGCCATCTTCCTCCTCTTACAAGGTCACTAGTCTCTTCTAATTTGTGTTGTAGTTCTTGCAATTCAACTTGCCTGATTGGGAGGGCGTTTCTGAGGATTGCACTAGGATCTTTTACTGCATTTCCAGTAGGTAAATCAGCTAGTACTTGAATCGGTTTTAAGAGAAAAACCTGTAAAATTACAATCGAAAAAATTAAGAAAAGTTTGTTCTGATTTGATAAGAATTTTTGCATAGCACTCTTGCAGGTTTATGATCCTTGGGGATGTAATACAGGAATGATTTCCAGTAACGATTTTCGCACAGGTACTACCATCGAATTGGATGGACAAGTTTGGCGTGTTGTAGAATTTCTACATGTCAAGCCTGGCAAAGGTTCTGCTTTCGTGCGAACAAAATTAAAATCAGTTCAAAGCGGCAACGTTGTTGAAAAAACTTTTCGAGCCGGAGAATCGGTACAGCAGGCTATCCTTGAGAAGTCTAACCTGCAACATACTTATGTGGAGTCTGGTGATTATGTTTTTATGGATATGACAAGTTTTGAAGAGACAAGACTAACCTCTGAACAAATCGGTAAAGGTGCAAAGTATTTGAAAGAGGGAATGGAGGTTAATGTAATTTTTCATAATGGTAAAGTTTTAGAAGTAGAACTTCCAATATCTATTACTTTGAAAGTTACAGAGACTGATCCTGGAGTTAAAGGTGATACTGCTAGTGGGGGCACGAAACCCGCTATTCTAGAGACAGGTGCTCAAGTTATGGTTCCTTTATTTATTTCTGTTGGAGAAATGATTAAAGTTGATACTCGTAATGACAGTTATCTTGGACGTGAAAATTAATGGCTATGAAATTAGATCATGATGACTTAAATCGCTTATTAGAGAAAATCTCTAAAAGTGATATACAAGAGTTCTCACTAGAGGGAGAAGATTTTAAACTCGAAATAAAAAGGAATGTATTTGATCAGAACCAAGTTATTAATAATTTAGATTCTAATACTTCATTTGATAAGCAAACAATTGCTAATCAAAAAACTATTAATGATAATATCCCAGTTGTTAATGAGCCTGAAGCACCTCAGGTGGCGCCCCCAGGACGCTCTGATCTAACTGAAATTACTTCCCCTATGGTTGGAACATTTTATAGGGCTGCAGCGCCTGATGAGGAGCCATTCGTCGAAGTAGGGAATAACGTTAAGGTCGGTCAAACTATTTGTATTTTGGAAGCAATGAAGTTAATGAATGAAATTGAATCTGAATTTAATGCTGAAATAGTAGAGATTCTCGTTGAAAATGGAACGCCAGTTGAATTTGGTCAAGTTTTAATGCGTGTTAAGCAGTCTTGAACTGTTAGTCATTTCTACAGCAGTCTTAATAGCCTCAATCATGCTCTGAGATTGAGCAATTCCTTTGCCAGCAATATCAAATCCCGTTCCATGATCAGGAGATGTTCTTATAAAAGATAAACCGATTGTGGTATTGACTGCGTAATTAAGAGCTATCACTTTCATTGGGATTAAACCTTGATCATGATACATAGCAAGAATGCCATCATGCTTTTCAGCATTTTTGTTATTCCATGCTTTTACAGAAGAATTCCAGCAACTATCTGGTGATAAAGGGCCTAATATTTCAATACCTCTATTCTTTTCATTCCAAGTAATTAATGCATCATTGAGCCAATCTTTCTCTTCATGACCTAAAATGCCTTCTTCGCCAGCGTGAGGGTTTAATCCTGCTACTTTTAAAGTAGGTTTTTCAGTATAGGTATTACAAAAATCTTTGAAAAGATCCAATTTAGAGTGGATTAATTCTGTAGTTAATTTCTTGGGAACCTCAGAGAGGGCTATGTGGGTTGTAGCTAGTAAAGTATTAAATCTCCAACCTGTAATGGGTGATTTAGCTGTGAATAACATGCCAACGTTTTTTACTCCACATGATTTTGCTAGTACTTCAGTTTGACCAGAGAAGTAATGACCTGCAAGAGACCATGATTTTTTGCAAATTGGTCCAGTTACAAGTGCCGAATTGGGATATTGTTTTACAATTTCTATTGCTTTTGTTAAATATTGGAAACTTGAATTGCCGTAACTTGATTTAGGGTCATTACCTGATGAAGAAATTTCGAGATCATGTATCTTGAAATTTTTCGGATTTGCAAGGTTTTCTAATCCTAATGATCTAAGATATTTGTATGTATTTTGTAGATTTTTTTTTGATCCAACCAATATAAAGTCAATATTTTTTGGTATCTGATTGGAACAAAGTGCTTTTAAGATTATTTCAGGTCCAATACCTGACTCATCTCCAACGCTTAATACTATATTCATTATTTTATTTGTATTTTGAAAATTCATAAAAAGTTTTAATTTATTTTTTAACTATTCAGATAGCAATTTTTTAACCCTAATTTATAGTTTTCGTAAATTAGTTTATATCCGAGTGTTTCGCATAAAAGTTTGTTTGAAACTCTTCTATTTTCCATCCAAAAAGATTGAGCTATAGGTGATAATTCATCTTTTACATCCTCAAATAATATTGGCTTTGGCATTGTTAAACCACTTAAATTGTAGCAATATTGAATAACTTCTATTTGAGAACAGGGTTCATTATCTGCAATATTAATGATTTGGTGAAACTTTAAATAATCTTTATTTTGTAATAAATAAATAATCGCATTTGTAATATCAGCAACATGAACTCTTGAAAATACTTGATCTTTTTTTAAGATAACTCGAATTTTTTGATTTTTGATTGCTTCAAACGTGGATCTTCCAGGTCCATAGATGCCAGGCAATCTAAAAATTTGCACGGGCAAACTAGATTCAATCCATTTTTTTTCACAATTTAATCTATTAAGGCTTCTTTTTTGAAAAGGATTAGGCTGATCTAACTCAGAAACCCAACCACCTTCAGTATTTCCATATATTCCTGTGGTAGATAAATATCCAACCCATTCAAGTGGTAAATCTTGTAGTTTACTTTGAAGGCTTTCTAATACTGGATCATTACCATTTCTGTCCGGAGGGATACAACTAAGAATATGCGTGACTCCATCAAAGATTTCTTCATTAGGAACCACATCGTTTTCACTGTTGAAAATAAAACTATTTGGATCTTTGCTTGCAGATCTTGAGCTTGTTAAAACAGTGCAACCCAATTTTCTAATAGTTTTTGCAAAAAAACTACCGCTGAAACCACATCCTAAAATCAAAAATTTATTTTTACTTCCTAGTAAACTTGCAGGTTTATTCATACTGGGTTAAAGTAGTACATATGTATTAATTAATAATGAAGACAGCTCTTGAAACCGATTTAAAATCAAAAACTTTCTGTATCAGCAAAAGTTACCCCATTCTTGTAGAGAAAAAAGTAAGTTTTGTTAGTTTTAAATTCTATCAAAATTTATTTGTCTTTCTTATTTCATTTTCGACAATTTTAATATTCCCAGAATCTCCAAAAGAATTGGAAAATATATGTGAGACTCATAACTCTAGAAAAATATGTAATGTTTGGTAGTCAAGCTGCTTTATATTCTGATTCATCTTTTATATAATTTTTATTTTTTATTTTAAAATTAGGATTGGCCCATTGTAGTAATCTAATAGCTAATCTTAAATCTCCTTCTAACCAAGCTCTTATAGCCATTGCTCTTCGGGGATCATAAAATTTTTGCTTTCTATACCAATACAAAGCATTTTCATCTGATTTATCCCCATTACATGAAAGACATGCAGGGACACAGTTTTCTGTTGTACTTAATCCTCCTTGGCTTCGTGGTATTACATGGTCAATAGATTCAGATGGTTTTCCGCAATATATACAACTTTTTCCAGTAAATTTATGAATAGATTTTCGCCATTGTCTTAATCTGAACTTAGGACATAAATCCTCTAAAAACACCGCATCATTATTATGCATTCAGAATATTTAGTTAAATAAATAATCGCTTGAATAAATTAAAAGTCAACATTCATTTATTTTTTTTAGCTTAAATTTGACATTAAAAAATGATTTAGTGTGTTTAGATACAAAATAGTATTTATAAAATTTAGAAAAAATTTTACCTTTTGCAACCTTGATTAATAACTATATCTATCGAGTGTTTCATCATTAAATTCTTCAGAAATTTCTTCATTAGCTTCTTCTAATTCCTTTTTTAATCTTTTTCTTTTTTTTTCTCTATCTTTTGCTTCTTTTTCTTTTCTTTTTTCTTCTTTTTCTAAATCTCGTATTAGTTTTCTATTTGGATGAAGATTATCTAAGTATTCAACGCAATAACTAAATTTTTCTCTTTCCCTTATAACTGTTTCTGTAATTTGCGCTGCTGCATTTTTAGGTGAAATTTTGAAGAATCCTCCCTTTTGTTTTTTTATATACGTATAAGCTGCATCCCAACTACTTTCATGGTCATTTCCGCCGTCTCTCATCGTACAAAAAATTTCCGCTCCAAATGCACTTGCATTTACTTTAGGCGTATAAAGGGTTAGAGGAGCGACAATTCCCAACGCTAACGGTATTAGTTTTTTCTTCGTTAATCTTTGCATTAGGCTTTTATCTTCTATTTAAAAATATCTTTTATTGTGAATATGTCTATAGAAATTTAAGATTTAATCACTCCAAATATATTCAAGCATTTCACAACTAAAGGAAGAATTAAGAGTACAGTGATTAATCTGACAGCGTGTAAAGTTGCTACCGCAGGTCCCACTCCATATTCAGACCCTACAAGACTCATTCCGCTAATTCCTCCTGGTGCAGCTCCTAGAATTGTTGTAATGATATCTATATTAAGTAATCTGCTTGTCCATAAACCAATTGCTAATCCAGTAATAACTAAAGTAAAAGTTATTAATATCGCAGGTCTCCATAAATTTTGAATATCAACTAATGAGTCTTTTGTTAATGATGTACCAATGACTGTTCCAATACCGATTTCTAATATTGTTCTTGTTCCGATTGGCCACTCTGCGATGTCGACTTTGCCACTTATGCTGAGTATGCTTGCGCCTATTAAAGCACCTGCTAGAGGAGCCGCAGGAATTCCTGTTTTTAGAGCTAATGCTCCAAAAATACAACCTGCAAAAATATAATAGATTAGATTTATGTTAGGCATAAATTTCAAGGATGTTTGAATATAATATTAGAAAAAATTATTGTTATTTAAGTTTATAGTCAAATAATATTTTTAGTTTCCTCTCCTAATGTCCCCTTTTTTGGCATAATATTAACTAAAACATGAATTTTTATGTCTTCACAAATTTCATACAAAGATAATAAAAACCGCATAAGGAAAAAGTTATCTTTTTTTGAGGGTGGACACCAGCTCGAAAAATTAGAGTTTGCTCTTGCAATAGCTCAAACTAACGGTGATGAAAAAAAATCAATCGTTCTTAGAAAAAAGATTGTTGAATTAGGTGGAAATGTTGAAGAGCCAGGCACTTAACTTAATTTCCCTCTAAATACTTTGATACCACAACTAATGCTTCACCAGCTTGTTGGGATGAAATTTTACCAAGATCAAGAAGTGTATTACTTATAGCAGAAACTACCGTAATAATATCTCTGTCACTAACATAACCCAAATGTCCGACTCTAAATATTTTCCCCTTTAGGTGATCTTGACCACCAGCAAGTAAGATATCAAAATTATTCTTTATTTTTTTTCTAAATTCTTCAGCATCTATTCCTTCGGTTTCTATTGCAGTAATAGAAGGACTTAAATATTTTTCATCAGCAAATAATTTTAGATTTAGAGCTTTTACAGCATTGCTCATCGCTAATTTATGTTTATTGTGTCTGAGGAAAATGTTATCTAAGCCTTCTTCTCTCATCATTTTTAAAGCTTCATCTAAAGCAAAAACCAAATTAACTGCTGGAGTATATGGATTACTGTTACTTAAAAGACTTTTTCTGTAGGATTTCAAATTTAAATAAAATTTTGGTAAATTAGATTTTTCTGCAGCTTCCCATGCTTTTTGGCTCATTGCTATAAAACTAAGCCCTGGAGGTATCATATATCCCTTTTGTGATCCTGAAGCAACGATATCTAATTTCCATTCATCTACTGGTACATTGCAAGCTCCAAGACTTGTAACGCAGTCAATAATTGATAAAGCTGTGTTGTGCGCGTGAATATATGAACTAATAGTTTCTAGATCATTTATTACACCTGTTGAGGTTTCAGAATGAGTCAAAATAACCGCCTTTATTTCTTTTTGTTCATCTTTCTCTAATACCTTTTTGAATTCTTCTGGATCAAGCGGAGTACCCCATTCGGAATTAATTTTTATTACTTCTAGCCCAAATTCTTTAGCAACTTTTACCCATCTTTCGCCAAATTTTCCATTCTCCCCACAAATTACTTTATCTCCTTTACTTAAGGTATTTATTATTCCAGCTTCCATTGCGGCAGTTCCACTACCAGTAATTGTTAGAACATCATTTTGTGTTTGATGAAGCCACTGTAAATTTTTAGTAGAACTTTCTACGAGATCTTGGAATTCTTTACTGCGATGGCCTATTGGATGTTTACTTAATGCTTGTAAAACTTTTTCCGGAACTGGTGTGGGTCCAGGAATCATCAATGATAATTTTTTTTGTATGGCCACTTTTTGTTAAATAGGTCATTCTTAGATTAGTTCTCATTATATATTTTTCAATTACTTGATTTGAAAAAAGGATTTTCTTTACCTTTGTGGGTTGCTGGAGCCGCTAGGTCAGCATTAAAAAAACTAGTAGGTTTGCAATTTGAGAATTATGAACCAATAAAAATTCCTAATGAACAAAAAGAAATAAAAATTGAGATTCATTCTGTTGGCTTACTTAAACATAACTCGCAAGCATTAGGAATTTCCTTTGCAAAGTCTGGCTTAGATCTTGACATTACACAAAACTTAGAAATATGGGCAATAGCCTCTTTAGAAAAAATTTCTTCTAATAATTCTGTTCAAAAAAATCCAATAAATATTATTGCTGGATCTGGTGTAGGTATCAACGAGAATACATCAGCGATATGCATTTCTGATTTTGCTAAAGAAGTTTTATATGCAAATTTATTAGATATTATTCCGAACGGTTTTAATTTGAATTTAGAAATTGTTTTCCCAAATGGGGAGTTTTTAGCTGAAAGAACTAGTAATCAGTCATTTGGTATTGTTGATGGATTATCTATTATTGGAACTTCTGCTGAGACTTATTCTAGTGCTTCACCTAGTCAATTAGAGGAAGCTAAAACAAAGCTAGCGAATTTGACTAAAAATGATTTTAAAGGGAAAGTTGTTTTTGTTATTGGTGAAAATGGTTTAAATTTGGCAGAAACATGTAATGTTGACTTTCCAATTATAAAAGTTGGAAATTGGATAGGACCTCTAATAGTGGATGCTGCAATTAAAAAAGTTAAAACTGTAATTCTTTTTGGTTATCACGGAAAATTAATTAAATTAGCAGGGGGTATTTTTCATACACATAATCATTTAGCTGATGGAAGAATAGAGATTCTCGTTTATTTAGCCGTTAAAGAAAAAGTACCATCTGAAATAGTAGTTAAATTATCTGAATTAAAAACTCTTGAAGATGCCTTATTACTTCTTGAAAAATTTAATAAATCTTTAGCAGATAAATTATTCAAGAATTTATCAAATACGATCGAAAAGCGTTCTTTTACTTATGTAAATAGGTATGTAAAAACCGATATGGAAATCGCATCAATCATTTTTGATAGAAAAAGGAAAATAAGGTGGGCTGGAATTAACGGCAATAAGTATATTTCTTATTTTCAATGAGATTAATTTGTGATTCATTATGCTTTTGTAAATAAATTGAGTTAACTTTTATACATGAGTCAAACAAGTTTAAAAAAAGCACGAGGTCCCTCAATATTAATCCTAGATTTCGGATCTCAATATTCTGAATTGATTGCAAGAAGAATTAGAGAAACTAATGTTTTTTCTCTTGTAGTAAGTAATTGCATTTCAATTGAAGAAATTAAAAATATTAACCCTAAAGGGATTATTTTGAGTGGAGGCCCAAATTCTGTATATGAACAAAATTCCCCTAAGTGTGATGAAAAAATTTTTAATTTAGGAATTCCTATTCTTGGTATATGCTACGGAATGCAATTAATGGTCTTAGAACTTGGAGGGTCTGTTATATCAGCAATCAAAAAAGCTGAATATGGTAGAGCACCAATAAATATAGACCAAGAATCTGACCTTCTTTCTGATGTAGAAGATAAATCTATTATGTGGATGAGTCATAGCGATTCTATTAATAGTTTGCCTGATGGATTTAATAAAATTGCTCATACTGAGAACACACTTCATGCAGCAATTTCAAACGATGTAAAGAAATTATTTGGCGTACAATTTCATCCTGAAGTTATTCATTCAGAGTTTGGGATGAAGGTAATTAAAAATTTTGTTTACAAAATTTCTTGCTGTGTAGCTGATTGGACAACCGAAACCTATATAGAGGAAACAATTCCCATTATTAGAGAGCAAGTTGGTAATAAAAAAGTTTTGCTTGCCTTGTCTGGAGGAGTTGATTCATCCACTCTTGCTTTTCTTCTCAATAAAGCAATTGGAAATCAGCTTACATGCATGTTTATAGACCAAGGTTTTATGAGAAAAGGTGAACCAGAATTTTTAATGAATTTTTTTGATAAGAAATTTCACATAAAAGTTGAATACATTAATGCAAGGGAAAGGTTTATTGGTAAATTAAAAGGCATTACTGATCCAGAACAAAAAAGAAAAATTATAGGTGAAGAATTTATTAGAGTATTTGAGGAAGAAAGTAATAGATTGGGTCCTTTTCAGTATTTAGCCCAAGGTACTCTTTATCCTGATGTTATTGAAAGTGCTGGTACTAATATCGATCCTAAGACTGGCGAAAGAATAGCTGTAAAAATAAAGAGTCATCATAACGTAGGTGGATTACCAAAAGATTTACAATTTAAATTAGTTGAGCCATTAAGAAAACTCTTTAAGGATGAAGTCCGAAAAGTAGGTGCTGCTTTAGGTTTGCCGGATGAAATTATTAAAAGACATCCATTTCCAGGCCCTGGATTAGCTATAAGAATTTTGGGAGAGGTAAATAATGAAAAACTTGATTGCTTAAGAGATGCAGACTGGATAGTAAGAGATGAAATTAAAAAAGCAGGTCTTTACAATGATATTTGGCAAGCTTTTGCAGTATTGCTACCTGTTAAAACTGTAGGAGTGATGGGAGATAAAAGGACTTATGCATGGCCAATAGTTTTACGTTGTGTATCAAGTGAGGATGGTATGACAGCAGATTGGTCAAAAATTCCTTTTAAGATTTTGGAGAGGATAGCAAATAGAATCGTAAACGAAGTAGATTCAGTTAATAGAGTTGTTTATGATATAACAAGTAAACCTCCTGGAACTATTGAGTGGGAGTAAAAAAATTGGCTAAAACCAAGTTATAGACTTAAAAATAAGGTTTCACGTGGGTTTCACGTAGATTTAATATGAGTTTCTAACGGCTTAAAGTTTAATTATTTTTTTGATATTTTCATCCTATAAACTCACTATTACCAGTAAAGTTTTTTGCATAATCTTTCACCGCCTCGCCTTCTGGGAATAATTCTCCTTCAGAACAAGCTCTTTCCCAGCATTTTTTTACTGTTTGAACTACAAAATTATAATCAACACTCTTTAGGAAAGATTCAGAATCTGGATAATAACAATCGCCTTTTTGCCCTGTTTCCTGTATTTCCCATCCTTCTCCAATTTTCCACCAAACAGCTTTTCCATTTTCTGGCAATTGAGCAATTTTGAATTTTAAATATTTTTGCAGTTGCTCAACTGATGAAGTATTTTTATACATTTTCAAAACCATATCATCAAGAAAATTTTTAAAATTATCTAAGTTATGTCTCTCTGGATCTACAAAGTATCCAATATTCAAAATTGAAATTATAGTAGCTGGTTCTGTTAATCCATTAGGCAATGTTGTATCCCAAAGAGAATCTGCATAATTAATTAATACATCACTAAAAGCATTATTTGAAACAGGTTTCATTTACTCACCTAATAAAAAAATAATAAGAGTTAAAACTTCCCTTTACCACTTTTTCTTATCAGGTCTAAATGGTTCAAAAAATAAACCCAAAGCAAGTACGCAAAATACTATTGCAAAATAATCAAAGCCATCATTTATAGTTTCAGGTAAATTCCAGATCCATACTGCGATTCTTATAAGCATTAAACCACTGAAATAACAAACTAAAAACTTTATTAATTTCTCATTATTTTTTTTCATTGTTTCACCTATTGAGCAAAATGATAAGGCTGAAGCTTTTATCTAACAAGTATTTAAGAACAATATTTCTTTAATAATTCTTCCGAATCTTTGTCTCCAAGCTCTGCTGCTTTCTTCCAATCTTTACAAGCACCTTTACTATCTTCAGTTAATCTTCTTGACATTCCTCTCAAATAATAAATTACTGAATCATTTTCACCAAGTTCAATTGCTTTTGTAAAATCTTTTTCCGCTTTTTCATAATTATCTAAGTCACAATAAAGCCGTCCTTTTTTTTGAAAGTAATATCCATTTTTGGGATCTATTTTAATCGCTTTTTCCATACTTAGTATTGCTTCCTCTAAATTTCCTAATTCTTTTTTTAAATCTGCCATAAAACTATGACCAATTTGGTCATTGGGATTAATTTCTAAACCTTTACTTAGATCAACTAAGGAATTTTCAAAATCCTTTTTTTCTAAGTTAACGATTCCTCTATTGATATATCCTCTAAAATCATCAGGTTTATATTTTATAAATTGATCGTAGTCTTTTATTGCATTATCGAATTGGTTAATTTTTCTAAATAGTCTTGCTCTACAAAATAAAGCACCTGCACTGAAAGACCAAATACCAACTAAATCAATTGCCTGAGAATAAAGAGAAATACCCTGCTCATAATTGTTATCACTTTCTTCTGATTTAGCCTTCCTACAAAGATCATAGAATTTTTCTTCTAACTTTCTAATATTATTATTGGAAATAATTTCTTCCGCTAACTCAGAGTTTACAAAAAGAGGCTTCCCTTCATATTCAGTATTTAATTCTTGAGAAGATGATGATTTTACATAAGAGACAACTATATTTGCTTTAAAAATACTTTCTGGACAGGAGCCACCATATGTAATTGGTTCTGGGTGAGATACAAAGCTTTTTTTTGAACTCCCAACAAAATCTTTATATTTTTTATCAACAACTTCCTCTAAAGGTTTTATAGTCATCTCTAATTTTGTATATCCTTCTTTAATTCTCTCTTTAACCTCTAAAAGTAACTGATTAGTTAAGTGAAACCATTCACAAAGATCACCTTCATATAATTTTGAAGCCTCAAAACAAAGACGATCAAACTCAATCTTTCTTTTTTTATCATTTAAATCAAAAGTTCTATCATCATCGAATCCTTCGGCATTTATTTTTAATTCTTTATCCTCCCTTTCAAAAACTTTAGTACCTTCAAAATCTGATTCTCTAACAAACAAACAAATATTTTCAATACATTTAATTAAGAAGAAATAATCACTGCCAACTTCTATTCCTTTGCTTAATAATTCTTCGAATTTAGTTAAATCCCAATAAGCAATAAAATCTCTTTTTTTATTTGATCTAAAAAAATTGATCATTACTTCAAATTTATATTCCTTTAATTTTAATTAAATGTTTATTTTATTTCAAAAAGTATAAAAAATAGAGGTTTCACGTGGGTTTCACGTGGGAAAATACGTGTTATAATATGCTCAAATACATTGCTATGACTGTGTTTTTATATGCAACTTTTGGCGGTACTATTGAGTGGGAATAAATTATAGGGTCAGATTGTAGTTATATCCTCATTTTTGCGGTTTGTCACGAGTTTGTCACGTATGATATTGTAACGGAATTACTGGGATTTCAACCCCTCTGTTTGTCACGGGTTTGTCACGAACACTTTTGCTTCTCTCTTAAAGGAAATCGTATAAAGTCTATTTTCTCTACAGTTGGTATATTGATTAAAAGAAAATTTTTATATGAGAAAACGAACTGCTTTTATTGGTGCAATATTATCTTTAATTCCACTAGGGAATCCATTAATTATTAAAACTGGTTTAGTTTTATCCACGCCAGGATTGATACTTTCTGTTCCTGAAAAAGTAAATGCAGATACTTATAATTTTTATTTACAAAAAGCATTAAATAAATCAGAAAAAGGTGAGAAAGATGCTGCTCTTGCTGCTTATACGATGGCAATAGAAATTGAACCTATGAATCCTCTCGCTTATGAAGGTAGGGGTTACGAGAAATTTCTTTCAGGAGATCAAAAAGGGGGATGTGTTGATTGGCAGAAAGCATTATCTTTTGGTGGTGGAGGACCACCATTAAAAAAGAATTTTAAAAAATGGTGTTAGAAAAAAATGTATTCTCTACAATTAGTTCATCTAATTACGGGGAGAAGTATTAAGAATTGAAGTTATCGGTTTGTCACGGGTTTGTCATGAGAATTTTTATTTCACAGAAGTCAATGATACCAATGACTTTGAAGCATCAAAATTGGGTGGAACCATTGAGTGGGAATAAACAAATTTTAAGAACCTAGTTATAACCTGAATTAATCGGTTTTACGTGAGATATAGTTAAAATTATGCTTATGTCATAGCAGCGCTTTTGGGCGATAAAATATAGTGCGGTTTTACGTGGGTTTTACGTGGCATCTTGTCGCTATCTCTTAAGAGAAATCGTAGAAAGTCTGTTTTCTCTACAGTTGGTATATTGATTAAAAGTAAATTTTGACATGAAAAAACAAACTACTTTTATTGCTGCAATATTATGTTTCCTTCCATTAGGTCAACCTTTAATTATTAAAACCGGTATATTTTTTTCTTCTGCAGGATTAATGGTTTCTTTCCCAGAGAAGTTAAAAGCAGAAAGTGCCAATTTTTATTTTAAGCGGGGAGTAGAGAAAAAAAAGGCAGAAGATTATTACGGTGCAATTTCAGATTTTACTAAAGCAATAGAGTTAGATTCTGATTATTTAGATGCTTACTATAATCGCGGTTGGTTAAAAATAAGTTTAGGAGATGATTATGGCGGCATTTTTGATTTTACTAAAGTAATAAATTTGGATTCTCAGGATGCTGAAGCATTTTATATGCGCGGGATTGCAAAGGAAAATATTGGTGATTTAAATGGTGCTTGCTTTGACTATAGAAAATCATCTGACTTAGGTTATGAAAATGCAGTGGAAGTGGTTGGAGATCAATGTTGAAAATAAAAAATGTATTCTCTACAATTAGTTCATCTAATTACAACGCAAAGTATAAAGAATGGAGTTAATCAGTTTTACTTGGGTTTTACGTGAGAATAGTGCCATCACTCAAGTCAATGATACCAACGACTTTGAAGCATCAAAATTGGGTGGAACCATTGAGTGGGAGTGACGGAAAATTGCCTTATTTCATTAATAATGGAACTTTTTGGTTTTATGAGGGTTTTACGTGAAAATTTTACTTTTACAAATTTAATGATATTAATGAGTTTCAAGGTTCAAAATCAAGAGGTTCTATTGAGTGGTAGTAAGTCTTCAACTTTAAAAAAAAGTTTTTTATTTAAGCAAGGAATTTTTAAATGAGATTTAAAATGTAATGCCTAATATTATTAAATTAAGTCGATCTACAGTTGAGAAATATCTTAATTGTCCAAGATGTTGTGTACTGGACAAAAAATATCAAATAAAACCACCATCGTTGCCATTTACCTTAAATATAGCTGTAGATAATTTATGTAAAAATGAATTTGATTTTTATAGAAAAATTCAGGAGCCGCATCCTTTATTTATTGAATATGAAATTGATGCTGTTCCTTTCAAACACAAAGATTTAGAACGTTGGAGAAGTAATTTTCAAGGGATAAGATATAAATCAATTGAACACAACTATGACTTTGGTGGAGCTGTAGATGATGTTTGGCAGAAAAAAAATGGTCATCTTATTATCGTTGATGTAAAAGCAACATCTAGAAATAATTTTGATTGGCTTGAGACTTTTAATAAATACGAATATGCAAAAGCTTATAAAAGACAGTTAGAAATGTATCAGTGGTTGTTTAAAAAAAACGGTTTCCAAGTGGCTAAAGAAGCTTATCTTTTATATTTCAACGGCAAGAAAAATGAAGAGTTTTTTAATAACCAATTAAATTTTGACTTACATCTAATTAAATTAGATTGTTCTACTTCATGGGTAGAAAATAAGATAATTGATACGGTCAATTTATTACGTTCGGATGATTTTCCCAAACCCTCCTTACATTGTGAATACTGTAATTATTTAAAGAAGCGTTGGCAGTTATCTTTAACTTAATATTAATATGATAATTTATATATCTCTGGAAAAATAGTGAATAAAAGATAATCTTTAATTAGATTATTAATTAAGGCTTTTGATAAAATCAAAAAATTCTGAAAGAAAGATAACTAATCATCTGCAACAAGATGTAGTCAAGGTATCTGGCAAAACAATTTTTATTAATCCTTTTCTATATTGGCGGAGATTTGACGAAAATACTAATAGATGGCTTAGAGAGCCTGGTCAAATGTCAGAGGATCAAATCTCACCAAACAGGAACCGTTTTTATCCAGAAATAGAGTGGGCTGATTTAAGCCATGAGCAAAAGCTCATAAAAGATGCAACTGTTGAGATGTTTTTAAAAACTCTGGAATTGATAAGTACATTTCACCCTTATCTTAGTTCAGGACAATTATTAGAAGTGGAGAGAAAAATGGCTATAATAAAAAAGATTCCTTTCGAAAAGTGGGTTACAAAATCGTTCGCTAAAAAAGCGAGATTGCTAGAAAATGAAAAAAGAAAATTTCAAAGAGAAAGATTTTATAGTAGCTGGAGTGAATGGTTCAGTCTAGTAAATACTCAACAAGCCATTTTGCCTTTAATTGTCACAATATTTATTTCTTCATTTATTGGATGGTCTTTAGGGATATCAAAAAATAGTTGTAATCCTTATTTTGAACAAAATATAGAACAATTAAATTAATTTTTTGATTTTTTTTAAGTATCTAAGTTAATAAAATTTTGAAAAAATAAATTTATTATTTAGAATTCTACTAATTGAAAAAATTTCCTAAAAGTATAAGTTCTATGAGCGAAAATTTAAATTCAAATAATATCGATAATAATGAGTTTAATCTCATCAATGAAGAAAGTGACTATAAGGATTTAATCACTAGACTAAATGAGATAAAATCAACCATTGCTTTATTAGAAAAAACAATATTTAAATAAAATTTATATTTTTGATAAAAAAAAGTCCTAATAAAAAACTTATTTCATTAAAGAGAGAACCTTTAGTCTTACTAATTTTTTCTTCAATATCATTTTTATTGATTCTATTTAGGTTAATTTTTTTACAACTATTAAATTATGAATCTTATAAGAAGATGTCTGATGAGAATAGGATCAGACTTATTGCTTCACAGCCAATACGTGGAAGAATACTAGATAAAAATGGTTATGTTTTAGCAGATAGTAGAGTTAAATATTCTTTAATAATAAAGCCCCAATCTGTTAATAAAAGCAATTGGGAAAAACATAAATCAAGTATTTCTAACCTGTTAAATATTGATAGTAATATACTTCAAAAAAAATATGATGATGGTCTAAAAAATCAGAAACTTTCAGTAATTATTCTTGATGATTTAAATGTAGATCAATTAATAAAATTTAAGGAGAATGAAGGTAATTTAACTAGTTTTGAAATAGCTTCCAAATTAATTAGAAATTATCCTTATAGATCTCTTGCTGCACATGTAATTGGTTATACTCAGCCAATTACTGAATTAGAATATAAATTCTTATCTAAGAATGGTTATAAATTAAATGACTTAATCGGTAGAACTGGAATTGAATATGTTTATGAAGATTTTATAAGAGGTGAATGGGGTGGAGAAATGGTTGAAGTAAATTCTTTAGGAAAATTTCAAAGATCATTGGGTATAAGACCTCCAGTACAAGGTAATGATATTGAACTAACAATTGACCTTAATCTGCAATTAGTTGCTGAGGAAGTTCTTAAAGATAAAAAAGCTGGAGCCATAATAGTAATTGATCCAAGAGATGGTGCAATAAGAGCAATGGCAAGTAAACCTACATTTGATTTAAATTTTTTCTCAAAGGATTTTAAACCTGATAAAGAATATAATAATCTTTTTAATTCTCCTGATAAACCATTATTTAATAGAGCATTAAATGCCTACGATCCAGGAAGCGTTTGGAAAATTGTAACGGCTTTAGCTGGCTTGGAAAGTGGAAAATTCCCTAGAGAAACTATGTTAAATACGAAACCATGTATAACTTATGGGAGCCAATGTTTTAGAGAGCATAATGATTTAGGCTTTGGGGTAATAGGTTATGAAGATGCTTTAAGAGTTTCTAGTAATACATTTTTTTATCAAGTAGGTTATGGAGTAGGAGTTGATGAAATTCATAAGGTCTCACGAAAGCTTGGTTTTAATTCTTTATCTGGAATTGAAATTTCTGAACAAGAAAACACAGGATTAGTAGCTAGTAGTGAATGGGCTAAAGAAGGCAGAGGATGGGGGCAACCGGGAAGCACCCCTTGGGTTCCAGAGGATATTGCGAGTATGTCTATTGGACAATTTGTTGTACAAGTTACTCCTATTCAAATAGCTAGAGCATATGCTGCAATTGCAAATGGAGGTTATCTAGTTACTCCTCATTTAGTTAAAAAAGATAAAGAAAATTTTTCAGATAAAAAACTTATTAAAATTGATATTGATTCAAATAATATTCAGTTGATAAAAAGTGGTCTCAGGAAAGTAGTGGAGTCTGGCACAGGAGTATCAATTAAATATGGAGTTTCAAACTTACCTCCAGTTTCAGGCAAAACTGGAACTGCTGAAGATGGTGAAGGTGGATTAGATCACGCTTGGTTCGTTTGCTTTACTCCTTCTGAAAAAAGTGAATTACTTATAGTTGCTTTTGCACAAAATACTCCTGGTGGGGGATCTGTTCATGCACTGCCTATGGCTAGAGAAATTTTGAAAGTTTGGAATGAAAAAAAATGAAATTTTATTAGGTTTTAAATGTTTATGTTTTTAATTTTTTCATTTGTAAAAGTCTTTGAATAATATCTTCAATAGTTTTTATATCTACAGGTTTACTATATGAGGACAAAAGTTGTCTCCCTAATACTTGACTACCTAAATGCACTAATTGAATCCGTAATGAGGTCAGGAGTTCTAACCCTATGCCACCAGAAAATGTTGCAATTGCAATCGGTTGACCATTAAATAAATTCCTAAAGTCATCTCCCGAAATAGAAAGCCATGCTATGAAGTTGGAGAGAATGGGAGGTATGGATCCATTATATTCAGGCGCACAAATTACCCACCTTTCAATTTTGAAAAGCTTTTTTTTTAATTCGTTTATTTCATTTGGAATATTTTCTTTGCTGTGAATTCTTGGATTAAATAATGGAATATCAAGAGTGGTAAGATCTAAAATTTCAGAACTTATTTTAAGTTCATTACTTTTTTCAAGAAATTTTTCAGAAAGTTCTAAATTTCTACCACAACTAGCCGTAATGATTATTAGATCTTTTGTTTCAGTCATAAATTAGATAAATAAATTTAATAGTTAGCACCTGTCTTGCGGTGATGAACTGCAGTTAGACTTTCGGATTTTAGTATATTACCGTGTAGTACTTCAGCGTAAATTACCCAATGATCCCCACATTCCATTCTCTCTTTAACAGAAGCATCTAACCATGCAAGCGATTCAGGAATGATTATCTGTTCATTAGGAGTTAATTCAATATTTATTCCTTCAAATCTATCTTCTCCTGGTGCAAAGGGCTTTGTAAATCTCTTTAAAGGTTCTTTAAAATCTTTTTCACCAAGAATATTTAATGCGAATGAATCTCCTATTTGAAGAAGAGACTCTACCGATCTATCTTTTGCTACTGCAATACTTAATCCGGGCGGAGAAAAACTTGCTTGACTAACCCAAGATGCAAGCATAGCTCCTTTAATATTATTCTCATCTTTGCCTTTAGAGGCTGTCAAGACACAAAGAGAACCAATTACTCTTCCGAGAGCTTGTAGTTTTGGATCTGTTTTGCTAGTAATCATTCCAGTATCTGATTTTCTGGGTTTTTTCTTTGCTTTTTTTATGATTTTTCTTCCAAAGTGAGTTCCTATTTCCTCTAACTCTTTAATCTTTGGTTTACTTGGACTGAATTTAATCCTTATAGGGTCAAAACTAAACTTAAAACCAGCGTCTTTTAATTTTGTTTCAAGTAAATCTATAGCTTCGCCGCTCCAGCCGAAACTCCCAAAAATTCCCACTGGCTTATCTCTATTACCCTCTGCTAACAATGTACCCAGTGCACTAACTATTGGAGTTGGGGCGTGACCACCCAATGTGGGCGAGCCTATTAAATATCCATCAGCATTTTGGATAGATTTTACAAGTACATCATTAGGTGTAAATTCACAATTAATACTTTCAACTTCTACAGAGGTTCTATTTATTCCTTTAGCTAATGCATCACCTATTGAGGCTGTATTTCCATATGCACTTGCATAAATCAGAGCGATCTTAGGATTATTTGTGGAGAGATTCTCTCCCCATCGAATATAGTCATTTAAAAAGCTTTTTAAGCTATATTCGATCGCGGGACCATGTAATGGTGCAATAGTTTTAACATCATAATCTGCAATTTTTTCAGTTATTGATACTACTTGATTAGACATTGGTGCCATCAAGCAATCATAAAAATGTTTCCTATCGATTTCTGTACTAACTCGATTTGTTTCAGACCAATTTTCTGATGCAATATGTGCAGAGAAAATTTTTTCACTAAGAAGTATTTCTTGATTACGTTCATAAATTATCAGGCCACCAGGCCAACGTGCTGTTGGAATTGGAATTAACTCTAGTGAAATGTTATCTAATTCTAAATTAAGTTCCTTTTTGATTATGTTTATTTCAGGTAAATTAATTTCAATAAAGTTTTCTAAGGTAGGATTTCTTTGATTCCAAAGTTCGCTGATAAGTTTATAACCTGGATTAGAGCAAGTAA
Source organism: uncultured Prochlorococcus sp. (assembly GCA_902536545.1). GTDB lineage: Bacteria > Cyanobacteriota > Cyanobacteriia > PCC-6307 > Cyanobiaceae > Prochlorococcus_A. The sequence continues at coordinate 82,247 of CACAXS010000001.1, read as the reverse complement.
TAGTTGTATTTTGAAATTGGGTACTTATATTTTTTATCGTTTCAATAATTTGGGGATTAATATGACCAGAAATGAAGTTGATTTTATCTAATCTAAATTGATCGCAAAACTTAGAAATTACTTTATTAAATGTATTTATATATTTTTTTTCAGGAGGATGAATAATAAAAAGTTCCTCATGACTTTTAATGAAAAAAGTATTAAAAGAGGTTCCTTTTTCAAGGTTAAATTCAAGTTCAAATCTTTCTTTATTTTGGTCTAAGAATCTTACACAAGAAAAATTTTTGGTAATTTCAAATTCCGATAAGTTTTGATTTTCTGCAAGTAAGCTTACATTAATATCTGACATTTTAAAGTCTTATTTTCTAATAGTGATTAGCAACTTTTCTGTGATGAACTGCTGTCTTGCATGATAAGTCAGAAACATTACCATTTTCAACAATTCCGTAAATTATCCAATGGTCTGGAGTCTCCAGTCTGGAACTAACTTTACAATCTAAAAAGGCGAGTGAATCTGAGAGAACTGGTCCACCTTCAGCGATGTTGCTAATTACATCTACATCAGCAAATCTATCAGCTCCAGGGGCAAATCTTTTTAAAAAATGTCTGAACATTTTTTGATAGTTATCTTCTCTCAAGATATTAACAACAAAACCTTTTCCAACTTGCATATATGATTCAATAGCTCTATCTTTTGCTACTGCAACTGTAATACCTGGCGGGGAAAAGCTTGCTTGACTAACCCAACTTGCGACCATTGCACTTTGTCTAAACGTCGAACCTTCCCCTTGGCTTGCTGTAACTACATATAATCCTCCACTTAATCTACCTAACGCTTTATCTAAATTTGAATCAAGGCTCTTTATAGAGGCAATATTCTTCTTTTTATTGATCAATTGACCCAAGTCAGTTCCAGCTTCTTCGAATTGTTGATAAACAATGGGATCTGGAATATTTTTAACTCTTAACGGGGAGAAAGCTTCTTTTTGACCAAGTTCTCTTAATTTATTTGCTAAGGAATCTATTGGCTCATCATTTCCACCAAATGCGTCATAGACAGCAGTAAATTGTTTTGGTTTTAGTGCTGCAAATAAAGTACCAAGAGATTCTTTTAATTCATTATCTGAATCAACTGGCCATGTGGGAATGACTACTGCTTTTGATTCGGAAATTAAACTTGTTAATTCTTGCTGGTCAGAAGATCTTAAATCAATTAATTGCACCTGTGCATCTGCTTTAATTATTCCATGAGATATCGCTTGACTTAGTCGATCACAATAGCCATAGTCGCTTATATAGCAAACTGACACAAAATCATTACCTTTGGTTTTATTGTTACTCCATTCTAGGTATTTCCCTTTCCAAAAATTGACCTGATTATGGAGTAAAGGCCCATGACCAACAGCTATAGTTTTTAATTCAGGTAGCTTATCTATTCTTTTAATTGCCTGCAGAACGCTTCTAGCGTTTGGACCCATAAGGCAATCGTAATAAAAACGGAAATCATCGTATATTTCTTTTTGATCAGTGTCAAAAAATTCGTTAGAACAATAATGAAGTCCAAATGCATCGCATGTATAGAGAACATGTGTGCTGTGATCATATGAAAATATGGTATCTGGCCAATGTAAATTTGGTGCACTTATAAATTCAATATTATGTTCTAAACCGCTATTAGGATTAGTTCCGAGATTTAAAAATTCTCCACTCTTAACCTCAAGACGCTTAAAAGGGATGTGTATTTGGTCTTCGATGAATTTCAGGGCTAATTTTGATCCAACTACTGTGATATTTTGGTTTAATTCTAGAAGATTACCTATTAAACCAGAATGGTCAGGCTCTGTATGACTTGTAATTAGATAATCAACTTCTTGTAAATTTACTTTTTTCAGTAATTCTTCAAGCCATAATTCTTTGAATTTTGCGTGACTAGTATCAATAATTGCTATTTTTTCGCCTTTGATAATAAAACTATTGTAAGTAGTTCCATTTCTTAAACCAAATTCAATATCAAATCTACTGCGATCCCAATCTAATGATCTTACGACACATGAATCATGAGTGAAGTTTTGAGATTGGACTGTCAACTTATTATTTATTTGTGCCAATTTGGAATTACTTGTCTGGGCGGAGGCTATCATAGAATAATTCGCTTTATAAAATAACTTTAGTTATATAGAATATAGATCCGCGTGATCATTTTTGCGAAATAACCGAAATTACGCTTTTCTTTATCTTATTCTTATTATTCTAGATAAATGACATCTCAACTAATTAAAAAAATAGTTACTGGAGATGAGATAAGAAATGCTTTTTTAAAATTTTACAGTGAAAAATTACATAAAATCATCCCAAGTGCATCTTTGATTCCAGATGACCCTACGGTTATGCTCACAATTGCTGGGATGCTACCTTTTAAACCAGTTTTTTTAGGTTTAAAAGAAAGACCATCAAAAAGGGCTACATCTAGCCAAAAGTGCATCAGAACAAACGATATAGAAAACGTTGGAGTTACAGCCAGACACCACACTTTTTTTGAAATGCTTGGGAATTTCTCATTTGGAGATTATTTTAAACGAGAGGCTATTGAGTGGGCTTGGGAATTAGTTACTTATATTTATCAGCTTTCTGCTGAAAACATAATTGTGAGTGTCTTTCACGAAGACGGAGAGTCTGCAAAAATTTGGAGAGATGAAATTGGTATTCATCCAGATAGGATAGTGGAACTAGGTGAGAAAGATAATTTTTGGTCATCTGGCAAAACAGGTCCATGTGGACCTTGTTCAGAACTTTATTATGATTTCCATCCTGAAAAAGGTCTTCAAAATATTGATTTAGAAGATGGAGATCGTTTTATTGAATTTTATAATCTTGTTTTTATGCAATATAATCGTGACCTTAATGGAAAATTGACAGATTTAAAATTTAAAAATATTGATACAGGAATGGGCCTTGAAAGGATGGCTCAAATATTGCAAAAAAAGCAAAACAATTATGAGACAGATTTAATTTTTCCTATCATTCAAAAAATTTGTGAGATTGCAAATATTGATTATTATTCTTCAGATGATAAAAACAAAATTTCTTTAAAAATCATTGGAGATCATATAAGGGCTGTTATTCATTTAATTTCTGATGGAGTAGCAGCAAGTAATCTCGGCAGGGGATATATTTTAAGAAGGCTTATTAGAAGAATGGTCAGACATGGCAGATTATTAGGCATAACAAATGAATTTTTACCTCATATTGCTACTGTCGGGATCAAATTAATGCAAAATAATTATCCTGATTTAAAAAATAATAATGATTTAATTTTGAATGAGATAAAAATTGAAGAAGTAAGGTTTAGGGAAACTCTTGAAAGAGGAGAGAAATTGCTAGATGAGTTAATTTCTTCAGGTCAGAAATTAATTTCTGGTTTTAAAGCTTTTGAACTTTATGATACTTATGGATTTCCTCTAGAACTCACTGTAGAAATTGCTGAAGAAAATAGTATCAGTGTGGATGTAAAGGGTTTTGAAGAAGAAATGAATGCACAAAAAGAAAGAGCTAGAGCTGCTTCAAGTAATATTGATTTGACATTAGAGGGATCATTAGAGCGAGAAATAGATCTTTTTAACAAAACTGTATTTAATGGATATGATTCACTTCTTTCTGAAGCTGAAATAAAGGGTATATTCTTGGATTCAACATTAGTTAAACAAGCAAGTGAAGGTCAGAAAGTTTTAATTGTTCTTGATCAGACAACTTTTTATGGAGAATCTGGCGGTCAAGTTGGTGATATTGGAACGATATTTTCAGATAATTTAGAGGTCTCGGTTGACAATGTTATTCGAAAGAAAAATGTTTTTTTACATTATGGAACGATCAAAAAAGGAATATTAACTATTGGACAAAAAGTTAAGACTAATGTTAAATCCTCTAATAGAGCTAAGGCTGCTGCAAATCATACAGCGACTCATTTATTGCAATCTGCCCTCAAATCAATCGTTAATGAAAGTGTTGGACAAAAAGGTTCATTAGTAGCCTTTAATAAATTAAGATTTGACTTTAATTCTTCAAATCCTATTTCTAAAGATCAAATTTCTAAGATTGAGATTCTAATTAACTCTTGGATTATGGAAAATCATATCCTAGAAATAAAAAATATGTCTAAGAGTGAAGCTCTTGAAAAGGGTGCAGTGGCCATGTTTGGAGAAAAATATGATGATGAAGTGCGCGTTGTTAATGTGCCAGGAGTTTCAATGGAACTTTGTGGTGGCACACATGTTAAAACTACATCTGAATTAGGTTCTTTTAAAATAATTAGTGAGGAAGGAATCTCAGCCGGAGTAAGAAGAATCGAAGCATTATCAGGTCAATCAGCATTTGACTATTTCAGTGATAGAAATGCTTTAGTAAATCAACTAAGTGATTTGTTAAAAGCAAATCCTAATGAACTTTTTGAAAGGGTTAATAATTTACAAGCAGAGCTTATTAGTAAGAATAAAGAGATACGAAAAATGAAAGATGAAATTGCATATTTCAAATACTCTTCTATAAAATCATCCGTAGAAATAGTAAATTCTTTTTCAACTTTAGTAAATCAGATTGATGGCTTAGATGGGAACTCTTTGCAATCTGCAGCACTTAATTTAACTTCTCATTTGGGAAATAAAGGAATAGTGATTCTTGGTGGAATACCAAATCCAGAAAATAGTAAGTTGTTATTTGCAGTTTCTCTAGGTGATGATGCAGTAAAAATTGGATTGCATGCAGGTAAATTAATTAATGAGATTGCAAGAATTTGTTCGGGAGGTGGAGGAGGAAAGCCTAACTTTGCTCAAGCAGGTGCCAAAGACATTGATAAGTTAAGCGATGCTTTAGATTATGCTAAAAATCATTTGAAAAAAACATTAGATAATCATTCTGATAAATAACTACTTTTTCTGAGACTAATTTCGATTTGATCCATTAATTTTCTTGCTTCTTCAATAGTTAATTTTTTTTGATCAATTGCTGATTCAGTATTAATCCTTATAGATTCAACCAAAGAATTTGAACTGTAATCTAATAATTGCAAAATTTCAGATTTACTGTCCTCTTTAATAATATTTTTGACCTTATATGAATTATCTTGGTTTATATCTATATGAACAACGTTTGTACTGCCAAATAAATTGTGCAGGTTTCCTAATGATTCTTGATAGGCTCCAGTCATAAAAATTCCTATTAGATAATCTTTATCTTGCTCTGGCTTATGTAAATTTAGTAATGATTTAATTTTTCCATCATCAATAAAATTATTTAGTTTCCCATCTGAATCACAAGTTAAATCTGCAAAGTTACCTTTGCAGAACGGCTCCTCTAAGTGCCTATGTATTGGTACTATTGGAAAGATTTGATTTATTGCCCAGCTATCGGGAATAGATTTAAAGATAGATAAATTTGCATAGTATGTTGATGCAAGAGTTTCTGTAATTTCAGATAAATCTGGGTGATTGATTTCATCATTATTCAGGTTATTACAAATTTCTTTTGCGCAAGCCCAGGTCAGTTCTTCGGCATAAGCTCGTTCTGCTAAACTTAAAAATCCTAATCTAAAGCCAACTAAGCAATCTTCTTTAAACTTTTTTGCATCATTCCAGAGTTCAATTATTTGAGATAAATTTATTTTTTTATTTTTAAGTTTTTTTAGTTCATTGAAAGTTTCAAGTAAATTTGAGATTATTAATTTTTGATTTTTTTTATCAAAAATTTGTAGTTTGGAACTGACATGGCTTGTTCCTAAGACATTAAAAATTAAAACTGAACAATGACTAATAATTGCTCTTCCACTTTCTGAGATTATGGTTGGATGCTTGATATTATTTAATTCACATGAATCTTTAATGGTCGCAATTACATCGTTAGCATAATTTTGCAGAGAATAATTAGTAGAGGTGTTGGAGGAGGTTTTAGTTCCATCAAAATCTATCCCTAATCCTCCCCCAACGTCGATATATTGCATTGGGGCGCCTAGTTTGCAAAGTTCAACATATATTTGACTGGCTTCTTGTAATGCGTCTTTGATCACAGCAATATCACTTATTTGACTTCCTATATGAAAATGGAGCAATTTCATTTCGTTGATAAGATTTGCTTCTTTTAGTTCTTTTATTGTCGACATAATTTCAGGGATTGATAATCCAAATTTGGAATTATCTCCAATAGATTTACCCCACCTACCACTACTTTTACTTGATAACTTTGCTCTAATTCCTATCAATGGAGTTGCGTTAAGTTCTTGAACTGTTTGAATAATTCTTTGTACCTCATCTCGTTGTTCAATAACTATTATTGGATTTTTGCCGAGTTTTCTGGCCAAAGTAGCAATCTCAATATATTTCTTATCTTTGTATCCGTTGCATATTAATAATGAATTTTGGTTTTCAAGAAGTGCAAGGCCAATTAATAGTTCAGATTTACTTCCTACTTCTAAACCAAAATTCCATTGGCTACCTAGCTCTATTATCTTTTCTAGAACATTTTTCTGTTGATTACATTTGACAGGAAAAACTCCTTGATAAATGTTCTTATAATTATAAGTTTTTATTGCTTTTAAAAAAGAGTTATGTAATGCATTTATTCGATCTTTTAAGATATCATTAAATCTTATAATTAATGGAGGATTTATTTCTCTACTTTTAAGTTCTTTGACAAGCTTAAAAAGATCAATCTTATTTTTAGATTTTAAATCTTTAGTTACTGATATATTTCCTTTGGAATTTATAGAAAAATATTTATCTCCCCATTTATCTATGCTGTAAGTCGAAATACTATCTTCAATAGTCCAAATATTCTTTAATTTTTTCGGCTCAAAATTGGTCAATTTATGTTTTAGTGATTAATAAATGTTTTTGAAACTAACTCAAAACAATATCTTTTATTTTAATGATTACTTGCCAAGTTACCACCCAAAAGTTGAATATACATAGAGTGATTATTAACTAAATGAACAAAGAGAGAACCTTTATTGCAATTAAACCAGATGGAGTTCAAAGAGGATATGTTGCTGAGATTATTGGCAGATTTGAAAAAAAAGGATTCAAATTGGTTGGTTTAAAGCAATTAATTCCCTCAAAAGATCTTGCTCAAAATCATTATGGAGTACATAGAGAAAGACCTTTTTTTGGTGATTTAGTAGAATTTATTTCAAGTGGTCCTGTTGTGGCAATGGTGTGGGAAGGCGAAGGAGTTATTTTGAGTGCTAGAAAACTAATAGGTGCAACAAAACCTCTGGAGGCCGACCCTGGAACAATTAGAGGCGATTTAGCTATTGATATTGGGAGGAATATTATTCATGGTTCTGATGGAGAAGATACAGCAAAATTTGAAATTGATCTATGGTTTAAAGAAAAGGAATTATGTGAGTGGGAAACTTCTGATTCGATATGGCGATCTGAAAATTAAAATTTAAATATCGAATCTATCTAAACTAAATTTCTCTAAAAAGATTTTTTCTATATCTTTGAGACTTTTATTTTGAACTATTTTTAATAGAAGATTACTTGTTATTGCAGAAAATAATACTCCATTTCTGTAATGTCCTGTAGCTATAAAAAGGTTTTCAATTTTTGATTTTCCAATTATAGGTTTAAGGTCTGGTGTGCAGGGTCTAAATCCCCACCAATGTTCCATCTGTGGCCAATTAATAGCTTCTGGTAATAAGGAGCGAATGCCTTCTTGCAGTTGTTTTATTCCATTAGGAGTATTACCTTTATTAAATTTTGAATCTTTTTCAATTGTCGCTCCAACGATAATAAGTCCATCATCACGAGGAACAAGATAAGTTTTTGGACCAAAAATAACTCTTTTCAAAAAATTTGTTGGACCTTGTATTGATAGCATTTGTCCTTTTACAGGAAAGACTGGAATCTTATTAAAAATTTTTTTACTCCAAGCACCACTGCATATAATTGCTTTTTGGCAGTTAATTTTTTTTAGTTCCCCAGTGGCATATAAAACTGTTGCACCAGTAACTTTATTTTTTTCTAATGTCAAATCCATTACTTCTGATCCTTCTTGAAATTCGACTCCATGTAATGAGCATGCTCTCTCAAGAGCACGCATCAGTCTTCTTCGGTTATCTATTTGACCATCTTGTTCAAATAGTAAACCATATTTCCAAATAGAATTCATTCCATGAATTTCTGTTTGAAGGTCTTTGTATTTTAAATATTTTCCATATTCATAAGTTGGAAACTTTTCAAGATCTTCTTTATTTTCAAAAGGAACTACTATGCCACATTTTTTTAAACCGCATTTAATATTACTATCTTGTTCAATACTTTTTATCCACTTTGGAATTAGACTTTGACTTTCTTGGCCAAATTTTAGTAATTCATCTTCCAGCCCTTCGGCATGAGTAGCTAACATTCCTGCAGCAACAAATCCAGCTGATTCATTTCTGTTTTTGCTTAAAACTAAAACTTTGAAATTATTTTTAGCAAATTCATAAGCAATAGATAAACCAACAAGTCCACCGCCAATAATTAATATTGAATTTTTTGTTTCTTGTGTCATTTAATAATTAATATTTTTATTTGTGTTTTGGTCCTCTTTTCCTTTATATCCAATAATATTAATAAAGAGACTTTTGATAATGAACAATTTGGAATCTTGGGAAGCTGTGATTGGTTTGGAAACTCATGTACAGCTTAATACGAAAAGTAAAATATTCACATCTGCGTCAACAGCTTTTGGTGATGAACCTAATACGCATATAGATCCTGTAGTTTGTGGGTTACCAGGAACTCTTCCAGTTTTGAATGAGACTGTTCTTGAGTATGCTGTAAAAACTTCTTTAGCATTAAATTTAAATGTTGCAGAACATTGTAAATTTGATAGAAAACAATATTTTTATCCTGATTTGCCTAAAAATTATCAAATTTCACAATTTGATGAGCCGCTAGCTGAAAATGGCTGGTTAGAGGTTGAAATAATTGAAAAGGACCAAGAACCTTATATAAAAAAAATTGGTATAGAAAGGCTTCATATGGAAGAAGACGCAGGAAAACTAGTCCATTCAGGTAGTGATAGGTTAGCTGGTTCTAAGTATTCTTTAGTTGACTACAATCGTGCTGGAATAGCACTTTGTGAGATTGTAAGTAAACCAGATATTAGATCAGGTAAAGAGGCATCTGAATATGCTTCGGAGATTAGAAGAACAGTAAGATATTTAGGAGTATCAGACGGGAATATGCAAGAGGGTTCATTACGCTGTGATGTAAATATTTCAGTTAGAAAAGGATCTAATGCTCCTTTTGGTACCAAAGTGGAAATAAAAAATATGAATTCATTTTCTGCAATTCAAAAGGCTTGTGATTATGAAATAGCCAGACAAATAGAAGTTTATGAAAATGGAGGAAAAATTGTCCAAGAAACAAGGTTATGGGATGAAGCTAAGCAATTAACCAAGAGTATGAGATTAAAAGAAGGTAGCAGTGACTATAGATATTTTCCTGATCCTGACTTAGGACCAATTGAAATAACAAAAACCCAACAAGAAATATGGTTTAAAGAACTTCCTGAATTACCCTCAAAGAAAAGAAATAAATATGTACGTCAATTTGGATTGTCTGCATATGATGCAAGGGTAATTTCTGATGAAATAAGCATGGCAAACTTTTTTGAAGAAACTGTAGCAAATGGTGCTGAGGCCAAACTTGCTTCAAATTGGGTAACAAGTGATATTGTGGGCTATTTAAAATCAAATAAAATAAGTTTTAGTGATTTAAAGCTTAGTCCTGAAAATCTTGCTGAAATGATTAGCATGATTTCAAAAAATATAATTAGTGGAAAAATTGCAAAAGAAATTTTACCTGAACTTATTCAAAAAAATATTTCTCCGGAAAAATTAGTTGAAGAAAAAGGTTTGGCAATGATATCTGATTCTTCAAGTATTTTACCAATAATTGATGAGCTTATAAATGAACATCCAAATGAAGTTCAAGCATTTAAAAATGGCAAAACTAAGTTACTTGGTTTTTTTGTTGGTCAGCTTATGAAAAGAACTAAAGGTAAAGCTGATCCAAAACTTGCAAATGAACTTCTTTTCGAAAAATTGAATAGTTAAAGCTTAAAGAAGCTTTTTTATCGTATTAATCCATTTATTTTGATCATCTGAATTATCTAAAATAACATCTGAAAATTTTCTTTTTTCTTCAAAACTTAATTGAAAATTTATCAATTCATATGCTTCTTTTTCGCTAATTTTATCTCTTGTGATAAGTCTTTTTTTTTGTAGTTCTTTAGGACATTTAACTAACCATATTTCAGTGCAAATATCTTCAAATTTTGCTTCAAATAATAATGGAATAACCAATACTATAGTTTGATTATTTGTGTATTGAAGACATTCTTCTATCATTTTCTCTTTAATTAAGGGGTGAAGCAGTTTTTCAATCCATTCTTTGCTTTCTGAATGTTTAAAAATAATTTTCCTTAAAAGTTTTCTGTTTATTTCCCTTTCTGAATTGTTGTTATTATCAATAACTTTATTTCCAAAATAATTTAAAATTTTCTTATATCCATATGAGTTTGGTTTGATTAATTCTCTTGATAAATGATCTGCATCTAATATTGGAATGTTTTTATGTTTTCTAATGAAATTAGTTATGGTTGTCTTCCCACTTGCAATACCTCCTGTTAAACCAATTCTTCTTTGGTTGTTTTTTGATTTTTGAAGAATATCCATATAATTAATAATAATCTAATAACTTAGTTTCTTTAGAATTAAAGAATAGTTAGTATAAATTAAAATACTAAAAAAGTTTGAGCCAGTTAGATTCCAATTGGTCGTTTGTTGATGACAGTAAGGCAACACCCAAGGGGTTTCTTTTTGCTGGAATATCTGCTGGATTAAAAGCTTCTAATAAAAAAGATTTAGCACTAATACTCGCTCCAGAAGGAAGTATTTTTAGTGGGATGTTTACCCAGTCAATAGTTCGTGCTTCTTGTGTTGATATTTGTGAGGAAAGGATTAAAACTACTTCAGGTTTTGTAAGAGCAATACTGATTAATTCTGGTCAAGCGAATGCATGTACAGGCAATCTTGGAATTCAACATTTTCAAATTGCTACAGGAAAGATTGCGGAACTTTTAGGCATAAAAGATGATGAAGTTTTAATGTGCTCAACGGGTGTAATTGGTGTTCCAATTCAAATAAATGATTTAATAAAAAATTTACCGAATTTAGTTAGTGATTTAAAGAGTAATAATTTTCATAATGCTGCAGAAGCAATTTTAACTACTGATTTGACTTTGAAAAAAGTTTTAATAGAGACGACTATTCAAGGGAGAAAAATAAAAATAGCAGGATTTGCAAAAGGTTCAGGAATGATTTACCCTAATATGGCTACAATGCTTGCTTTCCTAACCTGCGATGCGGGTATTCAAAAAGAAGAATGGGATAAAATGATTACTATTGCAATTAAAAAATCTTTTAATGCAATATCAGTTGATGGAGAGACAAGCACAAATGATTCTTTTGTTGGAATAAATGCAGGAGAGAAAATTGAAAAAAGGTTTTTTCCAATTATCCAAAAAGGGATCGATATTGTATGTCAAAACTTGGCAAAAAATATTGCAAGGGATGGAGAAGGAGCAAATTGTTTATTAGAAGTTATGGTTCAAGGAGCAAAAAATACTGATGATGCAATTATGCTCGCGAAATCTATTTGTAATTCTGCCTTGGTAAAAACTGCGATACATGGTTGTGATCCCAATTGGGGAAGAATTATTTCTGCTGCAGGAAATTCTGGAGTTAAATTCAATTTAAATGAAGTTGACTTGTATATAGGAAACGCTCAAATTCTGGAAAACGGCAAGTTAAATAAATATGATCCACAAAAAGTCAAAGACTATATAAAGTCCAGAATGAAAGGTAGATATTTAATAGATGATATTGTAAAAATTATTATTAATCTCAATTCTGGTGAATCGAAAGGCACAGCTTGGGGGTGCGATCTTTCTAAAAAGTATATTGAAATAAATAGCGAATACACGACTTGATTCAAATCCATTGCAGGGCAGAGGATCTTGGCGGTTTAAAATTTATATAACGGTGTTATAACCCTTGATTTCCACATAAAATATTTTTAGATTATCTATTTCATTAGGATGAATAAGCGATAATGACACATATTGGTATTAACAATAAAATAAATCTTGCAACCCATTTTGCCCACCTTCTATTGCTAGAATTCAGTACAGGACCATAACCAAAAGGTTGATATGTTGGATGACTCGGAGGCATGTGTTTTTGTTCTCTATAAAATTTTTCCTCATCCATAATGATTAAATTATTTTTTTGATTTTAATACTCTTTTTTACAGGAACCAATCGCTTGAGTAGATGATCTTTCTTTTTTAAAATCCATCAGATTAGATATTAAAAAATTTGTTTTTTTATCAATTCCTATATGCATTGATGACTCTAATGTTTCCCATGAATTAAAAATATGAAGAAAATTATTATTATTTTCTATTGATTTAAAATTTCCCATAAAAGTCTCGCCAACATAAACTTTATATTTAGAACCTTCAGAAGAAATTTGCATATTCACCGATTTATTATCATATGTCGAAACTACGCAACTATAGTCAATAGCAAAGGCAGAATGATTCATAAAGAATGCAAAAGGAACTAAGAAAAATGGTTTGTTAAATACTTTTGGAAAATAAAAATTATGCATTAAAATCGTAATTTTTTTAATATTTAAATTTATATTTTAATGTATCTTACAATCTGTGGGAAAAAATATATATATATCAATCTTGCTGCCTAATTAATACTTACTAGTTGCATCCTCATAGCACTTTTATAACACTAGTTCAGTGACATTAATTGGTTTGACCCTGTGGAAAAAGGTTTGTAACACCTATATAACACTAATTTTGGAAGTAAGAACCTAGTGATAACAATAGATTTGGGAGTATATATGTATTAATAGCGAATATACTACTTAAGTTTTAGTAAATCTAATGGTATATATTCATTTATATAAAGAAAAAGTATTGTTAAAGTTCCAATTACAGCGCCTATAAAACCTCCAAAAAAATTAACTAATAATCCAGATTTTCTAATTATTGTTTCTTGGTTTTTTTCTTGAAAATTAGGAGAATCAACTACTTTTAAGCGCTGATTTGTTGCTGTTTGTTTAAGTTGTTGGTGTCGGATGAGGGCTTCGAAATCAGGCATGGAATTTGTGAGGCAATTGAACAATAAGCAGACCAGCCCGTCATTCGACGAGGATCTGATCTACCTAAATCGTCTACAGCTTCAAATACAGCATTGCCCGTAGCTTCTGCTTTATCAAACGCTGAAAGTAAGGGTATAAATGTATCAAAAACATACAATCCAAAATTTTCTAGAGCTGCTCTGGCTTGTTGCGCTGCTTTTTGCTGTCTAAAATCAACTTTTACTATTACTACTGCATGGTTAACTTTTAAGTTGCTTAATAAATTAGTTAGTTCAACAGTTAATTCTACTGATCTTGCTTTCGCAGTTGTAGGTAAGATAACTAAATCTGAACCATACGCTAAGTGCTTAAGTTCTTCTTGATCACTGCTAGCCTGGCCATCAGTTATTACAATTTCTGATGATCTTGATGCTTTAGCAGCTGAACTGACGGGGAAAACTGGAAATGGAAGATTGCCTCTTGATGCGTATGCTAAAGCAGATCTATTCTTGTCGGCATCAACTATGCAAACTTTTTTACCTTCAGAATGCCAAACACTAGCAAGGTGAATACTTGTGCAGGTCTTGGCCACACCCCCTTTTTGTCCGCAAACGGTAATGAACAATTTTTTATTTTTATTTCTCTTACTTTGGAGAATAATTTCTTAATGTCAAGAGAAATTGATTTTTAATGCTTTAAAACTTATTTTTTGAAATATTTTAAAGAAGTTAATATTTTTAGATAACCTTATAAAGTTCCTTATTTAAATTTGCTAGTGAAGAAAAGAATTGGATTAGGTACGTGGTCTTGGGGGAATAAGCTTTTTTGGAATTATCAATCTATAAACGACGATGATTTACGTGAGACATATAATGAAGCTTTACGAAGAGGTTTCGATCTAATTGATACTGCAGATTCTTACGGTACTGGGAATCTTCAGGGTAGAAGTGAATTATTGATAGGCAAATTTTTACTAAATACACCTTCAGCAAAGAAAAAAAGAATTCAAGTAGCAACCAAACTTGCACCTTATCCTTGGAGAATAGGTAACAGAGGTTTTAATAAACCTTTTTTGAATAGTTTAGAAAGACTTCATGACAAATTAGATATAGTGCAATTACATTGGTCAACTGCAAAATACAATCCTTGGCAGGAATTAGGGCTGTTGAATAATCTTTGCGATTTAAAAGATGAAGGCTTTGATTTTCAAATAGGCTTATCAAATATAGGTCCTAAAAGATTGATGAAATTAATTAATTTTTTAGCAAAAAGAGATCAGAGCCTAAAGAGTGTTCAGATACAGTTTTCTTTGCTTGCTCCCGATTTAGGAAAACAATATCAGGTAAAAAAAATTTGCGAAGAAAATAATATTGATTTCTTTGCCTATAGTCCTTTGTCCTTTGGAATACTTTGTATTGATCCAGATAAAGAAGACAATAAAGAAAAAAGTTTTATTCGTAATGCATTATTTGAAAACTATAAAAAACCAACTTATGAATTGCGGAGGTGTTTAAAAAGAATTGCAAATAAAAGATCAGTTTCCCAAGCGCAAGTTGCAATTAATTGGTGTTGCTATCAAGGAGTTATTCCGCTCGTTGGAATGCGAAAAAAATCTCAAGTTATTGATGTATCGAATGTATTTAAGTGGAATTTAAATGAAAATGAATTTAAAGTACTTCAGGAATTTTCAAAAAAATGTTTAAAAAAAATGCCTAAAAATCCTTTTTCAAGTATTTAATTAAATTTTTAGCTAGATATCTTTTTATTTTTTTTTATTTGAAAACTATTATTCCATAGTTCAGTGGGAAATTTTTCGCCAGTGAATCTAATAACTTTAGGTTTTAGATTTAATATCAAATCATCTAGGTTTTTATTAGGTTCCATTGTGCAAGATTTGGGTTTCTAATAAGATAAATTAATTTACAATCAATCTTCTCAGTATTTATACTCATAAAATTAAAAATTTTTTTTTTAATACAAGGTACTGCAGCAATATTTACACACTAATAAATTATTGACTACAAATTTCTATTTATTTAAAAAAGTGGAGTCCTTCCAGACTCCGTGTATCATTTGGTTGATAAGGCTGATATGACCTCATCTCCTTGAAGATCAAGCAGCAACTGGTGCTGTTTGACGGGAGAAACTAACGATTTTGTTAGCGTTTGTGTTTTTGCTCTAACCGAGCAGGCTTCAGTCACCTTCCTTATGCCCCGTCGAAACCATTACAACCCCAAATAGTGGAGTTGAGCGGAATCGAACCGCTGTCCGAAACATCGGTTGAGATCACCTAGTCCAATTGGACATTTATATTCTGACAGGCAAAATGAGTATTGAATAGTTTTTTTTAAGTTTTTATTGTATATGAATGTAGTGGCATCAGCTCCAGAAGGACTAGAGAAATATTTAGCTAAAGAAATTTTAAATTTAGGTGGCTTTAATATTAATACTCATAAAAGATTTATAAATTTTGAATGTGATTTTGAAACTTTTTATAGAGTTCATTTTTATTCCAGATTAGCTTTTCGTTTTTATAGAGAAATTACCAGTTTTAATTGCTATGACAAGCAATCTTTATATGAAGGGGTTAGAGATTCATTTGATTGGTTAAATTGGTTGCACTATGAAAAAACGTTTAATGTCCAAGTAACTGGGAGAACATCTTCCTTAAGTCATACACATTTCACTGCTCTTGAAGTTAAAAATTCTATAACCGATTTGCAAAAGGCAGTTTGGAATAAAAGGTCAAATATTTCTTTAGAAAATCCTGATTTTATTATTCATCTTCATTTAAATAATAATAAAGCAATTATCAGTCTTCAAAGCAGTGTTGAAAGCTTACACAAAAGAGGCTATAGGCCCGCAGTTGGAAATGCCCCATTAAAAGAAAATTTAGCTTCTGGATTGATAAATATGACTCAATGGAATGGCAAAGTCCCTTTAATTGATTTTATGTGCGGCTCAGGAACTTTTTTAATTGAGGCAGTTAACCAATGTCTTGAAGTTCCCATAAATATTGATCAAGTATATCTTTTTGAAAATTGGTTGGACTTTAGGAGTGATATTTATCTTAATGAAAAAAATAAGGCAAAAAATAAAATTATTAATTATGAAAAATTACCAACTATAATAGGCTGCGAAATTAATAAAAAGGTTTTTGAACAGGCGAAAGTAAATGTATTATTAGCCGGACTCGAAAATTATATTGAACTTATAAATAATGATTTTTTAGAACTCCAATTAAAATTTTCACCTGGGATCATTCTGTGTAATCCTCCATACGGCAAAAAATTAGGCGATGAAAATGAATTAATTTGTTTATATGAACAAATGGGAATCTTCCTAAAGAATAATTTTTCAGGTTGGGAATTTTGGCTGCTAAGTGGAAATCCAAAACTAACAAAATATTTGAAAATGAAATCTTCATTAAAAATTCCCGTTAGCAATGGGGGAATAGATTGTAGATGGATAAAGTATTCAATAAGGTAATTTATTTTTTGCCTAAAACGGCCTTTGTTGTCTTTCCTAAACCCTCTAATGTTTGAGGAAGATAAGGTCCTTTGGCTAATTTCCCTCCAAGCTTCAAACTTAAGCCTGCAAGAAATAAATCGATAAATATTATGAGCAGTAAATTATATTCAATATTCCAGTTATTATATTTCGTAAGAAAAAGATAAAAAATAATATGAATGCAAATTAGTACTAATAATAATAATGTGCTGCCAATTACCAAAAATATTCCACCACTAATTAATCTTCTTTTTTCTCTATCTACTTCTTGAAGAGCTATTCTTACATGCAAATCCATTACAGAACTTGCGATCGCTGAAATTCTGGAGGCAGTATTTGCAAAGTTTTTATTTTTTGGTTTTTCCATATTATTTTCTGCCACTGTTTAGGAGAGTTCCTATTAGTAAACCAATACCAGCCGCAATAGCAATAGATAATAGTGGTTTTTTTCTTATTGGATTTTCTATTTTTGGTCTAAGTGTATTATTAAGTTCTTCTAATAATTCTTCTAATTGACTTTCGATAGGTTCAATTTTTTCTGATATTTCCCAATTATTTTCTCTGATTGAATCAATGATTTCAAATAGTTGGCTTTTTATTCCAATTACTGAGGTTCCACTATGGCTAGCTATTACTTCAACTAAATCATCAATACTCCCTTTTGTAGCTTCAAGGGTTTGTTGTGCAATGTTAGGCCATTTTTCTTTTATTAAAGGTATTAAACTGTCAATTTTTTCAAGTAACCATTTTTCTGAAATAACTTCTTTTTCAGGAAGTTCAGAATTATCTTCTTTATCTTCTAATTCTTTGGGAGGATCGTAAGTCTCCATTATTTAATCTTATTTATTTTAAGATTAGACCCTATTTTCTTAATTTGGAACCCTTATCTAAAGATTTGTGCGATTTATAGAAAATAAAAACATATAAAATTTTATTTACATTTTAATTATCTACTCTGTTCTGCAAGAAGGTTTTGTTAAGCTGTTACTGAATTTATTAAATTTGTTTAAATTTCATCATGGATATTTCATTTGCATCATTAATTTTTGCATCTCGCACAATCCCTACAGATTTTGGATTAGTAGCTGCAGCTATCGCTGGAGCAGGAAGTTTGCTATTCATTGCTTTAAGATTTGTTCCTGATGCAAGTAACTAAATAACAGGAACTATCTTTAAGAAAAAAATATCTTTATCTCAACTTTGTTTGGAAAATTGATTGGATTTATTTATCAACTAGATAATGAATAAATGGGTTTTGCTTGAACATAAAGTTTATTCTCCTAAATCTTTCGATATTCATTATGATTTTCTAGTTGAAAATGGCATAGATTGTTTAACTTGGAAATTGTTAAAACTACCTTTATTAAATCAAGCTTCCATAGAAATTTCTAAGCAACCTAATCATAGACTTATATGGCTAACCAGGATAAAACATGAACTTTCTGATAATAGAGGGTTTGTAAAAAGAATTGATCATGGAATATTTAAAAATGTAACTGGTAAATTTGAATCTGAATATTATCGATTCATTTTGGATGGTGAACTTCTTTGTGGCTTGTTTGAAATTTCAGGGAATTCTTGTAGATTGAGCAAAAATTATTAATATTCATTTATAAATAAAAGTAATATTTCTATTGAGAATTTTTGTAAATTAGTTATTCTTATTTAGCTATTGAGACTTGAGATTGGTACATATCAATCAGGTCGAGTTTGAAAATTTTAAATCTTTTGGAGGAAATGTAAAAATTCCTCTTGAAGAGGGATTTACAGTGGTTACGGGACCTAATGGTTCTGGGAAAAGCAATATTTTAGATGGAATTTTATTCTGTTTAGGTCTTGCTAATAGTAGAGGGATGAGGGCTGAAAGATTACCAGATCTAATAAATAACTCCAAAGTTAAAGAGGGTAAGTCATCAGAAACATCTGTATCGGTAAAATTTAATATAAAAGATTGGTCTCCCAAAGAGGATTTTTCGCCTCTGGAACTAGAAGAAGAAGAAATTGCCCTTCATAAAGGTCAAAAAGAATGGGTAGTTTCTAGGAAATTAAGGCTTATGCCAGGTGGTTCTTATGCTTCTACTTATACTTCTGATGGAAAACAATGTACCTTGCAACAAATACAGAGAATATTAAGAGATATAAGTGTTGATCCTGAGGGCAGCAATGTTGTTATGCAGGGTGATGTAACAAGAATAGTATCAATGAATAATAAGGAGAGGAGAAATCTTATTGATGAATTAGCAGGAGTCGCACTTTTTGATTCAAGAATAGAACAAACTAATGCAAAATTAAATGACGTTTTCGAAAGACAAGAAAAATGTGAAATTTTAGAAAATGAATTGGAATCTGGTAAGAATAAGCTTGAAAAAGAATGTGAAAAAGCAAAGCGATATAAAGAGCTAAAGGCAAAACTACTACAAATAATGGAATTAGAGAAGGTTCTTATTTTTGATAAACAAGTTAAGCATGTTGAATCTATAGAAAAAAAAGAAAGTGAAATTGAAAAAAATAAAATATTATTTAATAAACAAAAAGAATCTATTAGTAATGAAATATCAGTTTTAGAAAATGCTTTGAAAATACTGGTTGATGAGCTTAAGTTGAAAGGAGAGGATAAATTGATAAAAGTGAATTCTGATATTGGAAGTATTAATTCTAGCTTGAGAGAACTTGATAGGATATCAAGTCTGAATAAAGAAGAAGGTATTAAATTACAAAAGCAGAGAGATGAAATTGCAATTTCTAAGAGGAATATCGAGTCAGAAAAGATGAGACAAGAAAATTTCGATGATCAATTTTTAAATCAATTGAACTTGCAAATTGATGATCTCATTTTAAAACACAAACTATCCAGAAAAAAACTTTCTGATGCGGCTGGAGAATCTGGAGAATTCTCAAAACAAAGTATCAAATTAAATTCTGAGCTTGAAAGTATAAAAAATCAAATTAATCCCTTGGAAATAAAAAAAAGGAAAATTGAAGAAGAAACTATTCAAAATAATATTCAAAAAGATGAGATATTTTCTCAGATTGACTCCTTAGAATTCGAAAAGCAGAAACTTTTTGAGGGAAATCAAAGAAAAAAAGAGACATCCGATACAAAGAATAAAAACTTGGCAAGTAATAGCATAGAAATTAATTCTTTAAAAAATGAAATTGATTTATTAATAAAAACTAAATCAAGGCTAAATGACGAGCAGTTAAGGCTTGAAAAGGATTTATCTAGATTCGAAAGCAGGAAGGAAGCTTTAAACGAATCTAGAGGTTCTTATGCTCTCAGAATTCTCTTAGAAGCAGGGTTAGAGGGTATACATGGTTATGTAGCTCAACTTGGAGAGGTCAGTGAGAAAAATAGATATGCATTAGAAATTGCTGCTGGGAATAGATTAGGACAAATTGTTGTTGATAATGATGATATTGCTGCTAAAGCAATTGAAATTCTTAAAAAGAAGAAAGCAGGAAGATTAACTTTCTTACCTTTAAATAGAATTAAAAGTCAAAAAAAGAATTATGCAATTTCAAGATTTGAAAATTACAGGGAGAATGGATTTATTGATAAAGCTATTAATTTAATTACTTTTGATGAAGTCTATTCTGATGTTTTTCGATATGTTTTTGGAGATACTTTAGTTTTTTCAGACTTATCCTCAGCGAGGTTATCTTCACAAAAAAATAGGTTGGTTACCTTAAGTGGTGAATTATTAGAAGCAAGTGGTGCAATTACAGGAGGCAGTAAGTTAAATAAAGATTTGGCTTATCGGTTTGGAATTAATAATGATATTGATGATTCCAGTCCTATAAAGGAAAGATTATTAGTTATTGAAGAAGCTTTAAAAGAGTCAAATAATGATTTGATGATAAAAAATAATAGTCTTAGTAAATTAAATTCTAACCGTAGTCAAATAATTGAGGATTGTGCCTCATTTAATAAAGAAATTGAAGTAAATCAAGATTCTCTTAAGGCTGTCTCGCAAAGAATTGAGGATTGTAAATCGAGATTAAATAAACTTGATACTGCTAATAATTTATTAGTTAACGAGTTAGATTATTTAAAAAATGAATTGAATCCTTATTATGATAAGTTTGATCAATTACAAACCATTCAAAAGGTAAATTATGAAAAAAATCAGAAGTCATCATTAATAGCTTTAAATAACGATTTTAATAATCTTGATAAAAAACTTGAATTACTTATTAACGAGAGAGATACATTACTAGATAAAAAGAGTCAATTAGCTTTAAATATAGAGCGTATCAATAATTCATTAAATATTACTTTATTACAAGAAAAAAACTTGCAGGAATCTATTAAACAACTCGCAATTTCTCATAGTGAATGGATAGAAAAAAGAGATAAATTTAAAAAAGAGCTTTTGGATCTTGATAAGCAAAAAAATTCTCTAGAGAAGGATCTAGGTTTATTGAGAAGGAAAAGAGATGAATTAAACTCTTCAATTTCAAATAAAAGGCAAGAATGTAATAATTATCTGTTGAAGCTTGAATATCTCGAAAGAGATATGCATTCTCTCAAAGAAGAAATGAGGAGCGAAAAAATAAAATTAGAAAATTATAAAAAAGATCTACCTAATCCTGCCCCGGACTTTGGAGAATATGAAGGGAAGAGTCTTGAATCTTTGCAATCAGATATTTCAATAATCAATGCAAAACTACAAAGCTTAGAACCTGTAAATATGTTGGCTCTTGATGAACTAGAAAAATTAATTGAGAGATTAAATGGTTTGCGAGAAAAATTAGAAATTCTATCTAAAGAAAGATCTGAATTATTACTGAGAATAGAAACTGTATCTACGATGCGTCAAGAAGCTTTTATGCAAGCATTTACAGAAGTTGATAGACATTTTCGAGAAATTTTTGCAAATTTATCTGATGGAGATGGATATCTTCAACTTGAAAATCCTAATTCTCCTTTAGAAGGAGGATTAACTTTAGTGGCTCATCCCAAGGGGAAAAATGTCAGAAGATTAGCCTCTATGTCAGGTGGTGAAAAATCGTTAACTGCTTTAAGTTTTTTATTTGCTTTGCAAAAGTATAAGCCTTCACCTTTTTATGCATTAGATGAGGTTGATAGTTTTTTAGATGGTATTAATGTTGAAAGGTTGTCAAAACTAATATCGAATCAGTCATCAAACGCTCAATTTATAGTCGTAAGTCATAGAAGGCCTATGATTAGTGCATCTAAACGAACAATTGGCGTTGCGCAAGCAAGAGGTGCTAATACTCAAGTTCTTGGGTTACCAAATGCTGCATAAACACACTTTTTTAAATTTATACGTCAGAATGATAAAAAGAAATTTATGAGCTTGTCTAACACATCTGCTAATAAGAATCTCCCTAACTCCGTTCCTAGTGAACGTTTATGGTTAAGGTCAGAATTAATGGGAACACAAGTGATTACTACTGATACTGGGAGGCGGCTAGGCGTAGTTGGAGAAGTTGTTGTTGATATTGATAGAAGAGAGGTGGTCGCTTTGGGACTAAGAGATAATCCACTTACAAGATTTTTACCGGGTTTGCCAAAATGGATGCCTTTAGAAAGTATAAAGCAAGTTGGAGATGTCATATTAGTTGACTCCCTAGATTCTTTGAGTGAGAGTTTTTCTCCAGAAAGGTATGGGAAGGTAATTAATTGTCAAGTGATTACAGAATCTGGACAACTTTTAGGAAGAGTTCTTGGCTTTTCTTTTGATATTGAGACTGGGGATTTGATATCTCTTGTTATGGGTGCTGTTGGTGTTCCGCTTTTAGGTGAGGGAGTTTTAAGTACTTGGGAAATACCTGTTGAGGAAATCGTAAGTAGTGGTACCGATAGGATTATTGTTTATGAAGGTGCGGAAGAGAAATTGAAGCAACTAAGTAGTGGTCTACTTGAGAAACTTGGAGTCGGGGGTTCTTCATGGGATGAAAGGGAAGCAAATGGATACTCAGCAAATCTTGTACCTGTTGAGAATCAGTTACTTTCAGGTTCTGAATTAGAACAGCAAAACAATTTAGTCGAGGAATATGAAGAAGTTGTTGAACAAGATGATTATGAAGATGATTATGAAGATGAACTTGAATATGTTGAAATAAAGGGTTCTGTAGAGGAAATAAATAACAGAAAAAAACTATATATGGATAATGATGATTCTGTTCAGATCGAGAATCAAAATAGAGTTAATCAAATAGATGAAAAAACCAATATTGATCTTAAGCTAAAGAAACAATCAACTACTAATTTAGCTTCGAAAAGACCAATTCAAAATGCAACTGAAACTTTAGATATTGAACCACTAGAAGAACAAAATTTAGTTCAAGATAATAAAAAATCAGAAAAGTTTGAAATTGATGATCCTTGGTAATTGTTAAAGTTTCTTTATTGAATTAATAATTATAGAAGCAAGTTTTTTTGCAGCACCTTTATCGCCTCTTTCTTTGTGTAGATTATCCTTAATACTTTTTAATTGATCTCTATTTTTAATAAGAAATAATACTTCTCTTGCGATTTTTATTGGCGAAATATTACCTATCCTTTCAGGGACAATCATTCTTTTAGCTTTAATATTTGGCCAAGCAAAAAACTTCTTTTTTTTAAAATAGAAATTTTTAATTATAAAAGACAGGAATCTATTTATGAATGAAATTTTTCCAATTACTCCAAAAATACCATCCCAGGCATTCATCATATTTAGATGTTGAGTTGGCAGAACAACTAACATGGGAAGACTAATTGCTGCTAATTCTGAAGTATTTGCTCCAACAGTTGTAATTGCAAGATCACATTCTTTTAATATTTCATAGCAAGGATTTTTCTTGATTAGATAAATCTTTGTATTTTTTGATGTTTCAATTACATAATCAAAACGAGAGTCTTTGAAGTTTTTAATTGTCTTGATTTTTGATGAGTAATATTTAGCAATTGGATTTTTGTTGCTTTGAAAAAATAAATATTCACTTTGATCAGTAGTTGGGGCAATGGGAATTATAAAATTTATATTTTGATTTTCTTCAGCGATATGATCTGCAACTTCTAAGAAGAAAGGAATTCCAACAGAAAGCTTTGCTTTCTTAGAACCGGGTAACAATGCAATGTAGTGGTTTTTTTTGTTTCTTAATGATATTTCACTATTAAGTTTGATATCTGCCATCAAATCCCCAATGACTTTACATTTATATCTATATCTTTTAGGTATCGACTCTTTTACTTTTACATTCATAGCAGCAATTTTGTTGGTCCATTTGGGCCATCGCGAAACCCATTCAGCATATGTGATATTTAAATAACCTAATCTTTTAGCTAATAAAATGCTCCAAAATTGATCTCCACCAAGGAAGATAACCACCCCTTTTTTTGGCCAATTACCAAAAGAATGTGGGTTTATTAATAATTTCCAAAAACTTTTGGATTTTGTAATTAATTCGAATTTATTCCATGAATTTGCAACTAAAAATTCTTTACCAGTGGCATTTGGGCAAGGAACAAGGACTAACCTAAGAGTGAAATTGTGTTTATCGTCATCACATAGTGATTTATTTATTTTGTTAAGCTCATCCACTACAGGATTTACCCATGTAGTTAATTCACCAGGACCATTGGAAACTATAACTACTGCAACTGATTTTTTTTTCATTGCAGTTAAACCAGAATACATTAAATGCGGACGGCGAGACTTGAACTCGCAAGGCCAAAGCCACACGCTCCTTAGACGTGCGCGTCTACCAATTCCGCCACGTCCGCAAAGGGTTTTCGGCAACCGGCGGCTGACTAAACCTTAAAAATATCATACATTATTGGCTGAAATAAGCATGTAGTTCTAAAAGAGTTTTTTTGAATATGATGAATAATTTTTCTATTGCATAAAACAAATATTTATACATATATAACGTTTTAGGTTGTATTGTAAAAAATGTCCTCTGATCACTAAAAAATTTTGTTGAATACTTTGGCAAATAATTTTTTATTTTAAGTCATTTCATTTCTTCAATTTTATTTTCATAATGGTTGAAAAAGTTTTAATTGCTAATCGTGGAGAAATAGCTTTACGAATTGTCAGAAGTTGTAGAGAACTAGGTATTGCAACCGTTGCAGTTTTTAGTACTGTAGATAAGAAAGCATTGCATGTTCAGCTTGCTGATGAGGCTGTTTGCGTCGGAGATTCACTAAGTAATAAGAGTTATTTAAATATTCCAAATATACTTGCTGCTGCTACATCGAGAGGAGTTGATGCTATTCATCCTGGTTATGGATTTCTGGCGGAAAATGATAAATTTGCTGAGATGTGTAACGATCATGGCATAGTTTTTATTGGCCCATCTCCTAAAGCTATTAGATCTATGGGAGATAAATCTACAGCTAAAGAAACTATGGAAGCAGTTGGAGTTCCAACAGTACCTGGCAGTAAAGGGTTGTTATCAAATGTTGCTGAGGCTTATAAATTGGCAGAAGATATAGGCTATCCGGTAATTATTAAAGCGACTGCTGGAGGAGGTGGAAGAGGCATGAGGTTGGTTGAAAACTCTAATAATCTTGAAAAAATGTTTAAAGCAGCTCAAGGCGAAGCAGAAGCAGCTTTTGGTAATGATGGTTTATATATGGAGAAATTTATAAAGAAGCCAAGACATGTAGAAATTCAAATTTTAGCTGACAGGTCGGGTAATGTTGTTCATTTAGGAGAGCGAGATTGTTCAGTTCAAAGAAGACATCAGAAGTTACTTGAAGAGTCTCCTAGTCCTGCAATTAACACTGAGCTAAGAAAAAAAATGGGAAACGCAGCTATTGCTGCTGCAAAAAGTATCGGCTACGAAGGAGCGGGGACAGTTGAATTTTTAGTTGATGATGATAATTTTTATTTTATGGAGATGAATACTAGGATTCAAGTTGAACATCCTGTTACTGAAATGGTTACAGGAGTTGATTTAATAGCTGAGCAAATTAAAATCGCAAGCGGAGCAAACTTGGAATTTAATCAGGATGATATCCATTTAAACGGTCATGCTATTGAATGTAGAATCAATGCTGAAGATCCTTCTCACAATTTCCGACCATCACCTGGAAAAATAACTGGGTGGCTTCCTCCTGGTGGTCCTGGTGTAAGGGTGGATAGTCATGTTTATACAGGCTATGAAATACCTCCTTTCTATGACTCATTAATTGGTAAATTAATAGTCTGGGGAAAAGATCGTAATACTGCAATCAAACGAATGAATAGGGCTTTAAATGAATGTGCAGTAACAGGTATTCCTACAACAATTAACTTTCATCTAACCCTACTGAATAAATCTAAATTTAAGCAGGGTAAGATACATACTAAATATGTAGAAGAAGAATTACTGCCAAATTACTGAGAAATAATTAAACGATTTCTGTGAAATATGTGTATGCAATGCAAGTTTAATAAGCCCTTGCTGACCGACTAAAATTTCTCTTAAAAAGCTTATAACTCCGATCCAAATTACGGGTCCAACATCAACGCCTCCAATAGGAGGAATTAGTTTTCTTGTTAAATTAAGAATAGAGTTTGATGGTATTGAAATTAATAACCATAAACCTTTACTTAAATTAATTTTTGGGTACCAAGTAAGTATTAATCTTATTAGAAAAACTATAGTTAGATATGAAAGAGAAATTCCTAAACTAATATCTAAAATTTGAAGAGAGTTGACAAGCAAGGAAATAACAATTATTTAACTCATCTTAATAAATAACCCATTGAAACGTATTTAATTCGTATTATAAATTGAGAATTTAATATTTAAAAAGTGTTTCAAATCTCAAATTTATTACTAGCCGCAGATTTTTCTGCTGAAGTTGCAAATAATTCCGCAGTTGGAATGATAGGTAGTTTTATTGCCGCAGCCTTACTTATCGTTATTCCAGCCACTGCATTTTTGATTTTTGTCAGTCAGAAAGATTCCCTCGATCGTACTTCTACTGGAAGACGCTAGTTTTTGTAGAAGTTTTAAGTACACTGTATATATAGGGGATATAAGTAACCCTTTTAAAAATAAATTTTTGGAGAAAGAATGTGGTCAATGCTAGTCTCAATTGGGCCAGTATTGTTGGTATAGTTCTCGCGGTATGTGGAGGAGGCCTTTATTTTTTGAGGTCTTTCAAGCCTGCCTTGGCGAGGGATTATGATGTTTTCTTCGCGGCAATTGGACTTTTGTGCGGAGGAATATTATTTTTTCAAGGCTGGAGGTTAGATCCTATCCTTCAGTTTGGTCAGTTTTTATTAGCAGGAACTACAGTTTTTTTCGCATATGAAAGTGTGCGATTGAGGGGAGTTGCTACTGATCAAGCTAGAAGGTCATCTTATTTTGATGATGATCCTATTTCTGATGTTCCTAGAAATTCTAGAGGCCGATTTAATGACGATTATGATAGGTTTGAAGAATCTGAAAGACCATCCAGAAGATTTAAACCTCAAGAAGATGAATTTGAAGAAGACTATATGGAGGGGAGATCTCGAAGGAGGAATGTTTCAAGAGCTATACCATCTGCTGCAGCAAGTAGAAGTAGGCCATCTACAAGAGAAATAAGTCAGTTTGAAAATGACGAACCTATAAGAAGGAGAAGGCAGACTTCTCAAGATAGAAATAGTAAACAACCAGAAACAAATAACTTTGGTGAGAGAAGAAATTTATCTCGCGATGAAGTTAAAACAGGGTCAAGACCCAGAATGAATCGTACAGTTTCTAGAAAAGATAATATCTCAACTCCTGTTGATTCTTCTCCATTAAGGAGTAAACCTACTAGATCCACCATTAGGCAGCAAATTTCAACAGATCAAGTAGAAGATGCTTCATTTAAAGATTCTAAGCAAGCCAAAAAACCACGTGAGACACGTAGAGTAAGCTCTTCAGCTAGATCAAGTTCAAAAAATCAAAATAGTAGATATAACGTTGGAACAAACAAAAAGAAACCTAGAGATAACAGTTCTAGATTTGATGATTAATTATAAGATTCCTGCCCATTTTAAAAACGATTGTTTACTAAATAATTCAATCATAATTATTGCAAGGAAACCAAGCATTGCGAATCTTCCATTAGTTATTTCAGAATAACTACTCCATCCAAATATATATTCATCCTTAATTTCTATAGATTTTTCATCTAATTTATTGTCTTCAATTTGTTCATTGATGTAATTTGGATCTTTCTGCTGTTTTAAAAAACTCTCATTCTCTAAATTAGTGGCTTCTGAGTTAGTTTGTTCTTCTTTAGGATTCATTTTTTTTGTTAATCCTTAAAATTATACTTATCAGAAGTCAATAATTTCCAGTCTCCTTGTCCATTTAATTCTAAAATATTCTCGTGAAAATCTTTTAAGCTAGGCCTATGTCCAACACTAATAAGAGAAAGTTCTCGTTCCTTTAGTAAACTATATAGTTTTTTTTCAGTGTTAATATCTAAAGCACTTGTTGCTTCATCAAGTACTGCAAATCTTGGGGAATTTAGTAGAAGTCTTGCAAAAGCCAATCTTTGTTGCTCGCCTAGGGAAAGAATTCGTGGCCAATCTTGTTTGATATCAAGATTAGGATACCGATCCACTAAGGTTTTTAAATTTACTTCATGCAATACGGAAGTAAGATGTTCATCACTAAATTTTTTAACTTCCGTGGGATAACATAATTGTTCTCTTAAAGAACCAAGTAACATATATGGTTTTTGAGGTATGAATAATAATTCCCCAATTTTTGGTTTTTTAATTACTCCTTGATCGGGTTCCCATAAACCGCTAATCATTCTTAGTAAAGATGTTTTTCCGCACCCAGATGGTCCTACAACCAGAAGTGATTGATTATTGTCGATGCTCAAATTTAAATTTTTAATTATTGTTTTATTTGATCCTGGTGGACAAAGGTCAGCATTATTAATAAGAATTGAGGGGTAATCTGAAATAACGTTTTGATTGCTTGTTGGGTTGGTTTGACTAATGGATTCAACTTTTGATTGGAATCCTTCTAATCTGCCAATACCAGCAGTAAATTTTGCAAGTTCTTCGATTTGATTAACAATGAAAAATAACGAACCTTCAACCATTCCAAATGCAAAGCTTGCCTGAATAAAGCGTCCATAATCAATATCACCTTTAAAGTAAGGGATTGCCATTATTAAATATGGAAAGAAATTTCCAGCATAATTTATAGATCTTCTCATGACGTCTATTATTACTCTCCATATAATCAGTAAATTAAAGTTTCTCACTACTTCTCCTAAGCGTCTTTCAGTTTCACTTCGCTCAGGATTCTCCCCAGAGTAAAAGGCTATTGATTCAGCATTATCTCGAATATGTACTAAGCCATATCGAAAATCTGCTTCATACCTGAGTTGATCAAAGTCAATTTTTACAAGATTTTTTCCAGCAATTAAAAGGATAGAAGTGGCAAATGCAGCGTAACCAAATAAAGAAAAAGTAAGTGTTGTACTAATACTCCATAAAATAAGAATATTAAGTGAAAATGTTAGTAGGGCATCAAAAATTCCTAATGTGAAAGAGAGACTTTGCCCGGTAAAAGCTCGAGTATCATCTGTGATTCTTTGATCGGGATTATCTACATCGGTTTGTTCTTCATCATTGGGATTTAACTGGTAATAAGCTTTATTAGTCATATAATCTTTGACTAAACTTTTTGAAAGCCATTCTCTCCAAATTATTCCTAACTTATATGTAAAAAATATTTGGGAAACCCGTATTGGTAAAGCTACAGCGAAACAACAAGCGTAAATCCCCAATATCCGATAAAATCCATCCTCTTGTTTTTCTACTAAAGCATTTGTTAAATCTCTTGCAATGAATCCAATACCTGCGTTTATTCCGTTTACAGCTAAAAGCATTAATACAATTATCGCAAGGAATAACCAATGTAACCATCTACGGTTTTTTAATTGACGTCTTAAGCTAAAAAAGCTCCCCGATCCAATTAGAAATAAGGCAGAGAAAAGCAATCCCCAATTACCAGCCCAAATTGAATTGACAGTATTTACTACACCTCCGAAATATTTTTCAAGAAAAATTGGTTGAAAGCTTTCAAAAAAACTGATTATTCCTGTAAGACCAACAAGTACTACTCCACCAACACAAAATAAAAGAGAAATCAAAAGCCACATGAATTGGAACCCATTACATTGATCTATGGGAAGAAAAAACGGCTGAGATAGCTTCCTTAATTTTTGTAATTGGTAAAGTATTTTGGATTTATTATTAACTGTTTTATTCATTACTCGACAAGTGTTATGAGGGAAATTATAACTTTAAGCAGTCTATTGACCAAAGCCAATAAATGAAAGTGCCCAGTCAGGTAAATTTAAATAATTCAAGATTGTCGTATCAAATTTATGAACTTTTGGAATAGAATTATCTAATACCCACCATAAAAGAAAAGGTAGATTAAATAAAATTTGTAGTTGCCATTTATAGGTTAAAACTCTCCAAATTTTTATTAACTTAGTTTTGAGTGAATCGTCTAGCTCTTCCCAATTTTTTGATATTAAATTGAATAAATTTTTGGATTCAGTATTTAAGGAATCTGGTGAATTCATTTTGTTTTACTTTATTTATAACCTATAAACATTTCTTTCGAGAGTTTTAACCTGGGGGCCAATTCATTTTTCTTCCAGATAAAAAATGAATATGTAAATGAAAAACTGTTTGTCCCGATTCTGCTCCAGTATTGATAACTGTTCTCCAATTAGTTAAATTTTTTGATTTAGCTATTTTGCTACCAACAAAAAGTAAATGCCCTAATAAATTTGCATCTTCTTCAATACAATCTAATAAACTAATAATTTGCTTTTTTGGAATCACTAAAAAATGAACTGGTGCTTGCGCTTGGATATCATTAAAAGCAATACAAAACTCATCTTCATAAAGCTTATCGCAGGGTATTTCTTCATTAATTATTTTTTGAAATATTGTAGTTTCCGTCATTAGATTAATTAATAGAAACTACGTCTTTTTCGTTAAACCCTTCCTTTTTAAGCTCTTTGTTCAAATCATCTTTTGATGTAACTCTGTCAACAAATAGTATTCCGTTTAAGTGATCCAATTCGTGTTGAATACACCTTGCCAGAAGTCCATCTGCTTTCATTTTACGTGGTCTTCCCATTTCATCTCTAAATTTTAATTTTATAGTTGATGGTCTTACTACATTCAAATATACGCCGGGTATACTCAAGCAGCCTTCTTCGTATGAATTAAGGGTTGTTCCAAAGTCTGTTATTTCTGGATTGATTAATATTAGAGGATCTGCTGCTGAATCTTCAAAATTTACATCTATGACAAGAAGCTCTTTATTGATACCAATTTGAGGTGCGGCAAGTCCAATTCCTTTAGCTGCATACATGCTTTGAAGCATTTCTCTAGCAAGTTTTCTTATTGATTCGTCAACCTTAGTTATTCTTTTGGAATTTTGTCTTAATACATCATCGCCAAGTTTATAAATGTCTAGAGATGGCTTACCTGTTTGCTCTTTTGCAATTTTTTCTGAGCTTCCATTTGTTCTTGACTTTTTTGCAAGTTGTGAAAAATGGTTTGCCACGTTAAAAAAAGTTTTTAATTAAGAGTTTAGCTATAAAAATACTAGCACTTTAATTTACTTTCTTTATAGTTTTTTAAATGATTAACGATGATAAATTAAAAGTTAGGCAAACTGAAAATAAAAAAAAAGCTTTTAAGGAATTAACTATTATTAGGGATACAATTTTTTGGATTGATGTTATTGGTGAAGGTCAAAATGAGAATGCTATTTTTGCAAGACCATTTAATGACAAAGAAGCTTTTCCTCAGAAATTAACAAGTAAAAAATATTATATTAAAAATAATTTTCATGGATATGGTGGTAAATCGTATAAATGTATAAATTTTAAAAATAATTTTTATTTGATATGGATAGATCAGATTACCAAGGCAGTATGGTTTCAAATTTTTAAAGAAGCAGTGTCAAATTATAAAAGTCAAAGTAAATATCTTGATTCAGTTCAAGAACCTAGACAACTATCTAAATCAATTGATGGAAATTTCGATTCTTCATTTGTCATTTCTGAAAAAAATTTTTTGTATGGTATTTGCGAAATTAATAATGAAGATTATTTATTTTCTTTAAACTTAAAAAAAACTAAACAAGATATTCATCGAATAAAAAAATTTAATAATTTTGCTGGCGAATTATGTTCTAATACTTCTGCTAACTCAATTTCTTGGATAGAGTGGGGTTCTCCCTACATGCCTTGGGAGAGAAATGATTTGTTTTTTGCTCAAATAGATTTCGCTGGAGAGATACAAAAAATAAAAAAATTCTCAAATAAGCTGATAAATGCCAAAAAAAACGTTTCTTTTTTTCAACCTTATTGGATAAGTGAAACAATTTTAGTATGTTCAGAAGATAGTTCTGGATGGTGGAACTTGTTGTTTTTAGATGTTAGTGAAATTGAGAATATCTTTATTAAGAAAAGAGTAGAGAGAAATTTGACTGAATATGGAGCACCACAATGGGTCTCCGGAATAACATTTTTTTCAGGGACTAAAAAAAATTTATTTTGCCTAGCAAAAAAAGAAAATCATTTAATAGTTGAGCAATATAAAGATCTTCAATTCGTTAAAGAATTTTCAACTCCTTTTACCTCAGTAAGTGATTTCAGTGTTTTTCGGAAAAAAGTTCTTTTAAAAGGTTATGGATCTGATTTTTTGGAAATTGTATTTGAAATTGATTTTGCAGAAAAATTTGATAAAAATTTTTCTGAGCAGATATTTATTGATTATGTAAAAGATTGTTCAAAACCTGAACCATTTTGGTTTAAAGGTTTTGAAGATCAATCTACTCATTCTTTTCTGTATAGGCCGCTTGTTGAAAATTTTAAAAAGCCACCCCTCCTTGTTAGAGCACATAGTGGGCCAACTTCATGTTTTGATGGATCATATAATTCTGAAGTTCAATATTGGACCTCGAAGGGATTTTTTGTTTCTGAAGTAAATTATGGAGGATCATCAGGATTTGGTAAAGTATATAGAGAGAGGTTGAATTATAAATGGGGGATTGTTGATTCTTATGATTGCAAAGCACTCGCTCTTGAATTAATCAAATCAAATCAGGTTGATAGTGAGAAAGTAGTAATTTTTGGTAATAGTGCTGGTGGGTTAACTGCTCTGAATTGTTTACTATATGGTTCTATTTTTACAGCAGCAATTTGTAAATATCCTGTTATTGATTTGAAGGATATGCATTACAACACTCATAGGTTTGAAAAAGATTATTTAAATTCTTTGGTAGGAAATTATGCAAATAATTATGATGATTACATTAATAGATCGCCAATTAATAGCATTAACAAAATAAGAAAACCTATCTTATTGTTTCATGGAAAAAAAGATAAAGTTATTTCCTATGAACAAACTTTAAAAATTCAAGAAATTTTGATCCGAAATAATAAATATTCAGAAGTTATTTTTTTTGAAAATGAGGGGCATGGCTTTAAAAATATTGAAAATAAAAAATTAGTAATGCAAAAATCTCAGGAATTTTTAAAAAATGCTTTGAATATTTAAGAATTGATTTTTAGAAAATTAATAGTATCTTTTAATTTTTCTATAAATATATCAATTTCCTCCTTATTGGTTGTGAAATTCATACTTATTCTAGCCGTAGATTTAATTCCAATGTATCTGTGAAGAGGTTGACAGCAATGATGCCCACTTCTGATGCAAATTCCTTTTGAATCAAGAATTTCAGCAATATCATTTGAATGTATATTTTTTATATAAAAGGTTGCAAGTGATGCTCTATCTGGATCTATCTCGGGCGATGGACCAATAATTTCAACATTTTCTATTTCATTTAATTTTTCAAATAAATATTTAGTAATGGTCTTTTCATATTCATGAATTTTATTCAAACCAATAGTGCTTATATAATTAATTGCTTCTGCAAGACCTATTGCTTCTGCAATGGCTGGCGTTCCAGCTTCAAATTTATGTGGTAGCTCTGCCCAAGTACTTGTCTCTTCAAAAACATCTTGAATCATTTCGCCGCCTCCAAAGAGAGGAGGAATTTTTTTTAAGATTTCTTCTCTTGACCAAAGGAAACCAATACCTGTAGGACCGCAAAGTTTATGTCCTGATCCTGCTAAAAAATCTATATCAAGATCAATCACATCTAGTTTTTGATGGGCCAAACTTTGACATGCATCTATTAACACAAAAGAACCTTTTTCTTTAGCTAATCTAGTGATTTCTTTGATTGGATTACAGCAACCCAGAGTATTACTAACATGTACAAGGCTAACAAGCTTAGTTCTAGATGTTAATTTTGACTTAAAATCGTCTATATCTAATTTCCCATTTTTATCTATACCTATAAATTTTAATTTGCATTTATTTTTTGCTGCAACCATTTGCCATGGAACAATATTGCTATGATGTTCCATTATTGATAAGAGAATTTCATCATTTTCTCTTAAGGAAGATTCGCCCCATGATTTAGCTGCTAGATTGATTGCCTCAGTAGCATTTCTTGTGAAAATAATTTCTTTTGTTGAATTCGCATTTATGTATTTGCTAATTAAATATCTTGCATTTTCAAATTCTTCTGTCGCTTTTGCACTTAATTGATGTGCGCCTCTATGTACATTGGCGTTAAAGTTTCTATAATATTCATTAATTTTTTCTAAGACTTGAATTGGTTTTTGAGTGGTTGCAGCATGATCTAAATAAATAATTTGCTCACTACTTTTAAAGTTCTCATTTAAAAGAGGAAAGTCTTTCTTTGTTATTTCAGGAAAATTTTGAATTGTTTCCATTAATTTTCATTTAAAAGTTTATCAAGCAAATTCCATCTATCTTTTGAAATGGGAATAAATGAAATTATCTCTTGAAAGTAAGAACTTAATTGTAGTTTACTTGCTTCTGTTAACGTGATCCCTCTTGTTCGCATATAAAAAAGTTCTTCTTCATTTAGTTGTGAAATTGTTGCTCCATGTTTGCATTTGACATCATCAGCAATTATTTCTAATTGAGGTTTTGTATCTATTTGTGCGTGATTTGATAAAAGTAAATTTCTGCTTAATTGAGAGGCATCAGTTTTCTGAGCAATTTTCGGAACTATTATTGAACCCTCAAATATCGCATGGGATTTATCGTCAGCAAGTGATTTATTGATTTGATCTAGAAATCCATTTGGGCCATTAAAGTCTATTTTTGTAAAAGTAGAAATTTGTTCATCTTTTTTTGTTATTTGCATACCTTTGATATTGGTTTTTGCATTTCCTTCAGATTGTTTAACACGAATTTCAAATCTTGCATAATTAAATTTGAAATGTAAAGATCCTAAATTGTATTCGCTATTGTTTTGTTGAATTACATTCAGAGAATTTAGTAAATTTGACTTGTTTTCACCGTAAGAAACAACACCATGGTTTACGGAACTATTTTCTTCTAAATAGAAGAAAGTTGATTGAGATAATGAAGAGTTCTCTTTACCAAGATTTACTTGTAATAAATCAATATCACAATTCTTTTCTAAAAATATTATGAGGGTTTTTGCATTTAAAGAATTGCTTGATGCGTGACTAAAGATTTCAATAGGAGGGATTTTCGATCCATTTATTTTTAATCCCAAGGTATTCTTTGTGCAATTTAAAGACAGATTTAGTAAGTCACTCCAATTTTCGTTTTGATCAAAACAAGATATCTGTTCTTTGATATATTTAACTAATTTCTCCTCACTTAGTTGCTTTATTGAATAATTTTCCTCCATTAAATTAATTTGGCAATTATCACCAATTACTAACCTAATAGTACTTTGAGAATTGTTCGGAAAAGGTGTATCAAATTTTGGATTTTTTTCATTAACCGAGTATTTTAAAAAGTTTGAAAATTTTGATTTATTTGAAAGTCTCCATTGTTCACTTCTAGTATTAGGGAGGGGACTCGATTGTAATTTATCTAGACAGATTTTTTGTATTTCGGTTAGGTTATCAGCCGATTTATTAGTTTTTATTTTTTCAATAATTTTCATTTATTTAGGCCTTTTTTATAAAGTTGTCAGTCCATTCATACCCTTTTTCCTCAAGCTCTAGAGCAAGGTCACTCTCACCAGTTTTTATAATTTGCCCGTCTGACATGACATGGACATAATTTGGTTTAATTTCATCTAATAATCTTTGATAGTGGGTAATAAGTATAATTCCAGTTTGTGCATTAGATATTTTTTTAATTCCTGATGCCACTATTCTTAGAGCATCAATATCTAGACCAGAATCGGTCTCATCTAATATTGCTATCTTGGGCTCAAGTAAAGCCATTTGCAGAATCTCATTTCTTTTTTTTTCACCTCCTGAAAATCCTTGATTTACACTTCTTGATAAGAATGCATGATCCATTTTCACAATTTCTAACTTTTCTTTAACTAATTCTTCAAAATCAAAAGTATCTAATTCTTCTTTGTTGAGGAATTTCCTTCTAGCATTAGTTGAAACTCTTAGAAACTCAAGATTACTTACACCTGGAATCTCAATTGGATATTGAAAACCAAGAAAAATTCCTAATTGAGCTCTCTCTTCAGGTTCTAGAGAGTTGATGTTTTCTCCTAAAAATTTTATGTCGCCATTTGTAATATTATACGAAGGATGTCCTGCAATAATTTTCGAAAGAGTACTTTTGCCACATCCATTTCTACCCATAATGGCATGGATTTCTCCAGGATAGATAGTAAGTGAAACTCCTTTTAGAATTGGAAGATTATCAGTAGATGCAAAGAGATTTTCAACTTCTAAAATTGGATCTGATTCTTTCATTTTACTTTGCATTTCAGTTTAGAAATTGATTAATTAACCTACTGATCCCTCAAGTTTAAGTGCCAGTAACTTATCTGCTTCAGCAGCAAATTCCATGGGTAATTGATTAAATACATCTCTGCAAAAACCGCTGACCATCATAGATACTGCCTCCTCAAATTCTATACCTCTGCTTTGGAGATAAAAAAGTTGGTCTTCTGAAATCCTACATGTGCTTGCTTCATGCTCAATTTCAGAATTGGGTTGTTGAGATTTGATGTAAGGGAATGTATTTGCAGAAGCTTGATCCCCTATTAACATTGAATCACATTGACTGTAATTTCTTGATCCTGTAGCTTTTGTTCCCATTTTGACAAGACCTCTATAACTATTTTTTGAGTTGCCTGCACTAATACCTTTACTAACAATAGTTGATTTGGTCTTTGGACCAATATGGATCATTTTTGTACCGGTATCTGCTTGCTGAAGATTATTGGTGAGAGCCACTGAATAAAATTCTCCTACAGATTCTTCCCCTAAAAGAAGACAGCTGGGATATTTCCATGTAATTGCAGACCCTGTTTCAACTTGAGACCAGCTAATTTTACTTCTCTTACCTAAACATTTTCCTCTCTTGGTGACAAAATTAAAAATTCCGCCAATACCTTCTTCATCGCCAGCATACCAATTTTGTACTGTTGAGTATTTTATTGAGGCATCGTCTAATGCTATAAGCTCTACAACTGCTGCATGTAGGGTATTTGTATCGAACATTGGAGCTGTACAACCCTCTAGATAACTTACAGAACTTGATTCTTCAGCAATGATTAGTGTTCTTTCGAATTGTCCTGAATCTCCACTATTAATTCTAAAGTAGGAAGATAGATCCATAGGGCAGGTAACACCTTTTGGGATGTAAACAAAAGAACCATCACTAAAAACAGCAGAATTTAGTGCTGCAAAATAATTATCACTAGCTGGCACTACTGTACCTAAATATTTTTCAATCAAATCGGCGTGATTTTTTACAGCTTCACTAATTGAGCAAAATATAACTCCATATTCAGCAAGTTCTTCTCTAAAAGTTGTGGCTATAGAAACACTATCAAAGACTGCATCTACCGCTACATTTGTGAGTTTTTTTTGCTCAGTTAGGGGTATCCCCAATTTATCAAAAGTCTCAAGAAGTTTGGGATCAACTTCATCTAAACTAGAAATTTTCTCTTTTTGCTTAGGAGCAGAGTAATAAATGATATCTTGATAATCAATTTTTTTATATCCTAATCCTGCCCAATCAGGCTCTTTCATTTTTTGCCATTTTTTAAAGGCTTTTAATCTAAAATCGAGAAGAAATTTTGGTTCTTCTTTTTTCTGTGAAATTAATCTTATGATATCTTCACTTAATCCCTTTGCTATTTTTTCAGTTTCAATATCAGTAACGAAACCATATTTGTAAGGCTCTTTTACTACATCTTTAACTAAATTTTTGTTGACCATGTTATCAAAAATAACTTATTACAATTAGCTTTATATACTCTAACGAAAGATATCCCCAATATTGAGTTTTTTTCCTTTATTAAAACTAAAAATTAATGTCTAATCATTTTGATCCCTTGTCTAACCCATTAAACATAGAAACTATTCAAGAAATTGATAGTCTTGATTTACCTATAATGCAGAAACATCATTTAAGAATACTCGCTCATTGCCTTCAGATTTTAAAAATTATCAATGT
This sequence comes from uncultured Prochlorococcus sp., assembly GCA_902536545.1. GTDB lineage: Bacteria > Cyanobacteriota > Cyanobacteriia > PCC-6307 > Cyanobiaceae > Prochlorococcus_A. Next base: position 44,036 of record CACAXS010000001.1, on the reverse strand, counting down.
AGATAATAGTTTTGAATATCAAAATAAAAATCCTCTGAGAGAATGGTGTGATAACCAATCCAAAAAATTTGATGATAAAAAATTTAGTGATCTTTTTTATGAGCAGTTAGAATTAACTTCGAAAAAATTAAGTACTTTTTCAAAAAAAATAGGTAAAAGTATTGAAGATTTAGAGATAGATGATTTAGTACTTCTAGTTGAACAAAATTGAATCCCCTTATTAATTGATCCCGAAGAAAAAATATATTTTTGTTGAGTCGTTAACAATTTCAGGTAATAAAATTTAAAAAAAAAGAAAATTAATTTACATTTAAAAAAGATCTGAAAATTAATTAATTTCACTGATACCAACTGTTTTGAAGAGAAATATCAATTTTGAGAATTTTTTAGTAGTCAGAGGATCCTGACGACAGGGCAAAAAGACACACAATTCATAAAAAAAAAGAACATACTGATCCCAAACAAAAACGGAGAATTTAAAGTGGCTGATGGGATCATGAATAAAGATCAATTACTCTCACTAACCCTCAGACAATTACGTCAAGAAGCAAGTAAATTATCAGTTCCGCTATACAGTCGCAAAACAAAAGTTGTTTTAGTTGATTTAATAATCAAATATCAAGAAAAATTTACAAAAGATATAGATACTACACCTCCTAAGTTAAAAACTGAAGAAACTTTTGATTCCAATGCTTTCAACACTAGTGAAGAAGTTAAAACAAATATAGTTTTCCTACCTCGGGATCCAGATTGGGCTTATGTTTTTTGGCAAATTTCTGATTCAGATAGAGAAAAAGCCCAATCTTTGGGAGCCAATAAATTATGTTTGCGATTATTTGATGCGTCTGGTTCTGAAGGTAGCAACTTGAATCAAGGAACACTAAGGGAGATAGCAGTTGATAGTTTCATTACTGAGTGGTACTTGCCAATCCCACTTGCAGATAGAGATTATAAAGTTGAATTAGGTTATAAATATGGTTTTAACTGGATGTCATTGGCCTTTTCTTCGATAAGCCATGTTCCTGGGTCTCATCCTTCTGAACAAATTCTTGATAAATTTGTTCCTTTTAATTTAGATTCTTCTTTTGAGTCAATCCCAGATATTTCTAATCCTGTTGTTTCAGAACAAAATGGTATGCATGAAAGATTATACCAAGCAGCAACTAGCATTCCTCTCAGAAGAAAATTTGGTTCTGAAGAGTTTATGGAGAATGTAAATTCAACAAACCTCAATGATAATCTTACAGACTCTGGTGCTGGTAAATGGTCATCAGGTTTAAATGATTCTGGAAGCGGAATTGTTAAAAATAGATCTTTTTGGCTCGTTGCTGATGCAGAATTAATTGTTTATGGAGCTACAGAGCCTTCTGCAAAACTGACAATAGGTGGAGAAGATGTACCTCTTGCTGCAGATGGTACTTTTAGAATTCAAGTTCCATTTAGAGACGGGACTCAAAAATATGATATTAAAGCTTTTGATTTATCTGGTGAGCAAGAAAAAAGTATATCAATGAAATTTGATAGAACTACACCACTTGACGATACTAATGAAAAAGATAATGCTGAAACTGAATGGTTTTAATAATTTAAATTAATGCTGAAAAAAATTGTAGCTTTTACTCCATTGTTTGGGGCATTAACGTTTCCGCTAATAGTCCCAATTACAATTTCTAAATTTGGCGTTAACTATGGAATTCTTAGTGCATTATTAATTTCTTCATTATGGTTTATCGCTATGTTAAGAACATCCGAAATGCCTCATTAATTTAGTTATATTTTCGGAAGTTTTTTAAAAAATATGACTCAAGTTAATGTAATTAATATTAATTCACCTTTTCTAGATCAAAAGCCAGGCACTTCTGGTTTAAGAAAAAGTACTTTAAAGTTTCAGGAAGAACATTATCTAGAAATTTTTATTGAAGCAATCTTACAATCATTGGAAGATTTAAAAGATTCAACATTAGTAGTTGGTGGTGATGGAAGATATGGCAATACTGAAGCAATAGAAAAAATTGTCCAAATATGCATCGCTCATAAAGTTCAAAAGGTTATTGTTCCAAAATATGGTTTATTATCTACTCCTGCAACATCACATTTAATTAGGAAAGAAAAAGCTATTGGTGGAATTATTCTTTCTGCAAGCCATAATCCTGGTGGGATTGATGGGGACTTTGGAGTGAAATTGAATATCTCTAATGGTGGTCCAGCTCCTGAGATAATTACTAATAAGATTTTTAAGGCTTCAAAATTACTAACTAGTTATAAAATTTGTAAAATTCAATCACCTGATTTTAGTGAATATGGAACTTATTCTTACGGTGAAACTACTTTAGAAATTATTAATGGATTGAAGGATTATTCTAATTTGATGGAGAAAATTTTTGATTTTGATCAAATTAGTGATTTTTTAAAAAAAGACTTCTCTTTAATCTTTGATGCAATGAATGCGGTTACAGGCCCATATGCAAAAAATATTTTTGTTGAAAAAATGGGTCTTTCACATGATTGTGTCATGAATGGTAACCCGTTAAAAGATTTTGGAGGTTTGCATCCTGATCCTAATCTTACTTACGCATCCCACTTGGCTGATTTGTTATTAAATAAAAAATCTTATAGTTTTGGTGCTGCATGCGATGGGGATGGAGATAGGAATATGATTTTAGGAAGTGGATGTTTTGTAAATCCTAGTGATAGCCTTGCAGTTATTACTGCTAATACAAAATGTGTCCCTGGTTATAAAAATGGTATTACAGGTGTAGCACGATCCATGCCAACCAGCTCAGCGGTTGATAATGTTGCTCGAGCATTAAATATCCCTTGTTTCGAGACACCTACCGGCTGGAAGTTTTTTGGAAATCTTTTAGATTCTAATCTAATTACTTTATGTGGAGAAGAAAGTTTCGGAACTGGTAGTAATCATGTGAGAGAGAAAGATGGACTATGGGCAGTTTTGTATTGGTTACAAGTTTTAGCTGAGAAAAAATGTTCGGTAAGTGATTTGATGCAGAATCATTGGAAACAATTTGGCAGGAATTATTATTCAAGACATGATTATGAGGCAATACCCTCAAATATCGCTAATCAAATCTTTGGTAATCTAACTTCTATGCTCGAAAATTTAAAAGGAAATAGTTTTGCTGGCCATCTAATTAAAGTTGCAGATAACTTTTCATATTTAGATCCCGTTGATAATTCCATAAGTGAAAATCAAGGTTTAAGATTGGTGCTTGATGATAATTCCCGAGTAATTGTGCGCCTTTCTGGAACTGGAACGAAGGGTGCGACATTAAGACTTTACTTTGAGAAATTTTTCAATCCTAACCAGAATCTTTCGTTAAATTCTCAGATCGCTTTGAAACCTCTTATAAATGATTTAGATGCTTTATTAAATATTTCAAAACTTACTCAAATGGAAACTCCTACAGTTATTACATAGAATTGAAAGTAATGATTTTTTGATTTTATTTATATGCATTCAGAAAATTTATTTACTAACTATTCTCAAATAGCAAATAATGCACCTTTGGCAGATAAATTAAGACCAAAGAATTTGGAAGATTTTTTTGGTCAACTACCAATCCTGAATGAGAATTCGCTTTTAAGAAGTGCAATATTAAATGATAAGATTAGTAATTTTATTTTTTCTGGCCCTCCTGGTGTCGGAAAAACTACTCTAATTGAAATTATTTCATTTAATACGCGTTCAAAATTAATTAAGTTAAATGCAGTATTATCGAGTGTTAAAGAATTAAGAAATGAAATCGCTAATGCAAAAGATAGATTAATAAATTCAAAAAGAAAAACAATTTTATTTATCGATGAAGTTCATAGATTTACATCACTTCAGCAAGATGCTTTATTACCTTCAATAGAAAATGGAACTATAACTTTTATTGGTGCTACAACCGAAAACCCTTTCTTTGCTGTTAATAAAGCTCTTGTTAGTAGGTCACGTATTTTTACATTAATTCCTTTGGCAGAAAATGATTTGCAGAAAATAATACAAAAAGTCATAACTCATTATTCTAAACAAAAAGATTCAAAAAAGGTTTATTTAACTCAAGATGCTATAAGTCATTTAATTAAATTTTCTGGCGGCGATGCAAGAACATTAATCAATGCGCTAGAGATGGCCATAGAAACAAATGCTGAAAATGATGCTAAAGAAATCAACATTAATCTCTCAATAGCAGAGGATGCAATTCAAAAGAAAAATATCCTTTACGATAAAAATGGTCAAAATCATTACGATGTGATTAGTGCCTTTATCAAGTCCATAAGAGGTTCTGATCCAGATGCAGCTTTATTCTGGCTTGCAAATATGCTGGAAGCTGGTGAAGATCCTAATTTTATTTTTAGGAGACTTCTCATATCTGCCAGTGAAGATATTGGAATAGCTAATCCTAATGCAATAGTAGTTGTGCAATCCTGTTGTGATGCTTTTGATAGAGTTGGTTTTCCAGAAGGATTATATTTTTTAACGCAGGCTTCTTTATATTTAGCTATCTCTCCAAAAAGTAATAGTACGAAAAGTATTTTTAAAGCAATTGAAACAATCAAATCTACCAATGCTTTTGATGTTCCACTTCATTTAAAAAATAATTCTAATAGTTATGTCAATCCTCATAATTATCCAGGTAATTGGGTCGCACAAGAATATCTTCCCAAATCTTTAAGAGGTTTAAAAATATGGGAACCAAAAAATAATGGATGGGAAAAAACTCAATATGAAGAACTACTTAGAAGAAAAGAAAACTAAAAATTATTTGAATAACAAATAATCTCAGGATTAAAAGAAGTTTTTTCTTCATAGGCTAAAGCGATAGTCCAATTATGGAAGTTAATGTGCGAATAATTTAAATGTATGTTTTTCTTCTTATGAAATAACTTTTTTCGCTTTTCAAAATATTGCCAATTGTTTATGTCTTTAGCTAATTTTCCATGGTCCCATTTTATAGCTGCTTCAACAGCACACCATTGATTTAATATCATATTTTTTGTCAAATTATTATTATGGATTGATTTATTGGTATGAAAAAAGTATTTTTCTGCAAATTTTATATAGTTAAAATCTCTATCTATTCTCTCAATATCAATCCCTATTTTGCTTTTATGCCAGGCTATAGTAATGGCATCTTTACAATGACTTAGACTTATATTTCCCATGCCATAGGCTAAACTTGGAGGTTCTCCAGGATGAGCTTTAATCGGAATTTCTAGGGGATCTAAATCAAACAGTGTTGAAAGTGATTGTCGTAAATAAGTTCTTGTTTCTAAAAAAATCTTTGATCTCGAACTTGATAGATTTTTTGCAGTTGTAATTTCATCTACTGTTGCGACATCTTGCACACCTTTAATCTCATAAAACCAAATTTTTGGTATTTTATATTCATACTCATTTAATAATTTCAATGGCTCTTAAGGTTGGCGACAAAGCACCAGAATTTAAATTAAAAGATTCTTTCGAGAAAGAAGTTTCTCTTAGTGATTTTAAAGGTAAAAGAATAATACTATATTTTTATCCAAAAGATAATACTCCAGGATGTACTAAAGAAGCATGCAATTTTAAAGAGAATTGGGATTTACTCCAAAAAAATAATATTGTTGTGCTTGGTATTAGTAAAGATAATGCCTCCTCTCATCAAAAGTTTATAGAAAAATTTAATTTACCTTTTATTCTTTTAACTGACCCTGAACCTTTTAAAGTTTCTTCTGATTATGATAGTTATGGACTTAAGAAATTCATGGGAAAAGAATACATGGGAATGATGAGAAATACTTTTTTGATCGATACTGAAGGTAACATCGAAAAAATTTACTTAAAGGTAAAAGCAGCAATAATGGCTGATCATATAATTGCAGACATTGGGTTAAGTTAATTTTTTTAAGGACAGGTGGTGAATAATCATTCCCTCCATAACCAAATTAGGAGCATTGATAATATTTTCTTTTTGAGTCTTTAGATATTTTGTGAGTAATTGAGAGTCTCCTCCACAGATTATTAAAATATCCTTTTTGGGATTAAATAAAGTATTAATCACGCCAGTAAGAGAGTTGATTACTCCTTTTAAAGTTGCTTCTTCGGTATTAATTAAAAAATCTTTGATCGGGATATCATATTTTTCAGGTACTTTAAGATTTTTTGTATATTGTTCCATTGATTTTAATTGTGTTAAAAAACCTGGAAGAAGTTGACCTCCAATAATAGATCCATCTGAATTCAATTTTGTTATTGATAATATTGTCCCAAAATCTGCAATTAGCAAATCTTTTTTGAAAGGGTTTTTAATAATTTTTAAAGCGGCAATACAGGCAAGAGCTCTATCAACTCCAAAATAATCAGGAAGATTTGATAACTGAATATCTTTAGTTTTTATTTCATTTTCTCTTTTCAGCAAAAAATTTGGAAGTTTTCCTACAGAAGCCCAAATCAATTGATTAGGATCTATATTTTCAGGAACTTTTTGCTCTTTTTGGGTATGGAAGAATTTAGATTGATTTTTAGAATATTTTGCCCAATGAAGCCTACTATTGCCTGCTAATAAAAAATTTATATCTGAGACCATTGTTCTATGATCAATTTAATTATTAGTGTGTATTCCGCATTCTTGTTTAATCCCCCTAAATCTTGTATCTCTGCCCTTTGTTTTAATACCATCGGGACTGCTTGAATGCCAATCTCCAACAGAAGAATAACCTTTGATAAAAAGTGGATGGGCAGGTAAATTATTCTCTTCCATATAATAAAAAATATCTTTATTTGTCCAATTTAATAAAGGTCTTAAAGAGAGTCTTTGACGAATTACGTCTAGGAATTTCATTTTGTTTCTATTTTCTGTTTGACTAGATCTAACACCGCTTGCCCAGCAGAAAATATCATATTTTTCTAGACCATTCTCTAAAGGTTTTATCTTTCTCAATTCATGATACTTATCTAAATCACTTTTTTTATTTGTTTCCCAAAGTTTTCCGTATTTGGCTTCCATTCTTGCTGGAGATAATTCACTTTGCAGAACTTCAACTTCTAAGGATAAATTATCAATAAGCTTTTCAGCGTAATTGTATGTTTCTAGAGGAAGATAACCTGTATCTATCCAAAATATTTTGATTTTTTTTTGTAGATATAATTTACTGACCATATCTAAAAGGACTGAAGATTGTATGCCAAAACTTGTTGTAATAGCAAATTGATTATCAAACTTTTCATAACCCCATGTGAGCATTTCTTGAGGCTTCATATCTTTTAGCTCTTGATTATATTTCCTTAAGTTAGGTTGAGTATGTTTGTGGATGTTTTCAATCATTCTTCAATTTGGTTATGAGTTTAATGTTATTTCACTCAATTTAAAAATTATTCGTATAGTTTAATAATACATTTCTGCATAATAATATTTCTCTAATGAAAGCAATACAAAAACCAATAGTAATAGTTGGAGCAGGTTTTGCAGGTATGACATTTGCTTTGAATTTAAAAAATCTTAATCCCTCTTTACCGATTCTTATAGTTGATTCTGAAACCAACTTTATATTTAAACCTTTAATGTATGAAGTTTTAAGTAAAGAAATAAGAAGTTGGGAGGCTACCCCAAAATTTGCAAATATTTTTTCTGATGCAGGTATAACTTTTTTAAGAAATTGTTTAACCAAAATTTCTTTTACAGAAAATTTTCTTGAATTTAGTGACGACTTAAAATTAAGTTATCAATATCTTGTTATCTGTACAGGATCTATTTCAAATAGTTTTTTAATAAAAGGTGTAGATGAAAATTGTTATTTTTTTAATGATTTTAAAGATCTAAATAAATTAAGATCTTTTTTAAAAAAATCACAAAAAACTGCTCTTCATAAAAAGTTATTCATTGTTGGAGGTGGTCCTTCTGGTATCGAGTTAGCATGCAAAATTAAAGATATATTTACAGACAAATTTGAAATTAATGTAATAGAAAAATCAAATGAAATCCTTAATAAAAACAAAATTTTTAATAGAGAACAAGCCGAGAAGGCGTTAGAAAAAAGAAAAATCAACGTTCTTTTGAATTCTACAGTTAAAGAAGTCACAGAAACTAAAATTTGTATTTCTAGTGATGTTGGAATAACTTCTTTGGATAAAGATATTGTGATTTGGACTGCAGGTGTTAAACCTAATTTGACTTACTTAGAAACTAATGAAATAACAAAAAAATTTGGACGAATTTTAGTTAATAATAATTTTCAAATAGAAAACCATAAAAACTGTTTTGCTATTGGCGATATTTCAGTGATTCAAGGAATGGAGGATTTACCCATAACTGCTCAGGTCGCTATGCAGGAAGGAAATCATCTTGCTAATAATTTAGAACTTTTAATTCAAGGTAAGGATCCTTTACCCTTTGAATTTCAAGACAACGGTGAAATGATTAGCTTAGGAATAGGCGATGCTTCAATTTCTGGGCTTGGCGTTACTTTATCTGGGAAATTGGCTTTTGAGGCAAGAAGACTTATATATGCTTCCAAGTTGCCTGATATTACAGAAAGCTTAAAATCTGCGTCTTCATGGATATTCCAAAAAAAATCTATTTTTAAAAAGTTTCTCAAAAAAGATTATTCCAATTAAACTTTTTTGAAATATTGTTTTTGGGTATATTGAGTGAAATAAGTTTCGTATGAATTTAATTGCAGTATTTAGTAATAATTTTGATGCGTTTATAACGGTAGTTGTTTTATTAATGTCAATAATTTTGTTTATTAAAAATACTATTGCGCCAGAATTGACTGGTTTGTTATGTGTTGGAATATTTATAGCTACTGGGGTTCTTTCTCCTGAAAAAGCTTTAGCTGGATTTGGTAGCCCGTCGTTAATTACCCTTATGGGTTTATTTGCAGTTTCATCAGCATTATTTAAAAGTGGTGCATTAGACAGAGTAAGAGAATTGATTTCTTCTGAAAGTATTAGAACTCCAAGGAAATTAATTTCTTTAATAGCTTTTTTGATTGCTCCAATATCTGGAATTGTACCTAATACTCCAGTAGTAGCATCTTTATTACCTTTAATTGAAAGTTGGTGCGAGCGAAGAAATATATCACCATCAAAAGTTTTATTACCTCTTTCTTTTGCCACTTTACTCGGTGGAACTCTTACATTATTAGGTAGTTCAGTGAATCTTCTTGTAAGTGATATCAGTCAACAATTAGGTTATGGAGCTTTGGAATTATTTAGTTTGACTTCAATAGGAATTCCTGTTTGGCTTATAGGTACAACCTACATGATTCTTGTTTCTGACATGCTTTTGCCAGATAGAGGAAGAGATAAGGAGTTTATTAAAAATGGTGATATGAATATATATTTTACTGAAGTTACTATTCCCTCTTCTTCAGAATTAGTTGGACAATCTGTCAGAAATAGTAGATTGCAAAGACGATTTGATGTTGATGTTTTGGAATTGCAACGAAATGGAAAAGTAATTCTTCCTCCTTTGGCTGATAGAAAGATTGAACCGGATGATAGATTAATAATCCGCGTTACAAGGGCAGACTTATTTAGACTTCAGCAGGAACATACCATTTTGTTAGGAGAAAACAAAACATCTTTAAATGGAGCTAATGTTTTCTCAGATGATGAAGGTACTAAGACCTTTGAAGCCCTGCTACCAGCTGGTTCAACTCTAGCCGGGGCAAGTTTGAGAGAATTAAGATTTAGGCAGCGTCATAACGCAACAGTTTTAGCTTTAAGAAGAGGTCAACAAACTGTTCAGGAGAGATTAGGCCAAGCTGTTTTAAGGGCTGGAGATGTTTTATTATTGCAAGCACCTTTAGATTCAATAAGAGGTTTGCAAGCTAGTAATGATTTGCTTATTTTAGATCAATTCGAAGATGACTTACCTGTTTTGATAAAAAAACCTATATCGATTGCAATTGCAATAGGAATGGTGATTTTGCCTTCTGTTTCTAGTATTCCATTAGTAGGTTCAGTGCTTTTAGCAGTCATTGCCATGGTGGCTTGTGGATGTTTAAGACCTGCAGAGATACAAAAATCAATTAGGTTGGACGTCATTTTATTGTTGGGATCATTATCTTGCTTTAGTGTAGCTATGCAAGTAACAGGTTTAGCGGATTTAATTGCAGTTAATCTAAATTTTGTGCTTAATGGAATGCCTCTGTATTTTGCACTAGTCGTAATTTTTGTATCGACAGTCATTCTTACACAATTTATAAGTAATGCTGCTTCGGTTGCTTTGATTTTGCCTGTTGCTATTGAATTCTCAAATGTATTAGGTATTTCACCAAGCGCTTTAACTATGATTGTTTTGTTCGGCGCAAGTCAATCTTTCTTGACTCCAATGGGTTATCAAACAAATTTAATGGTTTATGGTCCAGGAAGATATAGATTTTTTGATATCGCAAAATATGGAGCTGGATTAACATTTATAATGTCATTTACAGTGCCAGCATTGATAATTCTAAATTACGGGTAATATCGTGAAATTTATAATTAATTTGTATAAGATCAAAGATGCTTACAAAAAGCTATCAGTACCACAATTTACTGTTGTTACAGGCTTGTTTATTATTTGCCTTGGAACTTTAATTTTGAGTTCACCATTATGTTCATCTTCAAAGGTTGGTTTGTGGGAAGCATTTTTTACATCAACTTCTGCCATAACTGTAACTGGCTTAACCATAATAGATATTGGTGTTGATTTAAATTTCTTTGGCCAAGTTTTCTTGGCTTTTATGCTTTTATCAGGTGGTCTAGGATTAATGGCCATTACAACATTTTTACAAGGGTTTGTTGTAAAGGGGACAAAGCTAAGAACAAGATTAGACAAAGGAAAGACTTTAGATGAATTTGGAGTTGGAGGAATTGGTCGAACTTTTCAAAGCATTGCTATTACGGCGATTAGTATCATATCCTTGGGCGCAATTGTCTTATATTCTTTTGGATTTGTAGACATTCAAAATAATTGGGAAAGACTATGGTCCTCGATTTTTCACAGCATTTCTGCATATAACAATGCAGGATTTTCGTTAATGTCAAATAGTCTTCAAGACTATAGAACAAATTATTTGGTAAATAGTGTTTTTGTTTTTCTCATCGTTATGGGTGGGTTGGGCTGGCGGGTTATTGATGATATGTGGAGTCATAAAAAAAATCTCTCTTATAAAAAATTAAGCCTTCATTCCAGACTAGTTATTAGGACAAGTTTGTCTCTAATATTGTTCGGATCATTAGGATTCTTTATCACTGAATCATTGCTGAATAGTCAATTCTTTAATGATTTAAATTTGTTTGAACGATTGATGTCATCTATCTTCGAAACAGTTAGTGCAAGAACTGCAGGCTTTACAAATTTTCCGATTTCTTTGAAGTCTATCTCAGATACGGGCCTCTTATTATTAATGACGCTTATGTTTATTGGAGCAAGCACCGGAGGTACTGGTGGAGGCATAAAAACAACTACATTTATTGCTTTAATGGCTGCAACTAGATCAACTTTAAGAGGTCAGAAAGATGTAATTATTAGCAATAGATTAATTTCAGATAAAGTTATTCTAAAGGCAGTTGGAATCACAGTTGGATCTTTGCTTTTTGTTCTTTTAATGGCAATGTTGCTTAGTACAACTAATACTTTTGTTAAAAAAGAATCATTCACGTTCCTAGAAATTCTGTTCACTTGTATATCTGCATTTGCAACAGTTGGTTTTGATATTGGTTTAACTGCAAAATTAAATCATTTTGGTCAATTTATTCTTATTGTGGGTATGTTTGTGGGAAGACTTGGGATCCTTTTGCTTTTAAGTGCACTTTGGCAGGCTCTATATAAGAGTAAAATAGATAGACAAAAGAGAATTGGCTATCCTAGGGCTGATCTATATGTTTAGAATTAACTAAGTTTTATTATGGCTGATTGGTGGCAGTGGTCTCAAAAGAGAGAAAATGAAGCACTCACTTTTGCAGTTGTCGGCGTTGGAAGATTTGGAACCGCAGTTTGCAGAGAACTTATTAGTAATGGCGCAGATGTTTTGGCTGCAGATTATTCGGAAAAAGCTGTTGATGATTTAAGGCAATTAGAACCTTCGATAGAAGCGAGAGTTGTAGATTGTACTGATGAAGAATCTATGAAGGAATCGGGAATACTTGAAATGAATACTGTTGTAGTGGGTATTAGTGAACCTATTGAAGCAAGTATAACTACAACTCTTATTGCTAAGGATAGTGAAGGTAGCAAAGTGAAAAGAGTAATAGCTAGAGCTACCAGTGACTTGCACGAAAAAATGTTAAAAAGAGTGGGTGCAGATAAAGTTGTTTTCCCATCTAGGATGCAAGGAGAAAGATTAGGTTTAGAACTAGTAAGACCAAACCTAATCGAAAGATTGGAACTAGATAATCAAACTGGTATAGATGAAATAACTGTTCCTGAAGAATTTATTGGAAGATCTTTGAGAGATTTAAATTTGAGGAAAAATTATTTAGTAAATGTTCTTGCTGCAGGACCAGCTGAAGAGTTAACAGTTAATCCTCCAGCAAAATATATTTTGGAAAGAGGAAATATTTTGGTAGTCATGGGTAAAACTGTAGATTTACAGAAATTGCCTCAAAATTAATTATTTTTAATCAGATTGTCTATAGTATTTAATCCTTTGAGGAGCTCTTTTTAATCTTCTGACGCTTTGTTTCTCAAGTTCATCTCTAAACTTATCAGTATTTAAATTATTTTCTGAAACAGATGATTTACTTTCTTTTTCGAAATATTTTTTTATGCCCTCTTGTATTAAGACTTTTGCCATATTACTTACTGTCCTAGATTCATTATCTGCCAAAATAGTTAATTGCTCACATATTAATTCTGGAAGGACGACTTGAATTCTCGGGGATTTAGGCTTCCCATTGGTTGAGTTTTGGCGGGTAGCCATGAGTCAAAGTTGATAACTGTTACTTATTAGTATACACAGTTAGTCAAGGATACTATCTTTGTGTATATTATTAGTAAGGAAATTTATGTCCGTATCAATTAATTGTTTTATTGTCCCATGAAAAATTCAAGAAAAATTGATTCTCCCAAAAGGTCGATAATTGATAAACCGAAAAAAAGATTAGTCGATTCTGATTCTCACGATAATGAAAATAGTGACGTTTTGGTATCAGCAGTAATCAGTCCTTATTTGTTAACTCATCTTCACCATATTCTTCAGCAGTCTGAGTATTACGCTCAAAAAGATGGTAGAAAATCTCACGCAGCTAACTTTGCGAAACTAAGAAAAGTTTTATGTTTAGACGCAAGAAGTATGGCAGATGCCTCTGCTAAAGAGATAAAAGATGTAGAAAATGATTTATCTAATAATAAATATAATGAACAAAATGTAGCTTGAAGTAATAATCTATTAATAAATAGATTTTAAAAACATGTCCAGTAATGCTGAAAAGCTCTATAAGTTAATAGCCAACGATTCCAAAAAGAAACAAAGTCTGTTTATGACAGCCTTAACTAATCCCAAAAAAGCCTTAGATAAAATATGCGATATTGGCAACGAGTTAAATATTTCTGTTACTAAAGAAGAGATTATTGAATATTTGAGTACTATTGATGATGAGGCAACTAAAATGTGGTTAATCAAGGCTCGAGGAGGTCTTTAGGAAAAGGTTTCGAATAATTATTATTTGGATTAGGAATAGGTTTTATTCTTTTGTTGTAGCCACCTCCACCAGCCAAAGTCCAAAAAAACCAATAACTTGGAATTGCAAGAGCTGCAGCTATGAAAATCACTACAATTTGTTCTATTCTTTTCATGGTTTAATTTTATTCCACAAAATATTTTTTAGTAAATAAGCCACAGATTTTGTAAATTCTATTTTTAAAACAGTGATTAGATTTGAAGGTGTAAGCAAAATTTATTCTACAGATGTTGTTTTAAAAAATATTAGTTGGGAGATTAAGAAAGGAGAAAAAGTTGGCTTAGTTGGTTCTAATGGTGCAGGTAAATCAACCCAATTTAAGATTTTAATTGGAGAGGAAGAGCAAACTAGTGGAATGATCATCAAAGAGGGAAATCCTAAAATTGCCCATTTAAAGCAGGAGTTTGATTGTAATTTGAATTTTTCAGTGAAACAGGAATTAGAAAGTTCTTTTGAGGATATACGAATTGTTGCCATTAAACTTTTAGAAATTGAGAATAGAATGAAATCATTGGATATAAAAAAAAATCCCGATGAACTTGAAATATTTGTAAATCAACTCGCAAAATATCAGGCAAAATTTGAAGCTATAGGTGGTTATAAAATGCAATCTGATGTAGAAAAAATATTACCAAAATTAGGCTTTTCTATGGAAGATGCTGATAAATTAGTTGGCAATTTCTCAGGTGGTTGGCAGATGAAAGTTGCACTCGGAAAAATAATCTTACAAAAACCTGATTTACTTTTACTGGATGAACCAACCAATCATTTAGATTTAGAAACTATTTTTTGGTTGGAAGAATATCTATCCTCGCTTAAGATTGCAGTTATAATAATCAGCCATGACAGATATTTCTTAGATAAATTATGTAAAAAAATAATTTTTGTAGATAGAGGAACATCTGAAACATATAATGGGAACTACTCTTTTTTTGTCGAACAGAAATCTTTAAATGAAGAATCACAAAATAAGGCATATCAATTACAACAAAAAGAAATTGAGTTACAGAAAAGGTATATAGATAGATTTAGAGCTAGTGCAACTAGAAGTTCTCAAGCAAAGAGTAGAGAAAAACAATTAAAAAAGATTTCTAAAATTGAAGCTCCAATAGCAAAATCAAAAAGTCCTGTTTTTAATTTTCCAGAGTGCCCTCGCTCAGGAAAACTAGTTTTAAATATCAAAAATTTGTCTCATAGTTTCGAGGACAAAATTCTTTTTTTAGATATTAATTTAAAGATTTCTTCTGGGGAGAAAATAGCAATATTAGGACCTAATGGCTGCGGCAAATCTACATTGCTTAAAATTATCATGAAAAAAATATCTCCTGAAATCGGAGAAATTAATCTTGGTAAACATAATATAATTACTAGCTATTATGAACAGAATCAGGCTGAAGCACTTTCACTTCAAGAAAGGGTTATTGATTTAATATGTAATAAGTCTCCAGAATGGTCCCAAAAAAAAATTAGAACATTTTTAGCGGGCTTTGGCTTTCAAAATGAAACTGTTTTTAAATATATTAAACAACTAAGTGGGGGAGAAAAGGCAAGATTAGCATTGGCGCTCATGATTATTAATCCTAGTAATTTCCTTCTTTTGGACGAACCAACTAATCATTTGGATCTGCAATCTAAGGAAAACTTAGAATTAGCAATTAAAAATTATAAAGGTTCATTATTAATCATTTCGCATGATCGGTATTTTATTTCAAAGGTTGCAAATAGAATTGTTGAAATTAAAAATTCAAAGTTATTTTCATATGATGGTAATTACGAATATTTTTTAGAAAAAACTCAAAGCCAAAAAATTTGATTTCTTTTAATAAAATTTACAATTGGCTAAGTAAGATCACTCATTTATCTTTACATAGTTTACCGTCTTTGATTAATCTTAAAAATACAAAAATAGGTTTTAATGATTTAAATGAAAAATTACGATTTCCAAGAAAAGCATTTTCAAATTTCTGATCCTATTGAAAGTTATTTTGAATGCATTACTTCCTGCGATATAAGGGATGGTAGATGTATTTCTAGATGTGTAGAAATACTTAAAGGGAATGACAATTAAATTTTTTAGTTATTTTGTATATTAGTAATATCAGTTGGTATTACTTTTAAATTAATAAATTTATTTTTACGCTTCAATAATATATTTACTTGTTTTTTGATACCATTTTTACTAATTTGATTTATTACATCTGATGCGGTTTCAATATCTTTATTTCCTACTTTAATTAAAATATCATTGATTTTGATTCCACTTTTTTCAGCTGGACTATTCGGTACTACATATCCAACTTTTACGACATTATTTTTTCTTTCAGAAATATTCACTTCTATTAGGCTAATTCCAATCATAGGATGTATTACTTTCCCATTGTTTAAAAGTTGATAGGCAATTTCCTTAGCTTTATTAATTGGGATTGCGAAACTCAAACCCGCTCCTGGACCTGATCTTATCAACGTATTAATCCCAATTACTTCTCCATCGCTGTTCAACAGTGGGCCTCCAGAATTACCAGGATTAATAGCAGCGTCTGTTTGTATCAGTTCAAGTTTTTTATCGTATATTCCTAATTGAGTTACGTTTCTATTTAGATTACTAATAATACCAAGCGTAACTGTGTTTTCTAGTCCGAATGGATTTCCAACTGCTATAGCCCAATCACCAACTTTAATCTTTGCAGAATCGCCCAATTTTGCTTTTGGCCAAGGCCCTTTCCCTTCAATCTTTAGCACAGCTAAATCAGTAAAAGAGTCTTGGCCTATCAGTTGGGCGTTTAATTTTTTGCCATTGGTTAAACCAACAATTACCTTATCTGATCCATTCACTACATGAGCATTGGTCATTACAAGTCCATCTGCAAATATAAATCCACTGCCTTGGTTTTGCTCTATCCTTGGTCGATTTTCGTTAGGCAAATCTAATCCAAAAAATCTTTCAAAATATGGGTCTAGAAATAGTTGAGAATTTCTTGGAAAATTCTTTTTTTTAACATATCTTTGGGTATCAATTGTCACCACAGCTGCACCGGTTCTTTCTACAGCTTGAGTTATGAAAGATTTGTTTGAATATAAATTAACTTTATTAATTTTTGGTTTACTTAATGGTTGAGATATCACTTTTCCAGAATATGTAGTGCTCACTGTAATTAATGAGGCGATTAGTAATAACTTTTGAATGTATCTTTTCAATTTTGATTTTTTATATTCTTCGAGAGATTTAATTCACCATAAAGGTGTAATTTAAATATAACTATTAATTTAATTAATTGAATCTAGAGAATAATTTAATGACCTAAAATAGCTAAATTTCTTTTTTTCTGGCTATGATATTAAACATATAGCTAACTAATCTATAAGTTCAATGACTATTCTATTTCCAATCATATATTCGGCGGCCTTAACTTATTTAGTATGGAAAGCTTTTAAAGTAATGTCTAATGGCTGGGGATTAACCGATAATAATAATAAACGTTTAAGTACTTCCAGTTTTAAACAAAAAAAGTACACAATACATCCAGAACTTTTAGATAAATCAGGAAATATAACAGATGAGGAGCTATTAACAGTAAGATTTTCCAATGATAATGACTCTACATTAGAAGAAAAAGGTTCAACAACTGATTAATCAAATTACATCTAAGGAAAAAATTGGAATTAAGAACAAAAATTGTTTCAGCGGTAATAAGATCTCTCAAATTGCCACCAAGATTTCGTTTGAAAATGGTTAAAGAAGATCCAGTGAGACTTGAACTAAGCCTTACTCCCTCTTACGGTAAAAATCCAGTTATTGTTGGTATAGTTGAATCTTTAGACTTAGTCGCGCGAAGAGATAGAGAAGGTAGACTACCTAGAGATCTCCAAGGGACTTGGGACTGGACTGTAAGACATGGAAAAGTTAGTACTGGAGGTTGGAATCCTATGTTAAAAGAAGCATTGCAAACAATGTTTGATACAGGATTGCCAGCCATTGTATATGAGGAATTAACTGGAGATGAGTATCGACCTGTTGATGGTGTAAGACATGTTAAATAAATAATTTATTATTTATCATGAAATCTTCCTTAAAACGTTAAAATAATTTGATATATAATTTAGCTAATCATGAATAATGACAAGCAACCAAGATTTGGCTTTGTAAATTTTGCAGAAACTTGGAACGGCCGTATGGCAATGATGGGTATTTTGATTGGACTTGGTACTGAATTAATTACTGGACAAAGTATTCTTCGTCAAATTGGAATAGGTTAGTATTTCATTTTACTTCTTCTGCTTTCACTTCAATGGTACTTTCACTAGGCTTATTACTAAATTGATTCTTTTGACTGATATTGTCTAAATTTGCGCCACAATTCATGCAGGTATTACTTAAGCCTAGGGATATAGCACCACAACTATTACATGTAATAATTTTTGATTTGTAAGAGTTAAAACCTATAAATCCTAAAATTATTAATAGTAGGGGAATTAAAAATAATAAAAGCAGGATATTACCGAGAAAGCTTATGAAAAAGTTTATTCCAACAATTGGAATAATTATAAGTATGATTAACGAGTAGGTAAGAAGATTTTTATTAGCTTTAAGAAAATAATTCATCTTAGTTATTGTTATTTATAATTTCTTTTTTTATTTAATAAAGTCATACTAGCAATAACTACGCTCCAGCACTGTCCAAAATATAAAATCACTCCTAATAGCCATACCCACAAGGTAAGTACAAGAAAACCTCCAATAAACCCATACGCTTGAAATCTTACTCCAAGTGAGAGAATACTTTTACTTACTGCTAGGTTTAAAGTGGTTAGGCCAATTCCAATAAGAAAAGATCCAGGTAAAAGTGGTTTTAAAGGAACTTTTCGACTGGGTAAGAGGGCTTGTAATAAAAGAGCCATTAAAGAAAATCCTATTAGTGGTATTGCAAACTGACCAACTTGTAATAGCGGTAACTTTGATAATAAATCAGAAATAAGATTATTAGATTCTGAAAGATTTTCTAAAACGTTACTTGGGATCATCCTAAGATTTGCACTAATCTGATCTAATACCATTAAAAAACCAATAAAGAATACTATTAAAAAGGCTTCAATTCTATTTCTGAGAAACCGCGAAGCTTGCACTCTCCAAGCAGCATTTTCTTTTTTAGAGGGAATTTCGTCTTCCCAAAGTCTATCTGAACCTCTTTGAAGAGAAAGATATGCATTCCCTGCTGTAAAAAGTAAAAACATAGCCCCTAGAATACCAGCCCCAAAACCCTGATCTATTAATTTGAATAATGTTGTTTCTACTAATTCAGCTACTGAAGGAGGTAAAAGCTGAGCAGCAATAGCAATTATTTGTTGATCTAATCCTTCTTGTTTTCCTAAGAACCATGAAGCAATTGAAAGAGAAATTAGAAGAATAGGGAAAAATGATTGAAGTGTGTAGTATGCAAATGCAGCGCTTAAATCAACACAATCAGATTTGCTCCATCGCTCACAAGCTCCCCATAAACTTTTCAGTATCCATGTTGAACTTCGTTGCATATTAATTTTCTTCAAATATTTTATTTATTTACTTATTTTTTATTGTATCGGATTAAGAATTTTTTCAAGCAATTATTGATTTATCATGCAACTATTTTTCCAATAACAAATTGCCCCATGGCTTTAAAATTTCAACTTTTTCTATAGATCTACAAGCAATTAATGGAAAATTAACATCGCTCAAGTCTTCTCCTGAAATTAAATTTAAAGGGTCTGTTTCTAACCACTCTATAGAACAATTAAGTTCTTCTAATAGCAGCCATGCTGCTGCAATATCCCATATCTTAGGGGTTGATTCTATTGCTCCGAAAGTTTGTCCCATCGCTACACTCGTAAGATTTAAACTCGATACACCTAGGAGCCTGATTTTACCTGGAAATACTGAGTTTGGTTTTTTTTGTAAAATTTTTATTGATCTACTACACAAAGAAATGCATTCACTTTGATGATTATTTTGGCTAGGGTTTATTTTCTGGTTATTTAACCAAACCCCCTTACCTTTAATGCATACAAACTTTTTTTTCAATGTAGGAATTATTAAAAAAGAGGATTGCGGTTTACCATCAAAGAACCTTGCTACTGATATGGACCAGTAAGGAATACCTGCAGCAAAATTTGTTGTCCCATCGAGTGGATCGACCACCCAATAAGCTCTTGAGTTTGGAATGAACTTTTGCCCTTCTTCACTAAGGACCCCCTCACCTGGAGCTATTGAAGCTAACCCATCAACGATTGTTTTGTCACTCCATAAATCACAACTTGTTAATAATGATCCATCTGATTTGTTGCTGGCGCTAATATTTCCAAAATCTTTTTTTTGACGTTGACTAACCAATTCAAATAAAGAATCTAATTCACTTAGTTGCTTATTAGTTAAATTTGGTTGACTCATCTTTATATATTGCAAATAGATTCTGTATCTTTAATTTTAGTATTATTACTGCTCAAACAATTTTTACTTTTTTCAAGGAAAGTTAATCTTTCTAATTCATCTACATTCAAATTATAATTATATATTGCATTAATATATTTTGATTTCGCATTACTTAATTCACTTTGCCTAACAAGAACATCTTTAAGAGTTGATATTCCAACATCATATCTAAGTCTGGAAAGCCTCACCGACTCTTTGCTAGATTCAATTTCTTTAAGAGAAGAAATTATTTTTTCTTCATTTAATTTAAGATTTAAGTAGGTTTTACTAATATTTGTGGTTAAAACATTTTTTAGATTTTCATAAGCATATTTTTCAGCTTCACCATCTGCTATTTTTGATTTGTAGGAGTTCTTATTTTGTCCGCCATCAAAAATATTCCATGCAAAATTTAGACTTATGGTATTTGTATAATTAGATCCAGATTTTTCAGAGTCGATATTAGTTGTCAGAGAGTCACCCTTTGAAAATGTACTAGATAATGAATTACTGATATAGATATTTGGCTTATTTTGAGCTAAAAAGCTATTTGCTTGACTCTTTTTGATAGATTTTTGAAGAATAAGGTTTTTTAAGGAAAGATTTTTATCCAAACCTTCCTTAATATTCTTATTCAATTTATGATTCCAAAACCCTATAAGATTTTGCTCTTTATTAGTTTCAAAATCCCCCTTAATATTGAGAATCTCTTTAAGAGAAATTTTATTAATTTCATGTTCTATTTTCTTTTCATTAAGTGATTGTTTATCTCGAGATAATTGAGCTTCTGCTTCAAGAACTTCAAATTTTGTACCAATTCCAGCATCTAGTTTCGCTTTAGCATTTTCTAAACTTGTAATTGATAAATCAAGTGTGAATTTTTTATTTTGAATATCTTGATATGACTTTTTGTATTTGTGGTACCTGATTCTTGCTTCTTGAGTTAAATCTTTTTTCTTAATCTCATAATTATTTTCTGCAATTTTGTAATTTGATTTGGCAATTTTAATTTCGGATCCTCTAACTGGGGCAATTAAATCCCATTTGATATTCAGGGAGGGATTAGCCGTAAATTGCGATGTTTTATAAGTAGGTGAATTGCTATTGTACTGCTTACCTGCGACATATTTTGGTAACCCATTGGCTTGAAAATCTAAGGAAGGAAATCTTTTGGCAATTTGGCTAGAAAGATTAAAGCTTGCAGAGGTTACTAAGTTTAGTAATGATTTTAATTCTTGATTATTTGATACTAGTTTTTCTATTTCTTGATAATCAACAAAAATAATATTTGATTTTTCTTCTAATACATTATCAATGTAATTTTTTGTTTCGCTCGATTGTACATTAATAGTGTTGATACTAAGAGTAAGTGGCAATAATAAGATAGGATTTATTACTCTTCTAAGCATATTTTATAGTATCGAAGATATTCGATTAACCAATCAAAGTATTAATAATATCATTTGAATCATCAAGAACGTGAATTTTAGTATTTATTTGATTTTCAACTTCTTGAATATTTTTATCATCTAAAAATAAATCAGTATTAATTTTTAACATAATAGATGGTATGTAAACAGCTTCTCCTAAATCCTTATTTTTCAGGCCGTAAATTAGATCTTCTCCAGTAAGAAGACCTGTAACAACTTGATCTTGACCCCAATAAATACTTGGCAAACCATATAAATTAATTGTTAATCCATGAATTAAGTTTAATTTCTTAACTATAGGAATAAGGGCTTCATAAACTAATTTACCAACAATCCAACTAACTTTTTTTGGCTTTTTTACTTTTTTGGGTAGGTTTTGAGTCTTCTTTTTTAATGCTTCTAGAAAGTTTCTAATAGTCCCAACTCCATTAGATTCTTGTGGCATATTTTCGTAGGTTTTGTAACTAGGTAAATTTGTACCGGCAATTAAATACCATTCGTCTGCTAGCCAACAAAAATGAGTCCCAAGAGTAATTTGTAGAGAGGATTGAATCCTCTCTACTTGTTTAATAATTTTTTTTGCATATTTTGGGCTTATTGATTTCAATCCATCATGTTTAGGTCTAAATTTTGTAAGTCCTACAGGAACTATCGCAACTGAAAGTACTGTCTGAGAAGTTTCTTTGTAGAATTGAGAAAGTTCTAAAATTGATTTTTCAAGAATATCCCCATCATTTATATCTGGACAAACAACAATTTGAGCATGTATTTGAATAGAGTTTTGTTCAAACCACGAAATTTGATCAAGGATCACTCCTGCTTTTTTATTTTTTAATAATTTTTCTCTTGTGTCTGGATCAGTAGCATGAACTGAAATAAAAAGTGGGGATAGTTTTTGAATAGCAATTCTTTCCCAGTCTTCTTTTTTTAAATTAGTAAGAGTTAGATAAGAGCCATAAAGGAAACTTAATCTATAATCATCATCTTTTATATAAAGGCTTTTTCTTTTACCACTTGGCTGTTGATCAATAAAACAAAATGGGCATTTATTATTGCATTGCTTGATTGAATCAAATAATGCATCTTTAAAATTTATACCTAAATTAACGTCTAGATCTTTTTCAATATTTATATTGTGAATTTCATGATGTTTGTCTAAAACTGATATGTCTAAAATTTCTTCACTAATTAGAATCTGATAATCAATTAAATCTCTTGGTTTTTTCCCATTAATACTAATAATTGAATCACCCGATTCAAATCCTATTTCTTGAGCAATGGAATTAGCTTCAACACTTTCAATTTCTGCAGGTTTTATTCTGTAAGTACTTTTAGGAATCAAAAGATCATTGGAATCTTTGTAATTAATTTCTTGCCACACAATTTAAGGCCGAGTAATCTTATTTATATTTATTCTAAACTTATATATGAATCAAAGTGTATTAAATACTTTTAAAAAACTAAATATAGATGTAAAATTATGGGCCTTTAATTTATTAAAATATGGCATTCGCAGTTTTCTAAAACACGATCTAGATTAATTAAAATAAACTTTTTCATTGAAAGAATTAATTACAAAAAATTTAGAAGTAAAAGATAAATTCAACTATGAATCTCATAAGACATTTGATTCATTCGAAAATAGTTTTTTATCAAATCCTATATCTTTAAGATTGTGGTCATCTTTTTTTGTAATTTTACCTATTTTTGTTCAAGCCCCTTGGGTTAGATTAGAGCCAATAAGTGCTCTTTGTTTTACTTTTGTTATTATTTTAGTGGCAATTGTTTTGAATCAGAAAGGATCAAATAAATGGTTTATTGTCAGTTCATTATTATTTGGTGTATCTGGTAGTTGGCTTGGCGGATGTTTGTTCTGGGGATGGTTAAGCCCATTTCCTATCCTACACATACCTGTTGAAGCTGTAGTTCTCCCATTAGCTTTAATTGGATTTGATACTAATTGGAAAATAGGTTCAAGTTTTTATATCTCTTCTTTATTTGGAACCGCAGTTACCGACATTACAATATTTTTAATCGGAATCATGGATCAATGGAGGCAGGTAATTACAGCAGATTCTGAAAATGCACCTATTATTCTTCAAAAAACCTCAGAGAGTCTTATTCAAATAAAATCACTATCTATTATCTTTTTTGTTGCTCTCATACTTTGGTTTATTTCAAAAGAAATTTTAGATTCTGCCACAATTAATACTACAAGTGGTAAAGCACTCTTAGTTTCTAGTTACGTAATTCAAACAACATTAATTGTTGATGGTATTTTTATTGTTTTAGCAATTCTGCAACCAACTTTTAGCGGCTTGGTTTAATGTTAAGGCCTCCATTTTCGCAAGAACCCATACCAATAAATAATTGGGATGTAATCGTTATAGGTGCTGGAGCTGCTGGCCTTATGACTTGTCTTGAATTACCCTCAAATTTAAAAGTACTTCTTTTAAATAGAAATACTAGTAAGGTATCTTCCAGTAGATGGGCTCAAGGAGGAATTGCTTCTGTTGTTAGACAAGATGATTCATTTGATCTTCATGCTGAGGATACTCTAAAAGCAGGTGATGGATTATGTGATTTTCAAGCTGTAGAAATGCTAGTCAAAGAAGCCCCAGCCTGTGTCAATAGGTTGCAGAATTTAGGGATGATTTTTGACCAAAATTCTGATCAGTTAGCTACTACCTTGGAAGCAGCCCATTCACGAAGAAGAGTCTTACATGTTAAAGATCGTACTGGACGAGCATTAGTTGAAGTTTTAGAAGATCATATTGAGAATCAAAAGAATATTCTTCACTGTAGAGGCGTAAGAGTAACGGAACTTATGATTGAAAACAAAGAATGTAGAGGAGTGCAGGTTCTTGATGGAGCAAATTTATATTGGATTCAATCTAGAGCTGTTGTTTTGGCTACAGGTGGGGGTGGCCACTTGTTTACTAATACAACAAATCCTGCTCAATCCTCTGGTGAAGGGATTGCTCTTGCATGGAAAGCAGGCGCTGCTATCGAAGATTTAGAGTTTGTTCAATTTCATCCAACCGCTTTAAAATTTTATGGTGCACCTTGCTTCTTAATATCTGAGGCACTTAGAGGGGAAGGGGCGATTTTAGTTGATAAAAATGGTGAAAGCCCAGTTAAAAATCTTAAAAATCGTGATTTAGCAACGAGAGATCAGGTAAGTAGAGCAATTATGAAAAATATGCATGACAATAATGTAGATCATGTTGGCTTAGATCTTCGGTATATTGATCCAGAAAAAATTGTAGAGCGATTTCCTACTATCATAAGTCGGTGTCAGGATTATGGGGTTAATCCTTTAACTGAGGTTATTCCTGTTGCCCCTGCAGCTCATTATTGGATGGGAGGTGTTAAAACTGATTTAAATGCATCTTCAACAAGAAAAGGATTATATGCGGTTGGGGAAGTTGCATCTACAGGTGTGCATGGTGCTAATAGACTGGCAAGTAATTCACTGATGGAGTGTCTTGTTTTTGCAAGAAAAATGTCTTCAATTGTTTTAAATGACTTTTATAAATTTGAGAAATTTGATAGATCATTGCAAGAGTTTGATTTTGAAGATCCAAAAGAAGATCAAATTTCTAGAATTGCTGAAAATATTGATGAACTAAGAAAATTATGTTGGTTAAATTTGGGCGTATCTCGAAATAAGGGAAATATGAGTAAATTTTTAAACTACATTCAAAATGATATAGATAAATTACATAAAAATGATTTACTAAATAGTCTTGAAAAAATAAAATTTAATCAAAACATAAAACTTAGTGAACGCAATAGGAGAGCATTAAATCTTTTACTTGATTTAAAGAATAGACAAATAACAACAATAACTTTATTGAAAGCTTGTCTATTTAGAGAAGAAAGTAGAGGAGGGCATTATAGAGATGATTTTCCTTATAAAGATAAAAATTGGGAATGCCATACTAGACAACAGTTAGATCAAAAAATTCAAAAAAGATTTATTAAAAATTAAGATCTCCCTGATAGTCGGTTTTTGCTGCCAATTCATTCAATTCACGTGTACCACTAATTATTTCTCCATTTATTTCCCAAGAGGGAAATCCACTGATTCCTTTCGTTTGGCATAGTTCATAATCATTATCTTTACCATCTTTAGCACATTCAACTACTTTTAATTCTTTAACTGCTTCTCTACCAAATAATTGTTTCTGATCGTGACAATGTGGGCACCAGTATGCACTATACATAACAATATTGTTTTCACTTAAAAATTTTGCAAACTTTACCTTCTGTGGAGAGCTTGAAGTAGTGATTATTGGCGATACATTTTCAGCGGGGCTTGCAATATCAATAGCATTAGAGGGGTCGACGTTAGTTGACCAAATTAGGCCTCCTAGTAGGATACTAATGGCTACAATGAATCCTCTAAAAATCATAGGTTCTCTACTTTCGAATTTTGCTCCAATCATAGAAATTATAAAGATAGAAAACGATAAAATTGCTGAAAGTATACAAAAAAAGCAATATGCTTGAATCTTAAAAAACATTATATTTATCAGTAAAAAGCTAAATGTTGATGATGCACAAGAAATTAGAAATACTAACCACCATAAAAACTTATTTAGTTTTTCTTTTGGGGAAATTAAATTTAGTGAAAGTATTATTGTGATAACTAATATTGATAAATACGTTATAAATCCAGCCAATGAGAGAGGTATATTTATTTGATTATTTTTAAATAAAGTACCCCAAGGACTATTTAAAACTGTTTCACAACCATTTTGTATCCCTGGGCATGAAAGCGATCTAAATAATCCCCAGTTTTTTAAAGTAATCGAACCTGTGTCAACTATGCCTATAGTGCTAAGAATCACGATTATGATTTTTGGCCATTTCAAATCTTTTTTAATCTTTCTATTTAAAGTTTTAAGGGCCATACAAAATTAAAGTTTGTTATTTACTTGTTCTATCCTAATATTATCTTGGCATGAGAGTTATAAACGATATGCTGTTTAAATCTTTTAATTCTTATTTTTCAAGTTGTGAAACAAAATAGACTTAATTTAAGAGAAAAAAAACTTTCTAAGATTGCATTCAGTCATGTTGGTTGTGAGAAAAATCTTGTTGATACTGAACATATGCAAGGCTTATTAGATAAAGAGGGTTATGAAGTTGATAGTAATATAAACGATGCAAATGTTGTTGTTGTAAATACTTGCAGTTTTATTGAAACAGCTAGAGAAGAATCTATTAGAAGAATTCTAGAATATACAAATCAAGGAAAGGAAGTAATAGTTGCAGGCTGTATGGCTCAGCATTTTAAAGATGAACTCATAAAAGAAATCCCTGAAATAAAAGGTTTAGTTGGAACAGGAGATTATCAAAAGATAGCTAAGGTTTTAGACAGAGTAGAAAAAGGGGAAATCGTTAATGAAGTTTCAAAAATACCCGAATTTATTGCAGATGAGCAAATACCTCGTTTTGTAGGTAAAAATAAATTTGTTGCTTATCTGCGTATTGCTGAAGGCTGCGACTATAATTGCGCTTTTTGTATTATTCCTAAGTTGAGAGGTCCTCAAAGAAGTAGAACAATAGAATCTATAATTTCAGAAGCCGAAAGTCTTGCAAAACATGGTATTCAAGAAATCATATTAATTAGCCAAATAACTACTAATTATGGTCAAGATATTTATGGAAAACCATCATTAGCAAAACTTTTGAATGAGCTTTCTAAAGTTCCAATTCCTTGGATAAGGATACATTATGCTTATCCAACGGGTTTAACTGATGAAGTTATTAGAGCTTTCAAAGATTCAAAAAATATTGTACCTTACTTTGATTTACCACTTCAGCATAGTCATCCAGATGTGTTGAAGAGTATGAATAGACCTTGGCAGGCTTCTTTGAATGAATCAATTTTGGAGAAAATTAGAGAAGAAATTCCATCTGCTGTATTAAGAACTAGTCTCATTGTTGGTTTCCCAGGAGAAAAAAAAGAACATTTTGAACATCTTCTAGAGTTTTTGGATAGGCACAAATTTGATCATGTAGGAGTTTTTATTTTTTCGCCTGAGGAAGGAACTGCAGCTTTTAATTTGCCAAATAAAGTATCCATAAAGGTTGCAGAAGCAAGAAAAGATAATGTTATTTCAGTTCAACAAAATATCTCTAAAAATAAAAATCACGCATATATTGGTTCAAAAATGAAGATTTTGGTAGAAAAAATATCAGATATTAACGAATTAATAGGTCGGTCCTATAATTTCGCGCCTGAAATTGACGGTACTGTAATTTTATCTGTTAAAGATAAAATTGATTTGAAAAATTATATTGGTAAATTTGTTGAAGCAAATATTTCTTTTGCGGATGAATATGATTTGTATGGAGAGGCTATTAAAATTTTGTAGTTTTTTTAAATTAATTTAACTGCTCTTAAAAGTTTATCTAATGCGAAAGCAGCTCCAAAACCAAAACCAATAAATGCAAAATAGAAAATGATGTTCATTAATTTTTTTACTTTTGTTTAATTTAACATGAGATGAAAAGATTAGATTTTTTCGTTTAATTTCTTAATCTTGGATATATGGTAATTTTTTGTATAAACATTCTTCTGCTTTTTGTAGTTCCCGGCCTATATATAGAGCATGATCGAATCTGGTTATTAGGTCATTTCTTTCTTCAGTAATTAATATTCCAAGTTGTTTCGCACTAATACCTTTAAAAATTTCATTACTAACTCTTTTATTTTGAGAGTCGCATTTTATTGGTTCATTCGTTTCGGGGTCAAGTGCATAGCCTTCCTCATCGATGTTATTTAAAAAGTGCTCTAAAATAATTTTATTTTCTTCTAAATCTACTTTTATAATAAAATAACCGTTTGGATCTAAGTCTATATATCTGTTGGATAAATTATTATCAATCTTTATTTTTTCATCTAAAATTTTACAAGGATCCATTCTTAGAAGTTAAAAAAACTATATTAATAATATAATCTTTGGTAATACCATATAAATGTTTATTTGAAGGGTATAGAATTATTCTCAAATTCAATTTCCGCCTCGGTTTGTTTATTAACTTCATTTAGCCAAGGATAAATTATATTTTCCATATTTTTGTCAAACCACTTATGCAAGCTAATAGAGCTTTTTGCAAAAAACCCCCTTCGCCTTTTATGTTTACCACCAGCTCCAGGATCAAAAAAATGGATACTATTTTTTATTGCCCATTCAATTGGTTGATAGTAACATAATTCAAAATGTAGATTAGATATGTCTTCTTTACTACCCCAATATCTACCCCATAGGTTGTTTTTATTTTTAACGCACATCGACATAGCAAAAATATCATTTGAATCATTTTTTGATGCGCTAAAAAGTAAAAGATTTTTTTTATTATTATCAATTTTTTCGAAAAATGCAGATGTTAGATATTTACTTCCCCAAACTCCCCACCTAGAACAATGCTGCTCATAAAAATTATGCATTTTTTTGAGGATTTCTTGGTTGATATCATCTTCATTAAAAATTTCTACTTTAATATCTTGTTTAGTAATTGATTTTCTTTCTTTTTTGATATTTTTTCTCTGATTAGAGTTAAATCTAGAAAGAAAATCATCAAACGTTTTTTCTCCATTACTCCTCCATTCACTGCTGGAATTTATCCATTCATAGTATCCCAAAGATTTAAGATGATTGCCCCAGCTTTCATCAATATATAAAAAATTACAACTTAAAATTTTGTTTTTAATTGCAAAGCTTTCGATATGGTTTATGAGTAAATTTGTAATTTCTTTTTTATCTTTGTTTTTTTTATAAAAAAATTGATATCCATTTACAGGACTATAAGGACTCATTCCAATTAATTTAGGGTAGTAATTTAAATTCAGCTCTTGAGCCAATCTTGCAAATGATTGATCAAAAATGAATTCTCCATAGCTATGATTTTTTAAAAAAAGTGGAGCAATTCCTAATATTTCTTCATTTTTATAAGCAACAAAATATAGAGGCTGCCAACCAGTTTCTCTTGAAACACTTTTTGATATTTCAAGGTTTTTAAGCCAAGTCCATTCATAAAATGGATTATTTATTTCATTTGCTAATTCATTCCATATCTCCTTGGAGATTTCCTTAATTGACAATTTGACTTCAACTTTATGTATTTTTTGGTTCATTTATAGTTGAATCTATGTCAAATTTTTTTGTAATGAACATGGATTTCATTATTCATTAAATTTTTCATTGATTTTATTTCCCATAGTCTTTTGAGATTAAAAATCTCATTTGTTTGTTCTGGAGGGATCCATGTATATCTACCTCCAATAATTTGTGGAATTATTGTAATTTTTATATCTGTTATTAGATCCTCTTTTATAAATGAATTTATAAGTTTTGCACCTCCTAAAAGAGCTAGATCATTTATACCTTGTTTTTTGAGTGAAATTAAAGTTTTTCCCCATGAATCTTCAAAAAAGAGTTGTTTCTCGAAGTCATTATTCGACGAATGATCAACTTTAGTTGTGCTTATTAGCCATCTTCTAATTGGTTGACGAAAGTATTTCCAATTGCTGTTAAATTTTTTGCTATTTGAAGCAACTATAGAAATTGGTTGGCTTTTTGATATATTTACTTCCTCATTATCATTGACATTTTTAATTAGGTAAGTTGATTGATGAGCTATTAGAGTACCTAAACCAAAAATGGTGGCGTCAACCATTGATAAGTTTTGATTTAATATTTTTTTATCTTCTTCGCTTCCAAGATGCGATTCTCCACCTCGAGGAAATGCAATTCTCCCATCAAGACTAGATGCTATAACGATTATTACTCTTGGGATACTCAAGTTTGCGTGACTAAACTATTTTCAAATTCCAACTTCAGTGAATTGGTTAACTTTTGATCAACAAAAATTTCTGCAGCATTATTTGGACTCTCCTGGAGTCTTATTTTGTGTAATGTTGCACCAAGGTTATGTATTGGTTTCTTTAGGATATCAGAAATATATAAAGCTATATTTTCAGCAGTTGGAACACAATTATGGAAAAATTCGATGTCTTTATTTAGAAAAGTATGATCTAGTTGTTCAACAACTAAATCATTTATTATCTCTTGGAGGGAAGATAAGTCGCAAACCATTCCTGTTCTTTTATCAATGTCTCCTTTTACAGTTATATCGACAAGATAGTTATGACCATGTCCATTCACTCTGGCACATTTCCCGTAGATTTTTTTATTTTCATCAAACGATATCTCTTCTTTTGCAAGTCTATGAGCTGCTGCAAAATGAGTTTGAACTGTTAAAAATGCTTCCATGTTTTTTCCAAAATAATCTGCCCATAAATTTGGGTTTTCATAAAGCCTTAGACTTGTAAGAGGTAAATCATCCTTTAGACGACTCCAAATGACCTTTACCAATGCTTCAGTTGTGGGAAGTATACCCCCTTGATTATTAACATTAAATTCAGGCCAGACATCATTTAAAAAACGAAAATCTAATTGTCCAGTAACCTTATCTTTAATAGAGTGTTTTACATCAGAGAGATTAAGTACCATTCCATCAGAGTCTAGTTTTCCGCCCATTGAAA
Source organism: uncultured Prochlorococcus sp. (assembly GCA_902536545.1). GTDB lineage: Bacteria > Cyanobacteriota > Cyanobacteriia > PCC-6307 > Cyanobiaceae > Prochlorococcus_A. The sequence continues at coordinate 12,954 of CACAXS010000001.1, read as the reverse complement.
CAATAAGTTCATAATTATGACCATGACCTGGTGCAATGCTGCACTTTCCAAAAAGAGATAAATTTTCTTCTGGGCTTTTTTCAGGAAGCCAATAACGGTGACTAGAACTAAAGCAGGCACGTCGAGTTATGACGCATTCACGTCCTTTCCCATGTAATGGTTTGGATTGTGTAGAAGTCATACCTGTCTGCGATAATACTATCTTAAGGTTTAAAATACGCTTTTGTCTTTATGGAACAATCCATTATTGAAAAAACAGTTCATTCTATTAGGGGAAGAAGCATATTTTTAATTGGAATGATGGGTTCTGGTAAGTCACAAACTGGTTTGAAGCTGGCTGAATTATTGAAGTATAAATACATTGATTTAGATTTATTAATAGAGAAGTTGGCAAAAAAATCTATCAATCAAATTTTTAATGATGAAGGAGAAGATAATTTCCGTGAATTAGAAGCAAACTGCCTCAAAGAAACTATCAAAATTCCTTCATTAGTAATCTCAACTGGGGGAGGAATAGTTACCAAATCGGAAAATTGGGGAATCTTAAGACAAGGAATAATTGCTTGGCTAGATCTCGATAAAGAGATAGCAATTGAAAGATTGAAAAATGAAATTGAAAATAGACCACTTCTTCAGGGAAAGAATCTAAATGATTTATATTTGAGCATTTTTCAATCTAGAGAAAATTTGTATTCTCAAGCAGATCTAAGAATTCAAGTAAAAAGGGAAAATATCGAAGAAGTCGCTATGAAAATAATTAATGCAATTCATAAAGAAATAATTAGTTAATCCGGTTCAATTCTTACTGCAAACCACTTGATGACGTATCCTATTTTTATTTCTAATTCATAAGTGCTTTCCAATAATTCTTCAAAAAATTCCTGATCAGGATCTTCTATATTTTGATATATTGTTTGTGTTTCTGTCTTACTAAGCCAATTCTTCAACCATAAAATTGCTTCTTGCTTTGATACAATTTTTTCTTCTGAATCCGGCTCTAATAATACGTAATGATCTGATGCTCTTATTAGTGGATTTGACATAATGAAAATTCTTCTTGGATTGATTCTTTGCTTGATTTTTCAAGGTATTTTTTTAGAAAGTTCTTTTTCTCTAGTAGATTCTAACGTACGAGAGTTTTTGGAAAATCGTGTAAATCAATGGCCAGCATTATATTTGCCAAATTTTAAATTATCTGACACTTCTAAGGATTTAATTTATCCTAAATGGTTCGAGGGGAATTGGCTCGTTACTTCTCAAGATATAATAAATGATTCAGAAGAGCCAGTTATTTACAAAGTAAATTTCTTTAAGAATGATTTAGATTTAATTATTGGTAATCGTGCAAAAAATTCTGAATCAATTGGAAAAGCAATATTTGGTGATAACTTAATCAAGGTTGTAAATGATCCTCAATCTATTAATAATCAAATTACTTATTTAAAAGATGATTTTTATATTGATTCAAGAATTACAGGGAGAAATCAGATCCAAGATGATGATATTTTTTTCGCAGATGAGCTAGTTATACAAACAGCGCATAAGCGAGGCGCTACAAGGATTAATCAGGTAGAGACCATAAGTAAATTTCAAAAATGTTCCGAAGAAATATTGCAAGTTGATAATTCAATCAAACCATCAATTTGTGGAGTGCAATATGTTGCTTCTTATGGTTCAAAAGTTGGTGATCCTTCAATTCATGCTATAAAAACAAATAAATATAAATTGACGTTTGAATTTATTGAGAGTTAGCACTAAAAAGATATTCTTCTAAGTTGTTCCTCCACATAAAAAGATTTTCTAAATAAGGGTTATTTATGTATTCCTGGCTTCCCTCTCCTGAAAGAATTGGTCCTGCAGACTTTGGAAATTTAAGAAGAGATAATTGAGCAGCAATTGAAATATCTGCAATTGATAAACTATCTCCAACTAAATATCTTTTGTTGATCAGGGATTTTGATAAAGCTTCTAGTAATTTTTGGAGTTCTAGATTATTTTTAGAAGACAAAACTACATTAGAAATTTTACTAAGATTTTCAAAAGGTAACTTATCAACAATACTTTTAACTGAAGAAGGTATTTCATCTGGAAGTAATGCAGTTCTTAGGTGTGGATTTTCTATTGAAGATTTTATTAAAGCTTTTCTACAAGTTGTAGCCATTGTAGTATCTGCCCAGTCTTCAATTAGTTTGCATTGTGCAAATAATATTGGATCCTCAGGAAAGAGTGGATTATTATCATTTTTTTTATCTATATATTCGCAAATAGTTGAAGAGTCATTAATAACTTGATCATTACTATCGACTATTACAGGTACTTGTTTTTGACCTGATAGTTTAAAGATTTCAAATTGGCCTATTCCGGGTGTTACTTCCTCAACTCGATATTGTAGTTTTTTTGCATGAAGAGCCATTCTTGTTTTTAAACAAAAAGCACTATGCCTAAATTGATATAATGTGATCATGCTATTAAATGTTTGTTAAAACTTAGCTAAAAAAGTAATCTATTTGTGGAGCTGATGGGCGAATTTTTCTCTAATGTTGCAAGATATCCAAAGTATTTGATATCCATAATTGTTGGGGGACTTGTAGCTTTGCTTGAACCTTTATTCAAGAATAGTTCAAATCCACTCACAATAGTAGGTTTGATATCTTCTGTCTTAAGTGCTTTCATAACAGTTTATTTTGTCTTGCAAGCGATGACAAGCCCAATAAATTTACAATCATAATGCCAAATAATTACCGTCTTGCAAAAGTTTCTTCTCTTTTGAAGAAAGAAATAACCCTTATTTTGCAAAATGATTTGGAAAATGATCTTATTAGAGATCATTTCGTCAATATTTCTAAGATTGATTTATCAGGTGATTTGCAACACTGTAAAATTTACATAACTTCAACTGCTCAAGAGAAAGTCAGGAAAGTCATTGTAGCAAACTTGAATACAGCTAAAAGCTTTATAAAGCATACTTTAGGAAAAAGAATAGAAATGAGAAGAGTGCCAGAGATAATTTTTAAAGACGATGTTGTTCTTGATAAAGGATTATCAGTCTTGAAACTTCTCGATGAATTAAAAAATAAAAATCAAAATAATAATGTTGAGGACAAGGATGCCAATGGTTGATCTACCACTTGATCAAAGAAATATAATTATTACACGATCAAAAGAAGGGATATTAGATATAAAAAAAATATTCACAAGCAAGGGCGCTAATGTATTTGATTTGCCTGCAATAAGTATTGGTGATCCAGATGATTTGAATCCACTTGATGAAGCATTAAATCAAATAAATGATTTTCATTGGATTATTTTTTCCAGTAGCAATGGGATTAAATTTGTGGATAAAAGACTTAGGTACTTTAATAGTTCATTAAAAGAATGTTCTAAAAAAACAAAAATCGCCGTAGTCGGAGAAAAATCCTCAAAAACTCTTGATGATTTTGGAATTAAGGCTGATTTCATACCTCCAGAGTTCGTTGCTGAAAGTTTAATTGATAATTTCCCAGTATCTGGTTATGGACTTCGAGTCTTTATACCAAGAGTTCAAACAGGTGGTAGGGATCTAATTGCAGATCAATTTAGAAAGGCTGGTTCCCGTGTATTTGAGGTTGCTGCATATGAAACTAGATGTCCTGACTCAATTCCGGAAGAAACAATTGATATTATTTCTAATCGAAAAGTAGATGCAATTATTTTCTCAAGCGGCAAAACCGTAGTAAATGCTGCTTTTTTACTAGAAAAAAAACTTGGTAAACAATGGTTAGAATATTTTCATCAGATTAAGTTGTTAACTATTGGACCTCAGACAACAAAAATATGTAACAAGACTTTTGGAAGAGTTGATAGTCAGGCACAAAAATATACTTTTGAAGGACTGCTAGATCTGGCAATTAATATTTTTAGTTAGAAAAATTTTTTGAATATCTCTTTTCAACTAAATCTTTGAACCTATCAACATTTACCTGTAATTCGTTTGTAACCATTTTGCCTAAGATATTTTCTTCCATAAAACGCGCAATCATTTTAGGTAGCTCATAAGTTATTGCTAAATTTACCGTTGTGATTTGATCAGTTTTACTTTCGAAAACTACTGATCCCTCAGTTGGTAAACCTCCTATAGATTTCCATTTAAGTTTGCTTTTTTCGACCCTTTCTGTAATTTGAGCTTTCCATTTAAACTTAAAGCCATTTGCAGCCAAAGTCCATTCTGTTAAATCTGGTAATGTGTTAGTCTCTTCATCAACTGTTTTTACAGATTCAATCCAGTTCATCCAAAGTGACATTGAGTCTAAATCACTCCATGTATCCCAAACATTTTCGAGAGGCGCATTAACAACTGTTACTACGTCATGTTTTAGCCAAGTACCCATGAATTAACTTACTGCAAGATTCTTTGCTAATTCTGCTTTCTTCTCTAAAATTGCAGCAGCAGCCAAATGACCACTCATTGTAGCTCCCTCCATAGAGTCTATGTAATCTTGTTTTGTATAACTACCAGCCATAAAGAAATTAGATATAGATGTTTTTTGATTAGGTCTGAAAGGTTCCATACCGGGAGCCTCTCTATAGAGTGATTGTGGAATTTGTACTACATTACTCCAAAGCAATTTAAGGTTTTTTGAGGATGGGAATAGACGGCGAACCTCTTTATCTATTTCTTTTGTAATTCTTTCTGTAGATCTTCCCATCCATCTATCGCCAGGAGTTAAAACACATTGGAGAAGTGATCCCATATCTTTTTTTCTATAATCTGCTGGACTGGCTAGTGCTAAATCAGCAAAACAACTGAAAGAGGCATCAGCAGAATAAAGGAGGTTATCTAGTCCAATTGGTTCGTTTCCAGTATTATCTTTTTGTAATTCAGTAACCCAACCGTCATATCTTAGTTGGATTGTGGCAACAGCTACAGCTCTAAGTTTTTTCAAACCTTCAAATTCTTTAAATTGATACCATTCTTTTGGAATTATTTTTTTTATTCCAGGCACATCGCAGGCAGCTAGAAATTTATCTGCAAACACTGCCTTAATCCCTTCAGGAGAAGATATTTTTAATTGATTAACTGAATAAGAGGCAGTTTCCTTGTCATAAATGATTTCTTCTACCTTATGGTTAAGGTATATTTTTGCTCCTTTATTTCTGATGTAGTCGACAATAGGTTGAGTTAACCATTTATGTGGAGAACCTTTTAAAAGATTCAGTTTTGAGGCTTCTGTTTTTGAAGCAAACATCATGAAGATAGTTAGCATGCATCTTGCTGAAATATCTTTGCAATTAATAAAACCTAGAGCATATGCTATAGGATCCCACATTCTTTCTAAGCTTTTTTCACTTCCACCATGATTTAAAAACCATTCTTTAAAACTAATTTTATCTAAATCTCTAATTATTTTCATTGCGCCTTCATAGTCTATCAATCCTCTAACTATTGGGCTAGTTCCTAAAGCTAAGGCATTTCTGAACTTATCTAACCAAGTAAGTTGTTCGGTGGTAAAAAAAGCTTTAAGTCCATTAAATGGCGCACCTAAAGGGAATCTGAAGTCTAAAGATTTTAAATCTCCACCATTATTGATAAATAGATGAGTATGATCTTTCGGGAGTAAATTGTCTAGAGCTCCCACTTTTTTCATTAATTTAAAAAGATTTGCATAATTGTAAAAAAATACATGTAAACCCATTTCTATGTGATTGCCATCATTATCTTCCCAACTTCCTACTTTTCCTCCCCAAAATGATCTGCTTTCGTAAATTTCTACTTCATGGCCTTCATCAACTAAATTAACTGCTGCTGTAAGACCAGCTAATCCAGAACCAACTATTGCAATTTTCACTTTTTCTCAAAATTATAACAAATCAAATTTGGATAACGTTTGTTTTATGCATCCTATCGATTAAGTTTTTATATTATAAATAGTAGAAATCCCTTTGTTTATGGAAAATGTAGAAGTTAAACAGGAAATTAAAAATTCTGATGATGGCAAAGGTATCTTAATAACGAATGATGCTATAGAACAAATTTCAATTTTATTGAAGGGCCAAAGTGATAAAAAAGCACTCAGGGTAGGAGTAAGATCAGGTGGTTGTAGTGGGATGAGTTATACGATGGATTTTATAGGAACTAATGAAATAAATCCCGATGATAAAGTTTATGATTATTCATTAAAAGCTGATCAAAGCTTTCAAGTAGTTTGTGATCCTAAAAGTCTTTTATATATTTATGGAATGCAGTTAGATTTTAGTAAAGAATTAATTGGAGGTGGCTTTAATTTTGTAAATCCCAATGCCTCTCAAACTTGCGGTTGTGGAAGCTCCTTTGCAGTTTAATAAATAATGAATAACAAAATTAATCCCATCGAAGAGGGTTTTAATGCTGCTCTATCAAGATATAAAGCAGGGCAAGATTTAATTCCAATTGTTCAAGATTTTCAAAAAATCATACAGCAAATTCCAAATCATTTTGCTGCCTGGACTTGTTTATCATGGCTTCAATTACTTTTGAAAAATAATGAAGAAGCTTTGTCAGCTGCCAGACAAGCTGTTCGATTAAATCAGCAAGATCCACAAGCAAGAATGAATTTGTCTTTAGCTCTTTTGGCTACCAATAATAAAGGTGTTAGGGATCACATTGAGTTAATAAAAAAAATGTCTATTTTAATGCCAGATGTGAAAAGTGAGTTGAAAGAATCTGTTGAAGATGGATTAAGTAGATATCCAGATTGGCCTGAGTTAACCAAAGTAAAAAAATGGTTGGAATTTTAAATTGTTTAAAATTTTAATATTAAGTAATGGGCATGGAGAAGATCTATCTGGCAGCCTCATAGCTAAGCAATTCGTTAAAAGTGGTTATTCTGTTCATGCTTTGCCAATTGTTGGATTAGGAAAACATTATGAAAAAGAAAAAATTAAGATTATTGGTAAAACTAAAGAATTTAGAACTGGAGGAATTGGCTATAATTCTTTTAAAGGAAGACTCACTGAGATAATAGGAGGAGAAATATTTTATCTGCTAAAAAAATTATATTTAACTTTTAAAATAAGAAAAAAATATGATTATTTTTTTGTAGTGGGAGATATTGTGCCAGTTTTTTTTGCATGGGTTTGTAAGAAAGATTTTTTTACATATCTAGTTGCTTATTCTAGCCATTATGAAGGAAAGTTAAAATTACCATGGCCTTCTAAATTTTTCTTGCTCTCACAAAAAGCAAAAAAAATATATACGAGAGATTCCCTTACAGCTAATGATTTAGCATTGCAATTAAAAAAGAAAGTATCTTTTTTTGGTAATCCTTTTATGGATAAGTTTTTTCCTAGAATTAAAGAATTAAAAAAAGCTGAATTAAGTATTGGATTATTTCCTGGAAGCAGATTCCCTGAGATTTTAGATAATCTTGTTATAATCTTAGAGGTATTAGAGGCATTGTCAGATTTAAGATATTTTCAAAAAATTCAGTTTAATTTTGCAATAGTTAATGCTTTATCTTCATTAAAAATAAAGGAGATATTTCAAAAAAGAGGATGGTTAAAAATAGAAAATATAAAAGATAATAATCTCTTGAAATTCAAATATAAGTTTTTAGAAGTGAATATATATTGGAATAATTTTGACAAAATATTATTGAAAAGTAGATGCTGTATCAGCATGGCTGGAACAGCAGCAGAGCAAGCCATTGGATTAGGAAAACCGGTTATTCAGATTGAAGGTAAAGGTCCACAATTTACAAAAACTTTTGCAGAAGCTCAAAGACGTTTGCTTGGAAAATATGTTTTTTGTGCCAGTAATTATAAAGATAAGAATGATCAAATCAATCAGACAATTAAATTGATCATAAAAATAATATATCTTATACAGCTAAATAAGAAGTTTATGATCTTATGTAATGAAAATGCCAAAAAAAGACTGGGTGAAAACAAAGCTTGTCTTAAAATGGTTGATGATATGAATGTTGTTATAAAAAATGACTAAGGAGAATAATCAAAATAAGTTAAAACAAATTATCGATAATTTGTTATTAATAAATTTATTTATAGTCATTTTTTTTGCAATATTTTTTATTTTTGCAATCATCATGCAATTAAAGGGCATATTCATTTTTATTAATTTTATTCAGATAATTTGGAATCCTCTTGTAGTTCCATTAATAACAATTCTTATTATCGGTGCTTTAGTAAACGGTATTAATTCTTGGTGGAGGCGTAAATTGCTTTCTCAAGAAGAGGATATTTAAAAGTATAATTTTTGAGTTTACTGCTAATTACTTTTTGTCCTTCTAAAACAACTTTTGCTCCATCTCCTAACAATATTTTTAAAATCGCTCCAGGCACTGGAAGTAAATTAGGTCTATTCAGACATTTGCCTAAAGTCTGAGAAAATTCTCTCATTAATACTGGATTAGGCGCAACAGCATTAAATACTCCCGAATACTTTTTATCAACTAATGCTTGAGTAATTAATATACATAAATCAGTTCTATGAATCCAACTCATCCATTGCTTACCATCTCCAATTGGTCCACCTAATCCAACTTTAAAAATAGGGAGCATTTTTCCTAATGCTCCTCCATCTGCCTCTATAACAATTCCAATTCTAAAAATAACTAACCTTGAGAAAAATGGTTTTTCAGCAGCTACCACTTCCCATTTTTTGCAAAGATTAGCTAAAAAGTCTTTTCCTCCAATACTATTTTCAGTGAATTTACCAGACAAACTTGTACCGTAATAACCTATTGCTGATCCATTTATAATAACTTTTGGGTTTATTTTTAAAGTTTTAAGGGACTTCATCATAAATTTTGTGGTATTAATACGACTATTTTCAATCTTCTTTTTTTGTTCAGAAGTCCATTTTTTTTCTGCTATGGGTTCTCCCATCAAATTAATAATTCCATCTGTCTCTCTTAAAATATTAAGAAGATTTTCGTTATTCCAGTTTTTTTCTTTTGATAAATCTATTTGAAAAAACTTAAACTTGTTGAAATCTAAATCAAACTTCAATTTACTAATTGGTTTTCTACTTACAATGTATATTTCGTGATTTTCATTGAGTAGTGTTGGTACTAATTCTTTCCCAACAAATCCAGTGCAGCCAAGTAGTAAAAGACGCATATCATATAGATGTTTATCATTTTAGGCTATTAAATTTTTTAGACGTTTGTAATTATTATTCTGGTATAAATTATTTTCAATATTTTTCAAACAAATTTTTGTATAATAGATTGCAAATAACTTTCTTGAATTTATCATGACAGATTCTATTCCAAAGAAACCTCTTAAGAAAGGGAGTTTGGTTTTTGTCGATAGAGAAAATTATATAAAAAGTATCGAAGCGAATTCCAGTGATAATGATTTACCTAATTATGTCTTTGAGGGCCCTGGAGAAATTCTCTCACTCAAAGATGAATATGCTCAGGTTCGATGGCGCAGACCTGTTCCAGATGTTTGGTTGCAATTAGATCAACTTAAAGAATTTACTTAATAAAATTTTTATATCTAAAAGTTTTTAGTTTTTTTCTCTGTAGACATCTTTGATTGGATTCTTTTTGCTTCTTTGATCATTTCTTTGCCATCAAATAAGTAATTATCTACGTATCCTTGTGTATATCTATCAAATTCTGATAGCGCATCTTTAACTTGTGAAAAACAATGATAAAGATCGAGCCCTAAAGCTGAAATAGACTTTGGAACTATTTTTTTGTTATAAATTTTTTCAACTTTTTCTATTTTCTTTTGTGAAAGCATTATGTAACTGCAAAAATTTTCCATTAGTTGGTCATCATATGGATCAGCAGATAGTTCTTTTATTTCATTATTCAAAGGTTTAATTATTTGACTAATTAATTTATTTATCGGACTATAAATTTCTTTAATCCATGTTTCAACTTCTTTATCCTTTAGTGAAGAATTATTTTTTTTTGAATTAAATTTCTCTTCCCAATTTTCATTTAATGAATCAAATGATGAACTTGAAGAGAAAAAACTGCTATCGTATTGTTTCTTTTTGATAGGGTCATTTAGAGTTTCCCAGGCATTTTGTATTGCAAGAAATCTTTCTTTCTTGCCGCCCGCATCAGGATGATGTTGTTTAACTAAAGAGCGATATGAAGATTTAATTTCACTTCTGGTTGCATTTTTCTTGAGACCTAATTCTTCATATAAATTTTTTCCCATTTTTACAAATTATGCATTAGAGATAACCATCTTTTCTGGCTTGAATTGAGGTATTAGATTCAAACATTGCTGTTGATAAATATCTTTCTCCAAAACTTGGAAGAATAACTATCAATCTTTTATTCATTAGTTCTTTTCTTTTGCCGATTTTTATAGTTGCAGCTAAAGCTGCACCGCTGCTGATGCCAGATAAAAGACCTTCCAATCGAGCTAATAAACGCCCATAATAAAATGCTTCATCGTCATCTATTTTTATAATTTCATCAATTAATTTAGTATTTAATACTTTCGGTACGAAACCCGCTCCAATTCCTTGAATCGAATGAGATCCTGCTTTTTCTCCGGAAATCACAGCACTTTTTTTGGGCTCTACGGCATAAATTTTGCAATTTGGATTAACTTTTTTCAAAAAACGTGCACAACCAGTAATTGTTCCTCCTGTGCCTACTCCTGTAATTAGCCCATCTAAATTGTTATTGGATTGGGACCATATTTCTTGGGCCGTTGTTCTTTCATGAATATCTGGATTAGCAAAGTTTTCAAACTGATTAAATTGATAGCTATTTGCAATGGTTGAAGACAACTCATTAGCTAAATCTAAAGCTCCTTTCATTCCGTCTTCCCCAGGTGTTAGTTGTAATTCAGCTCCATATGCTCTCAACATTGCCCTTCTCTCAATACTCATAGTGTCCGGCATAGTTAATATTAATTTATAGCCTTTTGCTGCTGTAACCATTGCTAATGCGATGCCAGTATTACCGCTAGTTGCTTCAATCAACGTTGTTTTATCTGGTGTTATCAATCCTTCTTCTTCAGCTTTATGTAACATTGAATAAGCGATTCGATCTTTAACGGAAGCAGATGGATTAAAACTTTCTAGTTTGGCTATTATTTCTGGATAACAATCAAAATACTTTCTGATTCGATTTAATTTAACTAATGGGGTATTTCCAACTAAAGAAGTTATATCATTTGCTATTTCCATGAAATTATTTTTTAATGCAAATAAAATCTCTTATATACATAATAATTGTATTTAAAGATCTTTTATATAATTTTCTCAAAATAACTTCCTGTTGAAAAATATTTAGTAATATAAAAGGTAGTTTTTATTATGATTATGTATTCGTTAGAACTAAGTCTGAGATATTCGCCTTTTCCACTAGCCATTCAGAAGAAAGAATTTGATGATGTTAAACGAATTTATGATGAAATAAAAAGTTCTATGAATGAAACTTTAGAATCCTCAAACTTGATCGAACTAAGGTGTGACAAAGTGCAAGATAAATTAATTTCTGTAAGAGCTAAAGAAATCATTTCTGTACAGATGTATGAAAAATCGTCAGTAGCAGGAGGAGCTAAAAGACCGGGATTTTCTCTCAACATAGATTAATAGAATTAATGCGAGATTCCCTTGAAAATGAAATACCCTATATTAAATTCAAAGATGTTTCTTTTTCATATCTTGGAAAAAAAGAAAATTTAATTTTTAAATGTAACTTATCAATAAAGAAAACTGGATTTTGGATGGTCGTAGGTAAAAATGGGAGCGGAAAAAGTACTCTTTTAAAATTAATTAATGGAATAATCAAACCCCAAAATGGTGTCATTGACTCTAATGCAAAAATTGGCATGGTGTTTCAAAACCCTGATCATCAAATATTGATGCCAAATTGTAGGAGTGAACTTCTAATTAATATTAATCAGAATATAAGTCAAAATGAAATTAATAAAAAAATTGAATATGCGCTTGATCAAGTAGGAATGACTGGTTTTGAAAAAAGACCAGTTCATACTTTGAGCGGTGGACAAAAACAACGCTTAACTATTGCATGCGCTCTGATAAGTAATAGAAATTTTATTCTTTTAGATGAGCCTACAGCGTTACTTGATCAAACCAGCCAATTAAAAGTTTTACAAACTATTAAAAATCTTACAAGTGACCATAAAAAACCTTTATCAGCTTTGTGGATTACTCATCGTTATGAAGAATTAACTTATGCTGATTCAGTAGCAGAGTTGAAAAATGGTTTTTTATCTAGTTGGCAAGAACCATTAAAATTTCAATATAATTAATTCTTGTACTTGTCATAAGGTACTTTAAAGAGCTAAATTCATTTTATATTCCTCGGTAGCTCAGCGGTAGAGCGATCGACTGTTAATCGATTGGTCGCAGGTTCGAATCCCGCCCGGGGAGTTCATAAATCCCAAAAAGTTATCTAAAGTCTCCTTTTTAGGGTGACTTTTTTATTTGCTCTCTTTTTTGTCAAATAGTGGTTAGCCGAAGATATAATCGAGTATTTGATATAATATTAAGAACAGTATTTAGAACATTAAAAATAATTATATCAATCTTCAGCATTGTTGTTCTGAATTAAAAAAATTCTTTATTAAGAACAGTAATTAGAACATTTAATAAATTCTCCAAAAAAAATGAAAAAACTCTCTTTGATTGATTTTCATTATTTTAAATTAAGAGATATTTTTGTTTATATCTTTTGAATTACTACACTATTCAGGTTGTTTAGTCATCCCACATATCTTTTTTCTCTTGATCCAAATTATTCTTTTCAAGTAATTCTACTCTTTGCTTCTGAGAATCCATTTCTGTTTCAATTACGTTTTTATCGTCTATATATTTTGTTTGTATTTCTAAGATATGTATTTCAAATTGTTCTCCAAAAAAATCTGACATTTCTCTCCATGCTTCCATTTCCTCTTCTTTACCAATTGTGTCGTTTATCTGATGAGAAATAATTTCTAATACATATTGTTTAAGTTCTTGATGACTCATCG